>JAJVID010000153.1 GCA_022072205.1 Acidobacteriota bacterium
AGGGAGAACGGGAGTGGGGAGTGGGGAGTGGGGAGTGGGGCCATCTTCCCATTCCCTACTCCCCACCCCCCATTTATTTCGGTCTGTCCGCCAGCGCGGAGGAGATCACGGCCTCGGTTACGAGTTGGCCGTCAACGTAAGCCTCGGCGCGCAACTTGGCGAAGCCCATCTTGTATTTGAGCACGGTGACTTCCAGACGCAACTGATCGCCGGGCCGAACCGGTTTGCGGAACCGGGCTTCCTCGATTCCGGTGAAGTAGAGCAGTTTCGAGTCGCGGTCAGGAACTTCGCGGAAGAGCAGCACCGCGCCGGCCTGCGCCATCGCTTCGATGATGCAGACGCCGGGGAAAACGGGCGCTCCGGGAAAATGCCCCTGAAAGATCTGTTCGTTCATCGTCACGTTCTTGATCGCGACAATCCGCTTGAGCGGCTCCATCTCGATCACGCGATCAATCAACAGCATCGGGTAACGGTGTGGAATGATTGATTGAATTTCGTTGATGTCCATAAATTGGTAATTGGTGAAAGCCGTCTTTCAGTCAGCCAAGCCCAGACGACGGCGCATCTCGTCTGGGGAGATGCCGCCTTCTTCGCGCAGTCTTTTCCGCGAACGTTCGAGAATCTCCAGGAATTTCGGGTTATTACTCAGCGAGATAGTTTCCCAATCCGCATTCTCAATCGCCATCAATGCGGCGATAGGTTGGCCGCCAATATGCAGGATAAGCGGTTCCTGATCCAGGTCTTTTGCATAATCCGCCAATGGCGCGGTAGCTTCAGACAGTTCCAGAATCTTCATAAACCAACCTCCTTCAAATCAACCTCTTTAAATCAATTTCCTCTCCGCCGATCCATACGCGATTGCGATCTTTGACGCCGATAGCAATGATGTAAACCACCTTTTCAGGTTCTTCCTCAAGGTCGTAATAAACTCTCAGCTTGCCGATCCGCAGTTCCCACGAAGCCAACGGATTGGGCCGCATCGGCTTCCGATTTTTCGTTTCAACTATCGGCTGGCGCGTCAACTGCTTGTCCACTGTATCCAAAACAATACCCCGCTGTCGAGCAGTCAAAGCTCGTAAGTGACCTTCGGCATCGGGTGAATACACAATTTGGTAGGCCAGGACGAATTCCCCGCTGAGTGGCTTCGTAATTCAACTGCTCAACTTCTTTTCCAACTTCTTCAACCGCTCGAACAACTCCGGCAACCGCGCGTACAAGACCTGCGACTTGCGCCACTGCTGGTAATCCATCGCGGGCATCATTCCGCCCATCAGCTTGCCCGGCTCGACGCTTTTGGTGACGCCGGTGCGGGCAGTGATGATCGCGCCGTCGCCGACGATGATGTGCTGGTTGGTTCCGATCTGGCCCGCGATGATGCAATTGCGTCCGACGGTGGTTCCGCCTGAAAACCCGGCGAGCGCCGCAACGACGGTGTTTTCGCCGATCTCGACGTTGTGGCCGATCTGGATCAGGTTGTCGAATTTGGCTCCGCGCCGGATGCGCGTTTCGCCGAAGCCCGCGCGGTCAACCGAGCAGTTTGCGCCGATCTCGACATCGTCTTCGATCACGACGCGCCCCACCTGCAAGAGTTTGAACTGCCGGCCCTCTTCGTCGGGCGTGAAGCTGAAACCATCGGAGCCGATGACCACGCCGCTGTGAATGCGGCAGCGCGCGCCTATTTGAGTGTCGTCGTAGATTGAAACGTTGGCGAAGATCACCGTATTGTCGCCGACGCGGCAGTTGTCGCCGATGACCACGCCCGGATGCAGCGTCACGCAGTCGCCGATGATCGAGTCGCGGCCTATCGTCACGCGCGGATGAATCGAACAGGCCGCGCCGACGCGGGAATTTTCGCCCAGAACGAGATCGGGGCTGACGCCGCGCGATTTGTAAGGCTTCGCGTGAAAAGCGGCGATGGCGCGGGCGAAAGCGAGTTTGGCGTCTTTCGCGATCAGCAACGACTGCCCAGCGAGCGCCGGATTGTCCACAAGATTCGCCGGAACAATGAAGGCCAACGCGCCGCTCTCGACCGCCTGCCGCAATCTGGCGGCGTCGGCGACGTAAGTCACCTGGCCCGCGCAGACGCCGTCGAGTGAATTGACGCCCGAAATTTCCAACTCGCCGTCGCCGCGCAATTGCGCCTTGATCCGCTCTGATAGTTCAGAAAGCTTCATAAAGCGGTAGACAGATGGCAATACACAGAAAGCAGTAGGCAGAAAACCGAAAGCAGTGGTCCAAACCTACTGCTCACATTTTCTGCCTACTGCCTGCCGCCTACTTATTGCTGACCCTTTACGGCTTCTTCGCCGCCGGGGCGGCGGCGGCGGCCGGAGCCGGATGGGCCTTGTTGTATTCCTTGATGAAGTCTTCGGTGATGTCAGTGGCCTGGGCCGCGAAAAGCAGAATGCCCGCCTGCTGGGCCGCGCCGCCTTCGAGCACCATCACGATGCCGCGCTGCTGGCAGTAGCCCTCAAGAAATTTGCCGACTTTGTCGTAAACCGGCTGGGTGGCTTCCGCCAGACTTTTCTGGCCCATCGCGTTGTAATCCTCTTTTTTGCGGGTGAGCAGCTTTTCCTTGTCGGTAGCTTCCTCGACCCACTGGGAGCGGACTTGCACGCTGACGGTGGCGCCCTGAGTCTGGATTTTGTTCTTGAGGTTATTCAGGTCGTCCTCCATCGCCTGCACCTCTTTCTTCTTCGGCTCGAAATCCCTGTTGAGGGCGTCGAGCTTGGCCTTCAGTTCGCCGATGTTATTGCTGAAAGCGGCGGTGTTGATGTAGGCGAGTTTCCCTTCGGCGCCAGTGCCGCCGGTCGCGGCGCTCGCCGCCGGGGCTGAAGCCGTCGTCGCCGGGCGTGATGGAGGGGTCGGGGTCTGCGCCAGCGCAGCCAGCGCGAACAAGCTTGTAATCGCAAATGCGAAAATCAGTCTCTTCATTTCAGATAAGCTCCTTAATGATCAATTTCAGGATTGCAAAAATCCCGGAGTCGAATGTCAAAAGTGGTCGTCGGGGCGCCACGCGGTTTCGACGCCTGAGGCTAACATTGAATTTCAGCGTCAGGCTCAGGCGTGGTTATTTCGCCGGGGCCGCTGCGGCCTGAACCGGATTCGCCTTGTTGTATTCACTGACGAAAGTTTTGGTGATGTTCGCCGCCGGGGCGGCGTAAACGACGACTCCGGTTTCCTGCAAACGGCGCGCATCGAAGACGGTCGTGATTCCGTTTTTGGCGCAATACTGATCGAGGAATTTGCTCAGCTTGTCATAAATCGCCTCGGTCTCTTCTTTCTCGCGCTTCTGGGCCATAGACTCGGAGTCTTCGCGCGTGCGGTTGAATTCCTTCTTGAGTTGCTCGATCTCGTCGGTGAGTTTTTGCACCTGTTGCGCGGTCAGGTTCCTGTTCTCCTCCAGGACTTTCTGCTGGGCGGCGATCTTGTTTTGCATGGATTCCAGATCGCGATACTTCGCCGCGAACTCGGTTTGCAGCTTATCGTATTTCGCCTTCAACTCCAGCACCTCTTCGCGGAAGGCCAGTACGTCAACGATCGCTATCTTCACTTTCGCGCCGGCGCCGCCCGCCGCCTGAGCGAAGGCGCCGGGAGCGGTCATAAGCAGGAGGGCGAGGGTCAGTAAAAGCTTCATCTTCATTATTAGCAAAGTCTCCAATTCTGTTCGGTGGTTGGTGGTTAGTGGTTGGTGGTTGGCTGTTGCTTTTCACCAACCACCAACCACCAACCCCAACCACCACTAAAATGTTCTTCCGACGCTGAAGCGCACGACTGTGCGGCGCTCGATAAAGAGCACTGTCGGATCGGTAAGATCAGTTTTCGCCTGCGGGTTGTAGGCGAAAATCAACCGGAACGGGACGTTGATCACAGGCATCTGGACTCGGAATTCCAGGCCCATTGACGAGCGCAGGTCTGACAGGAACTTCACGTTCTGTTGCGAAGTGCGAACGATGTCGTAACTCTGCGAATCGCCCTGCAGGAAAACCGTGCGGAAACCGATGGGGTTGCCCGACACATCTTTCGGCGCGCCGGCGATCTCTTCCGGCGTCGCTACGCGGCCCGCCGGGTTGAGCGTCACACCCGATACCGTGATGTTCTGGTTGATGAAATTAGTCGAGGTGACCTGGTCATTGTATTTGCGCGCGTTGAAGGCCGTGCCGACGTCGGCGAACGCCGCGATCGAGAGCACGCTGAAGACCGGGACGCGGTACTCGAGGTTGTAAATGAATTGCGTGTCGCCGCCGATCGGCGTAAAGAAGGTGCGCGCCTTGACGGTGTTGCAATTCTTGCTTGCGTCGGGCGAATCGAGTCCGGCGCAGGCTCCGGTCGGCGATTGGAACGTGTAATTGCGCAGCACACTCTTGTCCACTGTTCCTACTGGCGCGTCAATCAGCTTGGTCGAATCGGCGGGGTCTATGACTTTGGCCACGACGTTGCGCGTCGAGAGATATGAATCGCTCGGCACCACCGGCGAGATCGAGCGGAAGTTATAACCGCGAATGTCGTATTCGCCGCCGAGGAAGAACCGCTCGAAGATCGGAATGCCGCCGACGAACGAGAGCGATTGAGTGTCGAACGGCGTGCCGAAAGTGCGGATGTGATCGGCTTTGAAGCGCATCGCCAGCACATGCGGTTTTTCAGACCGGCGTTTGAATACCGGAGTGAAAAATTGATATTCCAGCGACGGCGCGAAGGTGTTCACGTCGCCGCCCAGAATGCCGCCTGCCAGCGAAAAGCCCAGGAACAGGCTCTGGCCTCGCGTCGGATCGAGGTACGCGTTCTTCGTGTTGTAATAAATCGAAGGGACAATGCGGCTGGTGATGATGCGCGGTTGCGTGAAGGTGACCGGAATGTCGTTCTTCGGATCGGCGTCGCGGTTGACCGCCGGGTCCTGAATGCTGTTGCCCGTCAGCGAGTACGACAGGCCAAGACGCGTGAACTGAGCATACTTGCGGAAGCGCCTGGTAAACAGTTGCAACGGCCCCGAAAGGCTGACCGTGCCGCCGACCGTGCGTTGCGTAAACAGCGTGTCGGCGTTGATCGAAGACAAACCGAAGAAACTCGCCTGCAAAATATCGGTCGCGTTACCGAAGTTGAAGCCCTGTCCGATAAACTGGTATTTCGAGGCGAAAAGCTGGAAGCCCAGGCTAACCGGCTTGCCGAGCAGGTATGGCTCGGTGAAACCGAACATAAAGCTCTGCGAACGGTTACCGCCAGAAAGCGCGAAGGTCAGTGATTCGCCATAACCGAGCAGGTTGTTTGTCGAATACTCCAGCCCGAAGAAGCTGCCCGCGAAACCAGACACGCCGCCGTTGAGTTGGACCTGCTGGCGGCCTTTTTCTTTGACCTGTAAATCAATATCAACGGTCTGATCGCGGTCGTTGGTGCGGGTGATCGCGTCCTTCTCCTTGATTTCGTCAAAGAGGCCCAATTGGTTCAGGCGGACGATTGAAAGATCCCAGTAACGTTTGTTGTAAGCGTCGCCTTCGTTGAGCAGCACTTCACGGCGCAACACCACGTCGCGCGTGTTGGTGTTGCCGATGAACTCCAGGCGGCGCATTGTGAACTGGCGGCCCTCTTCGACTTCCAGTGTGATTTCGACCTCGCCCTCTTCCGGCGTTTTATCAATGAATTTCGGGATGAAGTTGACGTCGGCCTGGATGTAGCCCTGCGTGCCGTACAAATCCTTGATACCTTTGAAGACGTTCTCCTGAATCTTCTTGGCGTCGGCGTAATCGTCTTTTTTCAGCCCCGAGACAGCCGAGATGACGCCCGGCTGGAAGATCGTCACGCCTTTCTCTTCGACTTTGGTGATTTTGTAACGCCGTCCGACTTCCACCGGGATGGTGACTTTAAGGCCGGGGCCTGTTTTGCGAAGCAGCGGGAGCGGCAACCCGCTCGACACCTTGCCAGCCTCTTCGACCTTCGGCTCGCCGATCTTCGCTTGCAAATAACCTTTGGTTCCGAGATAGAAGCGCACGCGCTCAAGGTCATCCTGCAGTTTCTCTTTGAAGTAGATGTCTTTCGACGTGAAAGTCGAAATGAGTCCTGCCTCTTTGACCAGCTTCATCGCGCCGCGCAGACGGCGTTGTGAAAACCCGTCGCGGTCGCCGGTGAATTCAATCTCCTTGACGCGGACGCGCGGGCCTTCATCCACATTAAAAACCAGAGCGACGGTCGTGGCCGAAATGTCTTCGACCTCAACCGAAACCTCAGCGTTGGGGTGGCCCTTTTCAGCCAGCAATTCTCGCAAGACGAGGCGGGCGCCGTTGGCTTTCGCGGGATCGAATTGCGATTCCTTGCTGACCTGAACGCGACGCTCCTTGAACCGCGTCAGGACTTCGCTTTCAGTTGCCGATTTCATCCCGCGATATTGAAGATCGCGGATGATCGGATACTCCTTGACCTGGAAGATAATGATCTTGCCGCCGCGCGGGCCGTCTTCGACGAAGAGCTTGGTCGCCAGCGGATCGAACAATCCCATCTGAATGATGGCCTGCAAGTCGCGCTGCGCAAGACTGAGGTCGAAACGATCCTGCGGTTTGCTCTGAACGTAGTAAAGAATTGATTCCTTTGGGATGCGGCGGTTGCCGCGAATCTCCACGTCTTCGACGACCGTCTCCTGGCCTGAGCCTGGTTGTGGAGTCTGCGCCAGAGCGGGGCTGCCAGTAGCAATGGAAACGAATGAAGCTAGTGCAAGAATGAATGCGCTTGCCAAAAAGGAAACGCCTCTGGTCATGAAAGCTCTCCCATCGAACAATGTTGATCTGATCATGGAGTTGGTCACGGATTAAAAGGGGAAGCCACGCGCGTTAATGAACGTGGCCGCTGACGCCGGCAGCCCGATCACGTTTTCAAATCTGATAAGCCGCGGACGCCGCGCTGTCGTCATGAACGACCCACATCGCCAAGATTGCAGTGATAATTTAAGACCGCGCATTATACGCGAAGACCTCTGGCTTGAATAGTCGGACGGCTGAAGTTGTGATTTTCCGCGAAGCAGGCGAAAAAGCGGGCGCATCCGCTCAGAAACCTGACCGGAAGCCTGACCAAAAGTCTGGAAAATCCAGCTTCGACGCGGCTATCCGTCTGCGGCTTCATTGCGGCTTTTATGGTATTTCGGCCTTCCAATTCAAACGCGATTTCAAACGCGAGCATAGCGAGTCGGTGAAGAGGTGGGAATTCTGACAAACTCTTCAAGACGAAAATCGAATCAGGAATGAGCGCGCGGCGGAGTTAATCCGGACGCTCATTCTCGACCCTGCGGTTTCTATGCAATTAAAACCTCATCCGGGTTATTCAATTCCTCAGCGAGATTTTCCGGCAGCGCAACGCCGCTCACCGGACGATAATTCAGAGCATCGCCATCAAGAAAGACCTCGATCAACGGGGCCGAGCCGATGTGTCCCTGAATCAGGGCTTCCGACAACGGGTCCTCGACATATTTTTGGAGCGCGCGGCGCAGCGGTCTTGCGCCGTAAGTGCGATCCGCGCAGGTTCGATCAACGATCCAGCGCTTGGCGTCTTCGGTCAATCGCACTTCGAGCTTGCGCTGCAGCAACGTCCGGTTGAGTTGATCAATCAGCAACCCGACGATCCTCAACAAGTCGTCGTCGGTCAGCGGCTCGAAGACGATGATTTCGTCCAGACGGTTGATAAATTCAGGATTGAACGTTTCGCGCACGGCGGCCAGCACGCGGTCTTCATTTTTGGCGACGGCCTCGCCGAACGAAGATTGGAAGCCCAGGCTCGCGCCTTTGTTGATGAACCTCGCTCCGATGTTCGAGGTCATAATCACGATCACGTTCTTGAAATCAACCTTGGCGCCAGCCGCATCGGTCAGCACGCCGTCTTCAAAAACCTGAAGCAGAATGTTGAAGATGTCCGGATGCGCTTTTTCAATCTCATCCAGCAGCAGAACCGAGTAGGGATTGCGGCGGATGCGTTCGGTCAATTGCCCGCCCTCGTCGTAACCGACATAACCCGGAGGCGATCCGATCAGCTTCGACACCGAATGTTTCTCCATAAACTCCGACATATCGAAGCGGATCATCGCGCGTTCCGAACTGAACAGGAACTCGGCCAGAGAGCGAGCGACTTCGGTCTTGCCTACGCCGGTCGGCCCCAGGAACAGAAACGAGCCGACGGGGCGCAGCGGGCTTTTCAAACCCGCGCGCGAACGGCGAATGGCGCGCGCCAGCGCCGAAATCGCCGATTCCTGACTGATCACGCGCTTATGCAGCTCGTCTTCGATCCGCAGCAGCTTGACCATTTCCTCTTCCCGCAAAGACGCGATGGGGATGCCGGTCCAGCTTGCGATCACGTCGTCAATGTCCTGCTTGTTGACCAGCGCGGCGTAATTTTCATAATCCTGCGGCTCGTAATACTGCGGCGGACGGCGGGAGTTGGAGTAGATTCGATCGCGGTCGCGGTAATTGCTGCTGTACTCGCGCGCATCGTGGCGGTAATCCTTTTCCTTCTGCTGTTGCCAGCGGGGCGGCGGCGGGACGTATCCGCTCTCGCGCTGCACGCGCAATTTCACGCGCGCGCCGGCTTCGTCAATCACGTCAATCGCTTTGTCCGGGAGGAAGCGCTCCGGCAAATAACGGCTCGACTGATAGACCGCCGCTTCGATGGCGTCGCCAGCGTAACGGACGTTGTGATACGACTCGTAGCGATCTTTGATCCCGTCAATGATCTGAATGGCTTCCGCCTCGTTCGGCGCGGCGACTTTGATGGACTGGAATCGTCGTTCCAGCGAACGGTCTTTCTCGATGGATTTGCGGAACTCGGCGGTTGTGGTCGCGCCGATGCACTGGATTTCGCCGCGCGACAACGCGGGCTTCAGGATGTTCGCCGCGTCCAGACTGCCTTCAGCGGAACCCGCGCCGATCAGCGTGTGCAATTCGTCAATGAAAATGATGTACTGCGGGTTGTCGGTCAGTTCGCGCATGATGGTTTTCATGCGCTCTTCAAACTGGCCGCGATATTTCGTTCCCGCGACAACCAGGCTCAGGTCGAGCGCGAGAATCCGTTTGTCCGCGAGGAACGACGGCACATCGCCATTGACGACGCGCTGCGCCAGACCTTCGACTATGGCCGTCTTGCCGACGCCCGGCTCGCCCACCAGCACTGGATTATTTTTCGTCCGGCGGCACAGAATCTGAACGACGCGATCAATCTCCCGTTCGCGCCCGACCAGCGGGTCGAGTTTGCCTTCGAGCGCGGCTTCGGTCAGGTCGCGGCTGAACTCGAACAGATGCGGAGTTTCTTTGCGCGCGTGCGCGTTGCGCTCGACGTTCGCCTGCCGCATTAAATCCTGGCGAATGTCCGAAAGGCGCAGACCGCGCTCATACAAAATCTCGGCGGCGACTGAATTCTCTTCGCGCAACAAGCCCAACAACAGATGTTCGGTGCCGATGTGACGATTGCCCAGCCGTTCGGATTCTTCGGCGGCGAAAGCCAGCACGCGTTTCGCCTCGCCCGACAACGGCAGATCAATCTGCGAAGAGATGCGGTCGCGCATTACGGTGCGCCCTTCAATTTCCTTGCGGATTGATTCGACGTTGGCGTGTGATCGGTGGAAAAACCGCGCGGTCAGGTTTTTGTCTTCGCGGATGAGGCCCAGCAGGATATGTTCAGCTTCGATCTGGGATGCGCCGAATTGACTGGCTTCGTATCGGGCAAAAAATATTACGCGACGCGCTTTTTCGGTGTAACGTTCGAACATCTTTAATCCAACTTCAAAACAATTTAGGCGCCGGCCCTGAGCGTCCCGCTCTCCAAGCGCAAAGCGCGGTCGCACAGGCCCGCTAATTTTTCATTGTGAGTGACGATGACAGCGGTCAATTGCTCTTCTCTTTGCAATTGCCTGATTAAAGCGTGAACCTCATCTCCCGTGCGCTGATCCAGATTCCCCGTCGGCTCATCAGCCAAAAGCAGCGCAGGCGAAGCGGCAAGCGCCCGGGCCAGCGCGACTCTTTGCTGTTCGCCTCCTGAAAGCTCGCCGGGACGATGGTCAGCGCGTCCGGCCAGTCCGACACGGTCTAAAAGAACGTTGGCCCTTCGAGCGGCGTCGCGTTTCGCCGCGCCGCCAATCAACAAAGGCATCATCACGTTCTCTGCAGCAGAGAATTCGGGGAGTAAGTGATGAAACTGAAAAACGAAACCGATACGCCGGTTGCGAAAGCATGCCAAGTCTAGCTCAGCGTTTTTTGCGATGTCAAACTCGCCTATTTTCACGCTTCCCGACGTGGGTTTATCCAAACCTCCGAGCAGATGGAGCAGCGTTGATTTGCCCGCTCCCGACTCGCCGGTGATGGCGACCATCTCGCCGCGCGCGACTTCCAGATCGAGATCGCGGAAGACGATGACATCTTCCGCGCGCCCCGAATAAATCTTGGTCAGGCTTTCGGCGCGCAGCAAAACAGCCTCGTCTTTTTGCCCGCGTGCTGTCATTTCATTTCAGGTTGAGCTTTCATCGAGCCATCAATCAACGAAACGATGAACGGGAAATTGCCGAACGGCGAATGCGATTCGACGTAAACTCCGCGGTCGTTGATCGAGGTCGCGCTCGATGCGAAAGGCAGATGATCGAGCGCGGCGCTCGATGGCGGCTTTCCTGATCCCGAAGCCGTCCACCGCGCAATCGCGGCCAGCATCTCGCCGCTCTCTTCCTTCACGGATGTGAAACTCTTGACCGCCGCCGGCTGCTGGATTTTGTTCGCGGCTGTGAACTGCGGCGAGTTTTTAAAGCCCTTCCCGCCCTGCTGCGAATCAATCAAACGCATCAGCCGTTCCCTGCGGCCAAGCGCCAGGAAATCGCCGACGATGACCGCCGCGCCACGTCGCTGGTCGCTCGACCTGATGATTTCGCGCTCCTTGTATTTTTCGCGCAGCAGCGACGCGCCTCGCGCTGTGAAGACTCGTCCGACCAGCGTCGTCACGAAAGCCTCGTTGCGCTGCGCGATCAGCCAGACGCGGTCTTCGGCGGCCTCGGTGAAATTGAAATGGGCGATCTCGTCGCCGATGGCGCCATCGGCCTTATCGCTCTCTTTGATTCCCAGAAAAGCTTCGCGCGCGCCGATCACGAATTGATGCAGCAGGAAGCTCTGCGCCGCGCCAGCGCGGGAAGAGATTACGCCTTCGATCCCATCCAGCGTCTTGATCGGATTTTCGACGCCGATCAGCGTCACGTCTTTCGCCTCAGTGGGAATCAAATCCAGAGCGCGCCGCGCCTCCGGATTCGGCTGCGCCGGTTTCACCGCAGCCTTGAGCGAATCGGCCAGTTCAGGTTTGAACAACAACGCGTAACGATTCACGACTCCATCGCCCTCGAAACCGGCGCCGTAAGCGATGCCGTCGGTCGCGCGTGAAGAGAAATCGGTGAAGACATCGCCCATCGCCCCGGCCAGCGCGGCCTTGCTCAGCGTGTCGCCCGAAATCAGAAACGCCCAGAACCGCAGCAGCCGCGTCACGCCTTCGCCGGTGACGAAACCGAACATAGCTTTTTCGTCGTCGTCGCGCTCGACCAGCGCCCGCGAGTTCTGCAAATGAAAATTGTTGGCCATCGAAGGCGCGCGCCCGAGCCGCGTGTCAATGCAGGCGCGCAGCGGATCAGGATGGTTGGCCACGATCAATTCGCCTTCGATCTGCGCCGCCAGCAACTGCTTGTCGGAATCGGCGGCGCGCCAGGTCTCAGTCCGAACTCCGGCGTATTCTCCGTCCTGTTTGGCGAAACGCCCGAAAGCGGTCTGGGCCAATTGAGCCAATCTCTTCCCGGCGGCTTCGCGAACGGAATCGGCGTCGCTGTGCGTTTCGACGATCAACGCCATTCGCGGCTTGACCTGTTCGCCGCGAACTTCCAGCCCGCTGATCACGACTGCGAATTGCGAGCGGGCGAGCATCGCCGCTTCCCCGCCACCGGTAATCCGCGCCACAAAATCCCATCGGCTGATCTTGCCGAAATAATTCAACTCTTCGGGAATGCCGTAAGCGGGCGCGAGTTCGCGCCAGGCTTTGGTCGAAGTCAAACGGTCAACCAAACGCGGCCAGTCGTTGACTTCCAGATAGCCGAGCGCGGATTCGGGCACATACGACGCGATAATCACCGGCTTCGGACGCCGCGCGTAAATCCATCCGCCCAATGCGAGCGGCAGGATGATGAGCAGCGCGAGAAATATTCGTTTGCGTGACATGAAATCTGTTTTACCGCCTCAGATGCTTCTCGAAAAAATCCAAAATGCGTCTTTCGTACTCTTCTTTCGCCACCTGATGTACATCAACGTGCTCAGCCTCTTCAACCACCCAAAGCTCCTTCGGTTCGCAGGCGGCGGTGAAAAGCTCCTGCGATTCGGCCAGCTTCGTGTGACGGTCTTTGGCGCCCGCAATGAAAAGTTTCGGGACTGTGACCGCTCCGACTCGATCAATCGGCCTCAGCGCGTTCCCGTCAATTCCGCAACGCAGCGGCAATTGCATCGTCAGCAACGGCGCCAGACCGCGCGCCCATCCGCCCAAATATCTTTCCACACGGTTCGCCGTAGCCCTGTCAATGTCCGGGTAGACCATCTCCAGCGTCATCGCATCAACCTTCAGCGCGGGGGAGGCCAGCACAGCAGCCGCGCCGCCCATCGAAAGTCCGATCACGCCCAGCTTTTCGCCAGGACAACTTCTTTTCATAAACTGGACGGCGGCCTGCGCGTCGAGACTTTCGAGGTAGCCGATTGTAATCCGTCTTCCGGAACTTTCGCCGTGCGCCTGAAAATCGAAGAGCAGAACGCTGTAGCCCGCCTGGCTCAGAAACGTCGCGTGCCCCAGCATCTGCCGCCGGTCGCCGCGATAACCATGCATCAACACAACCGCGCCCGCGTCCTTGCGGCCCGGTATCAGCCACCCGCGAAGCTTCGCTCCCGCTCCGCTCTCAAATTCGACGTCGCTCCCGCATAAATAATTCGGCAACGCGCCTATCGGCTGATTGACCGGTTTGCTCAAAAAACTTCCGGCGCCCCAGACCGCGCCAAAAAAGAGCGCAGGCGGCGCGGCTGCGCAAAACAAGACCCAATTCTTTTTGCCGCTCGAAAACAATCTCATTTTCAACGCTCAACAGGTGAAAAAGGCGGCTGAGAGTGCTCCAGCCGCCTTCCAGTCTTTCGGTATTTAATTCAAATTACTTCTTCGAGGTTCGCGACAGCTTCCGCGCGCGCTCAGCCAGTTGCGCCGATTGCGGCATCTCGGTGATTGCGCGCTGCAATTGGGTGTCCTGATCCGCCATCATCCGTTTCTGCGTGTCCACGCCGTAGGCTGCAATCAGCGCCTCTTCACGAATCTTTTTGCGCGCCCACTCGAAGTTCTCTTCAACCGTTTTCATCGTCACACCGGTGTCCTGATTTTTCGACAGGAAATCAGCCATGAACTCCCGATAGGCTTTCATGATTTCATCGGTGACGACGAATTCGCCCGCTCGCGGCTGATGATCGAATTCGATAGCGCCGCGTTTGAAGCCGGCGGCGGCGGCGATGCGCCCGGCCATCATCTCGCGCACGAACATGAACAACCCTGAGGTCCAGATCGCTCCCTGCGTGTTGTTGACATCCGAAGATTCGACCTTGATGTCGGGTTCGATACCGCCGCCGCCATAAACCGTGCGGCCTGTGTCCGTGCGGCGCATTTCGTTGCGAGGCTTCGGAGGTTCGATGGGGCCATTCCCGTTGCGGCGGAAGTGGTATTCGTAGCTCGACCCGTTGGAATAATCGCGCTGGATCAGACGTCCGCTGGGCGTGTAATACCGCGCCGTCGTCAACGTCAGCCCTGCGCCGCCGTAAAGCGGATAGATCGTCTGCACCAGCCCCTTGCCGAAACTCGGTTCGCCGACGATCAGCGCGCGGTCGTGATCCTGAATCGCCCCGGCCACGATTTCGGAAGCCGAAGCTGAGCCGTCGTCAATCAAAACAACCATCGGGAAAGTTTCAGGCATTCCCGATTCGGCGGGCCAGTCTTTGTCACTGGCGCGCCCGTCGCGGCCTCGAACCGAAAGGATGATCTGGCCGCGTTGCAGAAATTTGTCGGCCACGCGAATCGCCTGATCGAGGAACCCGCCCGGATTGCCTCGCAGATCGAGCACCAGCGAATTCATCCCCTGCGACTTCAAGGCCGAAATCGCCGAAGTCAATTCGTCGCTCGTCGTCGAATGAAATCCGCGCGACAACGCGACGTAACCCACTCCGGGTTTCACAATGTAGGCGCCGGAAATCGAAGGCAGATCAACGGCGGCGCGCTCGATTGTGACTGTGACCGGTTCGGCGGCGCCCACGCGTTTGACGGTCACTTTGACTTCCGTGCCTAGTTCGCCGCGCAGATTGTCGCGCACCTGATCGGAGTTCCAGGCCGCCGTGTTCTTGCCGTCAATCGCGACAATCTGATCGCCGTATCGCAACCCGGCCTGTGCGGCAGGCGTGTCCTTAAAAGTTTCGATAATGTAAACGCCGTGATAGCGCCCCTGGATCGAAGCGCCGATGCCGTAATACTGGCTGCGCTGTTCCATTCGCATTTCTTCAAATGACTTGCGGTCGTAATAGTTCGAGTGCGGGTCGAGCGTGCGGAGCATGCCCTGGATGGCGGTCGTGGTCAGCGCTTCGTAATCAATCTCTTCAACGTATTTTTCACGAATCGTTTCCATCGCCCCGACGTAATCGCGGGAGAGATGCTCCCACGCGAGTTTGTCATCCGTGACAGCCTGCGGGCGCACAGAGGCGATGCCCGCCAACAAGACGATTGCAATGGCAAAGATCGAAAACCGCCGCAAGTTATTTCTCACTGCACGTACCTCCTAAGCGCGTAAACAAGGTGAATTCCATTCCGGCAATTTACAGTCCAAATCTACAAGTCAAAGGAATTTGCAGAGGACGCAATCTCTTCCGCGCCCCGGCGAGTAATACTAGCCAAACTCAACTGACATTGAAAGCGGAGCTTCGTTCGATCTTCATTTGATCAGGGATTCGCGGCAAATTTATGGATTCTTCAGACGCCGCGCGATTTCCGGCGCGCTGGCGCGCGTCATTCACAGCTTGCCAATTGGTAACGCTCTTCGTAATCTGATGCGCGCCCATTGTTTTTATGATCATCACCAGCCCCGCCAACGAACGATTGAAACATGCGCGCCGCGTCCGCGACGGGCGCGAACGCGGGTTGATCTTCGTCGAAGGCGAGCGGTTGATCGAGGAACTCCTGCAATCGGGGTTGAAGCCGACCGCCTGTTTTCACGCGCCTGATCCGAACCCGCGCGCGCAAATGGTCGTCGCCGAAATGGCGCGCCGCAACATTCCCCTCTATTCTGTCACGGACGCCGCGCTCGCAACCGTCAGCGACACCGTCAACTCCCAGGGGCTGGTCGCGATTGCGGAAAAACCTGTTTTCAAATTCGATCAAATTTTACCGGCGCGAGACGGCGATGCGCCGCTGATTGTTTGTCTCGACTCGGTACAGGACCCGGGCAATTTCGGAACGATTGTCAGGACATCCGAAGCGGCGGGGGCAAGCTGCGTCGTGGCTCTGAAAGGCTCGGTTGACGCGTTTTCGCCGAAGACGCTGCGCAGTTCTATGGGGTCGGCCTTTCGATTACCCGTCGTGACCGAGATCGAGGTTGAAGAGTTGTTAGCCGGCGTTCACGCCAAGAATATGAAGATCGCGGCGGCGGAGGCGAGCGGCGAGACGGTCTACAGCGATTACGACTGGCGCAAACCGACGATGATCATCTTCGGCAACGAGGCGCGCGGCGTCGGCGCTACAGTTTTGGAACGTTGCGACGCGCGCTTGCGTATTCCGTTGCGCGCTCCGGTCGAATCATTGAACGTCGCAGCGGCGGCCGCAGCCGTTTTATTCGAAGCGGTCAGGCAGCGAAGAGGGACAAGGGGACAGGGAGACAAGGGGACAGGGAGACAAGAAGCCGCATAACCCCCATTACTCCTCAGAGTCCCATTCAGCGGAGTTTTCAGTATGCCGGAACACAATTCAAAAGGCGCTGATCTGTCGGGCCGCGTGGAGTATTTCGTGCGGCGGTTGTTCGAGCGCATCGGCGGCGCGATTGATTTCGCGTTGCGCCGGGGCAGCGGACTTGAAGGTGGCGCGCGCGCCGATCTGGCCACGCTCGCGCCCTTGATCGAGCAGGCGGTCGAAGAGAATTTGAAGCGCGAAGACTCACGCGTCGTTGCGCCGAACCTGATCGAGCTTCGCTACGATTACGAAACATACACGCGATTGGGCGCGTCGCGCCGCGAATTCCTGCAACGCGAATTGAGCGCGAGCATCTACGAATACATCTACAACCGCCGTTACGCGACGCTCGGCGAAGTTCAGGTCAGGGTCGCTTACGACGCCTTCACGCGCGGCCTCGAAATCAGAGCCGGATTCGGCGACGCGCTGCCCGCCGTCATCACGCAAAACGCGCCCGAAAACGCCATCGCCGCTGCAAGCCACGCGGCCGGCGCGGCCCCGGGCAAAAGCTGTAACGTCACCCTGCGCATCGAGGGCGGTTCGCGCGAGCCGCGCGCGCGCATTGCAAGCGGCGCCGACCCTGCCGGAATCGGGCGCAACAGCGCGAATGCGTTGATCATCAACGATCCATCAGTCTCGAATTTTCACGCGGCGTTGAGGCTTTCCGCTGACGGCAATCTTTTTCTGGCTGACCGCGACAGCAGCAACGGCACTTTCGTCAACGGCGTGGCGCTCGAACCCGGCGGCAGATGTGTCGTGCGCAATGGCGACCGATTGAAATTCGGCGACGTCGAAACAACGCTTTCAGCAACGCCGCCCGAATAACGCGCATTGGGACAGGCGCCGGATTTTGATTTTTGATTTTTGCCTTTTGATTTTCCGCTTATGAGCTTTCCCTTCATCGCAACCATCATTCTTCTGATCGGCCTGACTGGCCTGATCCTCGCGTTGTTTACTTCGACGTGGCGTTATCGTTCGCGCGCGGCAAGCGCTGATCAACCGGATGCGAAACTTCCCGAAGATTTCGGACCGCGCCTGACCAGCCGCCGCCTGCGTTACGTGCGCTGGGCGTTTGCGTTGGTGGTGGTCGCGGCGCTCGGCTTTCACGCCTATTGGGGATTGTTCGCGGCGGGGCCGCTGGGCGAGGACGCGGCTTTCGAGTCTTTGAAAAACAAACGCGATCAGCGCAACCGCCGCGAAGTCGAGAGCAAGCTGCGCGGATGGATTTACGACCGTCATCACGATCCAAAACGGGCGCTGGCGAAATACCGTTACCTGAACGGACGGATCATCCGCGATTATCCGCTTGGGCCGGGGGCCGCGCACATCGTCGGTTACGGCACGCTGACGCGCGGCGACGCCTTGCTCGAACGGGCGGCAGTCGCGCCGCACGCGGCGGAGCCTGAAAAAAGCTGGTGGAAGAAGCTGACCGACATCAACAACGAAGACGCCCGCCCGCCCATCGGACGGGATATGGTTCTGACGATTGATTACGATTTGCAGCGGGCGGCTTCGGAACAATTGCAAGGCAAACGCGGCGCGGTTGTCATGCTCAACCCGCAAACCGGCGAGATACTGGCGATGGCCAGCAGCCCCGGCTTCGATCCGAGCGACGTGGATAACGACGTGAAGTGGCGGGAAATCTGGAACGACGCCGGGCGCAAACCGCTGCTCAATCGCGCGCTCGACGAATATTACCTGCCCGGCTCGACGTTCAAGACAATCACGGCCTCAGCCGCGATTGACGCGCGGCTGGACGACAAGGTCTTCACCTGTCGCGGCGAAGGCTGGACGCCGCCGGGATCGAACCGCCCGATCCGCGATGACGAAGGCGAATCGCACGGTACGATCGGCCTGCTCGAAGCCTACACGCATTCCTGTAATCAATACTTCGCGCAACTCGGCGTCGAAGTCGAACGCCAGCGGATGGGCGAGGCGGCGTCGCGCTTCGGCCTCAGCGTTTACGACACGGCGGGCGAATCAATCGGCGTGGGCGCGTTCCGCAACCTCTGGAACACCGACAACAAAGTTCTTTCCGACGTGCTCGCGCCGCTGCTCTCGACTTTCGTCAACGGGCGCAAGATCACGAAATACGATCTCGCGCTCGAATCAATCGGCCAGGGCTACGTGCAATTGACTCCGCTGGAAATGGCGATGACCGCCGCCGCCGTCGCCAATTCGCGCGGAGATGTGATGCGCCCGACAATCGAGATGGGCCGCCAGCCCGCCGCATTGAGCCAGGCGATGACTCATGAAACCGCTGCGAAAATGCGGCGATTGATGGCTTCGGTGGTTGAGCGTGGAACCGCCGCAGGAGTGTTCGGCGGCCTGGTTCGCAACGCCAAATTGACCGCCGGAGGAAAGACCGGAACCGCGCAACGCGACGTGCCGGAGATTGATCCGAAAACCGGCAAGCCCGTCACCTACGTTGATTCGCGCGGTCGAACCCGGATCAAGATAGCCGAGAAACGACGGATTGATTCCTGGTTCATCGGCTTCGCGCCGGTCGAAAACCCGAAGGTCGCGTGGGCCGTCGTGGTCGAAGGCGGAGGATACGGCTCGCGCACTTCGGCGCCGATTGCGGGAAATTTGTTGTTGAAGGCGCAGAGTCTGAAACTGCTTGAGCCGCCGCAAACGCAGGCTGAGAACGGACGGGCAAGCGGGAAGTAAGAAACGAATCGAAAACAAATTAACGGCGTGGAGATGGGATCACAGAGAAGTAAAATCGCTGTCCTGGTGGTTTTTCCCCGTGATCCCCTTTCCCCGTCGTTTGATGGTTTTATTCCGCGCCAACAAAATGTTTACCTTGCATTTAATTTCATCTGGTTGATGCGGTCGCGGAGAGCCTGAGCGAAGCATTCGACTTCGTCCGGCGCGGCGCCGCTCGCCTGCAATCCGGAGCGTAGTTGCGCGTCGGTAATGCGCCCGACGTATTGCATCAGCCATTTCAGATCGCTCGCGCGGATGTCGTTTTTGAAAGTGTCGGAATGCTGTCCTGAATAGCCGAACTCGACCAGATTGCCCTTCACGCCTTTGATGAAATCTCTGGTCTGGCCGCGATACCCTCTGCAATCCCATTTCTCACGGCTGATAAATCCGCCCCATTTGCCCATCGAACCGCCCCAATCCGTGACCATGTAACGATCTTCCAAACCGGCTTTGGTCGGCGTTTGATAGATCGCCGTGTTCGAGCCTCGCTTGACGTCGCGCAAATCTTTGTTATCCCAATTCGACACCAGCATCATAATCACCTTCAGCCCGTTCAACTCTTTCGTGCCGACGAAGGGATTCTGAATCCAGCTCCAGCTCTGCTCTTCATCCAGTTTTCTGACGCCCTTCTCGCGCTGCGCTTCGAAGCGGGCGCCGGTGAAGCTGCCGTCAGGTTTGATGTGACTCTTCGCGCGTTCCAGCGGACCGAGTTTTTCAATCCTGCCGCTCGGAACGAAATAGGCAGGCTCGACAAAATATCCGGCGGCCCAGGCGATGCGCGTAGCGAAAGTCTCCGCGCTGACTTCCGTACCGAACTTGGCCGTCCATCTGTTCCCGTTCGCGTCGCTCACGCGCACCTTCGGATTGGTGCCCGACAGGTTTTCTTCGATGAAGGTGAATGGCGGTTTGGGCATTTTGGCGCGCCCGCCGGGGCCTGCCGCAAAATCAAGTCTTTCGACCACGCCGGGATCAGCCCAGATCACCGGCTTGCCGGGTTGAACAGGAGCTTTCGGTTTCTGCGTCGTCGCATTCGGTTTTTGCGCCGTTACCGGCGAGATAAAAACAAACGCCAACACCGCCGCGACCAGCGGCGATACTCGGCGCAAATTCGAGGTCATAAGTTTTACTCCTTGCAATGTTTTATTTTTGTAACTGCTCAGCCGGCTTCAGAACCACATAAAGTTGTCAGCGAGATTTTTGAGCGCCGACAGACTACCTCATTTGTTTTGCAGGCAAAAGATAAACTGGTTCGATAGCTTGAGGAGTTGTAAAGATGGTTGCATAATCCGCCAGCCACAGAGCGCCTCATCTGTAAGAGGCTC
>JAJVID010000215.1:0-5659 GCA_022072205.1 Acidobacteriota bacterium
TCGTCTACGCTGAGCTTGCCCCTGAATTTCGGCGTGACGCGATGCACGGCGACTCTGGCGACTTCTCCCTGATCGCTGAGGCCGCGATCAGGTTTGATCGTCAACTTCCCGCCGGGCGCAACCGTATGCAGGCTGTCATAACCGAGCGTGGGCGGCGGATTCGGCGTCACCTCGACCGTCAGCGGCGCAGACCCGACCCTGCCTCCGTCGGCGGTGGCTTGCAACGTGAAACGCGCGTCTCTGGCCCTGCACGACGCGCTGACCAGCGCCCTGATCGCGCCCGCGCCATTCACGGCCAGACTCGAAATCGTCACGCCGTTGACGGTCGCGCTCGCGCCGCCATTGATCGTCACCTGCGCCCGCTTGTCTTTCACCTTGCCGAGTTGCAAAAAGCGCCCGGCGCTGCCCGCCGGATATTCAGCGGGCGCCGCAACGATGGCCATTGGCGCGCTGGCCCCCGCTTTAAAGAAATTCGCGCAATGCGCCGAGATAACCAACGCCGCGCTCAGCAACGCGCCGGCTCCGATACGTATTTCGTATTTCGTAAAATTCATGATTGTTTCACTCCTTCTTCCTTCTTGTTTCGCGTCGCGCAACCATTTACCGAATCGTCACCTTCACCGGATTCGACGCCACGCCATCCACGCGCAACTGCGCGTCCACTTCGCCGCGCCCGGCCAGCGCGGCGAACGCAGCTCGTCTGACGTAGCGGCGATTCTCAATTACGTTGCTTTATTTCAGTAGTTCTTCGCGCGGTAGAAGTAATACTCCGCCGAGTAAGGGACCTCAGCCACTGCGCCAATGGACGCGCCGGGAGCGGTTGGAGCCAGACCGCCTTTGGTGTTCACCCGCTGGATGTAGGTCACCAGACTCAAAATGCCCGGGCCGTCGGTCGAGGTCGTCTTGAGCAGCAACCAGGGAATGGCGGTCGGATCCGGGGAGCAACCTTCCACGCGCGTGGCCACCACTTTGCCGCCATTGTTGGCTTCCCAGGTGGGGCCGGCGTAATGAACGCCGACTTTGACGTGATGATTTGGGTCGGCGTACAACGTCGCCACAGGCTCCACGAACACCCAACTGGTTCCATTCCATCTGTAAAGCTGCGCGCCCACCGCGTACGCGCGGAAGGCCAGTTTGTTTCCCTGCGGCGCTTCCAGACTGTCGCAAAGAGACGCCGACAAGTCCGGAGCTTGATTGTTGACCGCCTGCGCGAACGAAACGGACGCCGGCGCGAGCCACAGGCCCATGCACAACAGCGCGGCGCGAATGAGTGAACTGAATAGTTTGGTATGCGATGGTTTCATGATTTCCTCCGAGTCAAATTCGTAAACGTGTTAGTTAATCTGAGGACAGGCAGACCTCCGGCTTACCGGAAGAACTTCCTCCCCGTTCAGAGCGGCTTTCATCGCCGCTCATCTACTCATGCGAAAAAGAAAGGGGAATTTTTCGGTTGCGGAGAATTTTTTTCAGGTTTCGTCGTTGATGGCGATGCTGAACCTTTACGTCGCCGTCATGGGTTCCAATTGCGGCTCGGTCGTTGTCTCGCGCAAACGCAGAAGATTTTTTTCTGTAGATTTTTCAGCGCAGACCTGGCGGCGGCCGATTACCCCTGTGACCGCCAATGCGAATAGGCGTAGACCGAGCCTCGGCTTGTGTTGGCGCCAACAGCGTCGCCCGGCGCGCCCACCAGCAAGGCGTCGCCACTCAGTGCGACCGCGAAGGCGACCGCGACCCGCGCCGGGATGCTGCGCTCCAGTTTGTCGCGCGCGACCAGCTTGCCGTATTCGACCGCCTCGTCGTTCGGGCCGCGCAAGGTCACGAGCTTTCCGTCATCGCTGGCCACCGCGCGCCAGCCTTCGCTAACCTGCAAAGCCAGCCGCAGCGGGATTGCGGATTGCGGATTGCGGATTGCGGATTGCGGCGGTTCGTTGAGCGTGAAGCCGTGCTCCAATCCGTAAGGGCCGTTGACAAACCATTCGCTCAATCCGTGATTGCGATTGATGGTGATCGTCTGTTTGTCGCCGACGACATCGCCCGGAGCGACGGATTGCAAAGCCTCGCCGTAACCGATCCTGTTCAGGTTGGGGCTGACATACGATTTGTCGTTGACGGCGATGCTCACGCACTCTTCGGTGACGTAAGCTACGCCGCCGAGGAGCAAAGCCTGCGCCGCCAGGAATAAAGTAAATCGAATGACTCGCTGCAATTTCATGAATCCTTCTCGAAAAGAGTAGGGCAAACTGTCTAGTTTGCCTGGGATCCCCGAAAGAGGTCTTTGAAGGGACCAAGACAAACCAGGCAGTTTGCCCTACTTTTTTTGTGTTCAACGCACATGGATTCGAACATAGTTTGCGTACACGCCATCCACGCTAAAACTCAGGGTCACTTCGCCGCTCCCTATCAGCGAGCGCGGCAATAGCACGTTGGCTTGATCAACGCCGACGAGACCCGACGCCGCGCCGGCATACAGCACGTTGGTGAATTGGCCCCCGATGTTTGCGGTGACAAGTTGCCGGCGCCGAAAGCCAGTGCCGAATACGACCAGATAAACCTGTTCGGGGAGCGGGCCGATTTCGATCGGCACGGGGACGAAGCGCGTACCGTCGAATCGCGCGACCGGTTCGATTCTTTGTCCGCCGTTCTGGTCAACGTGCAAGGCATAAGCGGCTGCCAGCCCTTTTCCGTCGCCATTAACGGAGAACAGAGCCGGCGCGATGCGGGTGATTTCAAACTGCCCCGTCGCGCCGCCGCTCAGCCGGACCGTCGCCGCTCCTAAGGCTGCGTTTTGCGGAACCTGAAAGTTGATTTGTCCCGGCGAGACGAAAAATAGCGGGGCCGGCCACTCCGCGCCCTGGCTGTCGCGGATCGTGACGCGCGCGCCTCCCAGTTCGGTCGGCAAGGGGACCTGGGCGGCGGCTTCGGTTTGCGTGGCGAGGTCCAGGCCGAAGGCCGCGGCGATGGATTCGGGCGCGACGCCGGGTTTGTAACTGGCTGCCGAGACGACGGTGACGACTTCGGTATTGATCGTCAGCGCATAGTCGCGCGTCGCCGTGCAGCCGTTAGCGTCGGTCGCCACGACGGTGAAATTGTAGGCGCCGACCTCCGTTGGCGTGCCGCTCAACGCGCCGCTCGCGCTAAGGTTTATGCCGGGCGGCAGCGCGCCCGTTGTGACTGTGTAACGGTAAGGAGCCGCGCCGCCGCTCGTCGTGAGCGTCTGATTGAACGGCGAGTTGCGTTTGCCGTTGGGAAGCGTCGCTGGCGCGAGCGTCAGCGCGGGACAGGGCGGCGTGACCTTGATTGTGTAATCGCGTTTGCCCACGCAGAGCGTGTCCGGCTGCGTGGCGCTGATGGTGAAGCGATACGCGCCCGTCGCGGTTGGCGTCCCCGCGAGCAGTCCGGCTTGATCGAGCGACAGGCCGGGCGGCAAGGCGCCTTCGGACACCGAGAAAAGATAAGCTCCGACGCCGCTGCCGCTGGCGGTGAGCGCCTGGCTGTATGCGGCGTTGAGGGCGGCGTTGGGCAGCGCGGCTGGCGCGAGCGTCACGTTCTGGCAAACGGGGCTGGCGAAGATGTAAACCGAGCCTTGATTGAAAGTCCCGCCGACGGCGTCATAAGGCGCGGCGACCGCCACAGTCTCGTCGCTGAGCGCAACGCCGCCGCCGAAATATTGAATCGTTGAGCCGGCGCTGGCCGTGAGTTTTTGTTGTTGCGTCCATAAAGGTTGGGTTCCGCCGCTGCCAGTAAAAACATAGGCCGCTCCAACTCTGGCGTTCGCGCCATTGTTTGTTCCCGGCGCGCCGACCACCAACCGGTCGCCGTTGAATGCGATGGCTGCGCCGAAAAGGGCGTTTTCGGCTTTGTCATTCGCGGTGATTTTCTGTCGTTGCGTCCAACCTTCAGGGCTGCGCGTGAAAGCGTAAACCGCTCCTGCAAAGGGAGACGGCGGCGGAGTGAAGCCTCCATCCGGCGCGCCGACCATCAGGATGTCGCCGCTGATCGCGAGCGCGCTGCCGAAATGATCCCGCCCTGTTGTGTCATTGGCGGTGAATTGTTTATGCGGCGTCCAGCTCCCAAAGATGCGCGTGAACACGTAAACCAGGCCTTCCTCAGACCGGTAGTTGACCAGTTCGTCGCGGGGCGCGCCGACGGCCGCCGTGTCTCCGTCGAGCGCGACCGCGCTGCCGAACCACTCATCCGAATGGCTTGTATTGGTAAACAACCGCGAATGCGGCGTCCAAAGACCGGCGCCGTCGCGCGTGTACACGTAGGCCGAGCCTTGATCACGGGCCAATCCATCATCACTAAATTCCACGTCGTCGAATGGGGCGCCTATCAATATCGTATTCCCGTCGAGCGCCACCGCCGCGCCGAAGTAATCGTAAGGCGCCGCATCGCCGGCCAGGATCACTTGTCGAAACGTCCACGTCGCGCCATTGCGCGCATAAACAAATACCGCGCCTTGATCGGCGCCGGCGCTGTAATCGGTTCGCGGCGCGCCGACTACGAGCGTATCGCCGCTGAGCGCGACCGCCTGGCCGAAGCGATCGTTGCCCCTGACGCCGTTGAGTCGTTGCTGGAACGTCCAGACCGCGCCATTGCGCGTGAAGACATACACCGCTCCCATATCCTGATTCCCTCCGGCGTCCCAAAGCGGCGCGCCTACCGCAAGCGTGTCGCCGTCGAGAGCCACCACCGCGCCGAACTGATCGTTTTCCTTGCCGTCGCTGGCTGTCAGCTTTTGCTGTTCGCTGTGCTGGCTGTCGCGCAGCGCGAAGACGTAAGCCGCGCCCTGATCCGTTGCGGCTGCGTCGCCGCGCGGCGCGCCCACCAGCGCAGTCGCGCCATCGAGCGCCACCGCGTAACCGAAGAGGTCATACGCCGAGCCGACTTCCGCCCCGAACTGTCTGACGGGACGCCAACCGCCGTTGCGCACAAACGCATACGCCGAACGTTCAGCCCTCGCGTTGCCGTACAACGCGGGCGCGGCTCCCACTATCATCCGGTCGCCGTCCAGCGCGACTGACGCGCCGAAATAAGCGCCTGCCAGAGGATCGGGCGCTTCCACGCCGTCCGTTTGCGCCCATCCCGTCGCGCCGCGTTTGAAGGTGTAGACCTTGCCGCGATCATCGCCGCCGTATTTGTGCGCGCCAATCGCCGCCGTGTCGCCGCTGAGCGCCACCGCATTGCCGAAGTTATCATTGGCCGAAGCGTCATTGGCGGTGAGTATCTTTTGTTCCTTCCACGTCGCGCCGTTACGCGTGAAGACGTAAGCCGAGCCTTGACCGAGTTGCGTAACCGCATTGCCGGACGCGCCGATGAGCGCCGTGTCGCCCTCCAGCGCCACCGCCGCGCCGAAGCGGTCGAAGTTCCCGATATCGCTGGCGAACAACTGCGCCTGCTGCGTCCAACTTGCGCCGCTGCGCGTGAAGACGTACACCGCGCCGGGGATGAAATTCGCATTGGTCGAAAAGCTTTGCGCGCCGATGAGCGCCGTGTCGCCGTCGAGCGCCACCGCCGAGCCGAAATCCATTTCGCGCAGTCCGCTGTTGGCGTTGAGCTTCTGCTGCAACGTCCACGACGCGCCATTGCGCGTGAAGACATAGGCCGCGCCCTGATCGAGGTTTGCGCCATTCGGCCCATTGCTCGCTCCGATGAGCGC
>JAJVID010000215.1:5759-17376 GCA_022072205.1 Acidobacteriota bacterium
TCGGGGCCGTTGATGAACCATTCGCTCAAACCGTGATTGCGATTTATGGTGATGGATTGTTTGTCGCCTTTGACTTCGCCCGGAGCGACGAATTGCAAAGCCTCGCCGTAACCGATGCTGTTCAGGCTGAGACTGACAATTGTTTCGTCATTGATGGCGATGCTCACGCCCGCTTCGGTGATGTAAGCGTCGTAGCCCGCCGAGCGGTTGGGCGCGCGCCAGGCGGCGCGGCCCAGCGGCGTCGCTTCTGCGTGGCTGACGCTGAAGCGGGCCTGATCCATCGCGGCCTGCAAGGAATCGTATTGCCCGTCCCGTTTCAAACGGTCGAGCGCAGCCGCGCCGCGCAAAACGCCAGACTCGCTCTCCTGCCCGGATGCGGATCGTGTTGAAATAAATCCGACGCCGGCGGCGCACAGCGCGACCAGCGCCGCGCACACCGCGACCCGCGTAATTGGCGGTAAGTTCATAAAATTCTCCTTCTCCCATCGCGCTCGCGTCCGCGTGCGAGCATCTCTTTTTCTCAACCTGCCTGCCGGCGGACCTGGTTCGCTCAAAATGTGGGACAAGATGCCATCTTGTCCCACATTTAACTGAAGCGATTCCTGCGCGCTCACGGCGGCGTCATCGCTGCTCACTTACTCATGCGAAAAAGGAAGGGGGATTTGCCTCTCGCGGAAAGTTTTTTTGTACAGAAAAATTTCGGAGCCGGAGGCTGTTACTTGCGGCGTGTTGGCCGGGCCACGATGAGGGTGGCGGGCGTCACGCGGTCTCTTCTTTGACAAGCCGCGACGCGCGCCGATTGGTTGTCTGTCGAGTGAGCTGAGCGGCGAGAACTGAAACCGGCGTGGCTTCACCTGGCCCGTCGTGATGAGCGATCTTCCCTCCCATCACGACGGGCCGGTTACTCTCTGCCTGCGGAAATCGGCGGTGTTTGCCGGTGTGGCCGCCGAGCCTTTCAACGCATTCAACAAAATAATGGCGCGACCTGTTCGATGCGGTTCCGCAAGGCCGGCGACAGCCGCTCCAGCGTGGACAGGAAATTCGGATGGGTCATGCCGGAACCCAGGAATGTCCAGCGCAGCGCCTGATGTTGTTTGGTCATGAACTCGGCGCGCTCGTCCTCGGTCAGTTTGCGCCCCGTCCAGCGTTGCAGGTTTTCCAGATTGAACTCGGCCTGCTGGCGCAACCCGTCGTCGAGGAAGCCGCCGATTTCCAGGTATTCGTTCATCGCCTTTTCCAGTTCGGCCTCGCCGCGCCCTTGGGCGAGCGCCTCGACCATCATCGTATCGAGCTTGGCGTGCTGCGCCTCTTCCATCCAGTGATGTTTGAGCAGGCTCTTAAACTGCGCGTCGAGTCCCTGGTCGCCCTGCACGCTTTCGGTGTAATGCCGTTGCGTCATCCATTCGATGTGCAGAATCGCAAACGCCACGGCCAGCGGGTCGTGCGCGAGAATGGCGTCGGCGATTGCCTTGGGCGGGCCGATGAACAGACATTCCGTCCCGAAGCCCTCTTCAAATTCCGCGCGGAATTTTTTGAAGAGCTGGATGTGTTTGGCCTCTTCGGCGGCGAAAGCCAGAAAGGCCCGCGCGCGGTAATCGTCGTCCTGCAATTGCGGGCGCGCGTGGTCGAGCACGAACGGCAGAATGAACTCCTCGACCAGCCCGAAGACGCAGAGATAATCGAAGCCGCGAATCTGATTCAGCTTCAGCTTTTCGGCGGGCGTCAGGAAGCCGAGTTCCTCCACCCGCGCGAACGATTCCGGCATGAGAGGGCGTGCGAAACCGAGCCGCTTGTCGCCACCGATGATGTCTTCGATTCGCCAGTTCGCCTTTTGCGAAGCGAGCAGTGTTTGTTGGTAGCTGTAAAGCGGTTTCGTTGCGGTTTGTGTTTGCTTTGCAATCATCATTTCCTCATTGCTCCTGTTTTGTTGTTTGTTGCGCCGGCCTCTTGCTCCTGATTATCGAGGCGCAAGTCACTGTCTGGTTGTGGTTGGCGGTGATCTTGCCAGCTTTGACGTTCGATTTGATCTTCATACCTGGCTTCTCCTTCTTGAAGTTGACGTTTAGCGTTTGGCGATGATCGCCGCGCCCCGGTTTTGAGGACGCCGATCATCGCCGCTCACTTACTCAGGCGAAAAAAGAAGCGCGAATCGCCGGTCGCGGAAAGATTTTTTTTGAAGGTGGTTGGAAGGTTAGTCAGGAAAAGCAAGAAACAATACAGATGGGCAGCCGGTGAATGAGGTTGTTATTTGGCGCGGGGCAGCGCGCGGTAAGGCGCGGCCTGGCCGGGTTTGCCCCAGGCTTCGTAAAGTTCGATGAGTCGGCTGACGGTTTTGCGTGTCACCTCGTGCTGCTCGCCTCGCACGGTCTTCAATCCGGCGTGAGCGGCGAGCAACTGTTCTTCGGCCTCGCTGTAATGTTTAAGTTTTGTCAGACAGGCGCCCAGGAAACTCCGCGTGCGAACGACCATCCAATGATCCGGGTGAAGCAATTTCAAAAAATCGTCCAGCGCCCGCCGGTAAAGCCGCAGGGCGTCGTTGTATCGGCCCTTGTAGAAATACACCTCCGCGAGATTGCTGATGGTGTTGGCTGTCACGGGGTGTAACTCGCCATGCAGTTTGCGATTTAACGCCAGGGTCTGCTGGAAGAGGGCCTCGGCTCCCGCATAATCGCCTTTCTCCCTCAACAGAAACGCCTGGTTGTTCATCAATCCTGCGAGGTCCTGGTGGTTCTCGCCGAAAAGCTTGCGCTGCAAGGCCACAGCTTGCTGATAAAGTCGTTCGGCTTCCGCGTACTCGCGCTTGTCCTGCAACAGCAACGCCAGATTGGCAAGGCCCCAAACCATATCCCGGCTCTCGGCGTCCTGCGGCGCCAACACCTCGCGGAACAAGAATTCCGCGCCCGTGTAATCGCCCAGTTCCTGCAACGTGAGGGCCAGGTAGCTC
The DNA here is from genome assembly GCA_022072205.1 of Acidobacteriota bacterium. Taxonomy (GTDB): domain Bacteria; phylum Acidobacteriota; class Blastocatellia; order RBC074; family RBC074; genus JAJVID01. Next base: position 8,704 of record JAJVID010000215.1, read on the forward strand.
AGGCCGTCAGCGACGGCGTGGCTCTCCGCGCCATACAGTTCGCGGTACAGCGCCGGGGCTTGCCGGTACAAATCCGCAGCTTCCGCAACTTTCCCCTGCTTGCTCAACAGACGCGCCAAACCGCATAGGCTATTGGTTAAGGTCTTATAGGAACCGAGCCGCCTGCGCCCCAGCGCCAACGCCCCGCGCAGCAATGGCTCCGCTTCGATGAGATTGCCGCGATCAACCAACAACAGGCCCAAACGGCTCTGACTGTCGGCTACATCCGGGTGTTCGTCGCCCAGCAACTTGCGCCGCAACTGAAGCGCCTCGCGGAACCGCGCCTCGCTGGCGGCGAAATCTCCTTTCGCATAAGCCAGCGCCCCCAGATGATGCAGGCTGGCCGCCACATCCGCGCTCTCGGCGCCCAGCGTTTGCCGCCGCAACTTCAACGCCTCTTCCAGCAATTCCTGTGCGCGGTCAAACACGCCGAGTTTGTGATACAAGACGCCCATCGTGTCTATCAGCCGCGCTTGAGCGACGGGCTGGTCTTTCAACTCGCGCACGACTTTTTCCGCGCCCTGATCCAGCAGTTCTTTGACCGTGATGGTATGGCTGAGCGACTTGTCCGGATCGGTGAATTCAAACACGGACACCAGCGATTGAATCGCCGCTTCCGCAGTCGCCGCCGCTTGATTGGCGCGGTCGCGTTCGGCGCGCGCCTGACGCGCGGCGCGCGTCGTGGCCAGAATGCCTCCAAGCAGACTGAGCAAGACCAGCGTGGCGGCCACTACGGCGACGCGATGGCGGCGCGCAAATTTGCTTGCGCGATAGCTGAACGTGTCGGGACGCGCTTTGACCGGCAATCCGATCAGATGACGCCGCAGATCGTCGGAAAACTGTTCGACCGATTGGTAACGGCGCTCAGGTTCTTTGCGCAACGCCATCAGCGCGATGTTGTCCAGATCGCCTTCAAGTTGTCGCGCCAGTTTCGGCGATCCCCCTGTCTGCTGGCGCGCCACCTCGCTGGGCGCCGGGGCTTCGGTGTCGCAGATCGCGCGTTCGATCTCCAGCGGCGAATAGGTTTCAAACTGAAATGGACGCCGCTCCGTCAGCAATTCGTAAAGCACGACGCCGAGCGAATAAACGTCGGAGACCGTCGTGACGCCCAAGCCGCGCGCCTGTTCCGGGCTGGCGTAATCGGGCGTCATCAGTCGCACAGCCGTTTCGGTTCGCGTCACGGCCTCGCCCGGTTCGGGCGTGAGCAGCTTGGCGATGCCGAAATCAAGCAGCTTCGGCGCGCCTTCTTTGTTGATCAGGATGTTGCTCGGCTTGAGGTCGCGGTGAACGACCAGCTTCTGGTGCGCGTGCTGCACGGCTGAGCAAACGTCGCGGAAAAGTTTCAGCTTCTCGTCGAGCGAAAGATTGCGCCGCCGGCAGTAATCTGTGATCGGCTCGCCGTCAACGAATTCCATCACGAAGTAAGGCCGCCCGTCCTCGGTCGCGCCGCCGTCGAACAAGCGCGCGATGTGCGGATGATCGAGCGAGGCCAGAATCTGCCGTTCGCGCACGAAGCGCTTACGCGCGAAATCCGAATCCAACCCGCCCCTGATGAGCTTGATGGCGACCTGTTGCCGGAATTGATCGTCTTCGCGCGCGGCTTCATACACCGCGCCCATCCCGCCGCGCCCGATCAGGCGCGTCAGTCGGTAAGGACCGACGCGCTTTCCCGTGAGGTCGTTGCGCGAACCGGGGCTGAGGCTGACAGCCGCGCCTGCAATGGGTTTTTGGATGAAGTCTTCGGTGGTGTCGCAGGCCAGCAGCGAGAGCACTTCGCGCCGCAATTCATCATCGTCGCCGCAAACGCGCGTCAGATAGGCTTCGCGTTCAGCCGCCGGGCGATCCGCTACGGTGAGAAACAATTCTTCGACTCGTCGCCATCTTTCGGGATTCATAGGCGGGATCCATGGCCAGGATTTATGACCGGTTTCAGGTTTCCATTTCGCGGCGCAGCCAGGCGCGAGCCACGCGCGTTTCGTGGCCGATGGTGGTGACGGAAAGGCCCAGCGCTTCAGCCGTTTCTTCCAGACTCAATCCGCCGAAGTAGCGCAACTCGATGATGCGGACTTTGCGTTCGTCGAATTTCGCCAGCGCGAGGAGCGCGTCGTCGAGCGCCACCAGTTCGGCGGATCGTTCGTCGGAAAACGTCAGCGCCTCTTCGAGCGAAAATTTCTGCCCGCCGTCGCGCTTGCCCGCCGCGCGCGCCCGCGCGTGTTCGACCAGAATCTGCCGCATCAACTGCGCCGCCACGCCGAAAAAATGCCGCCGGCTTTGCCATTCGGGGAAATCCTGTTTGACCAGCCGCAGGTAAGCTTCATTGATGAGCGCGGTTGGTTGCAGCGTGTGATCGGGGCGTTCGCGGCGCATGTAGCTTTGCGCCAGCCTGCGCAGTTCCTCGTGGACGACGGGCAGCAATTGGGTGAGCGCGGCGCTGTCGCCCTGGCTCCAGCGCAACAGCAACGGGGTGATTTCGTTGGGCGGCGGCGTTTGCATAATTTTCAGCTTCGGACAGGCGCGATTCTACTCATGAGGCTGAGGAATGTCACTTACTCGGCGGGCGATGCCAGGGCTTTCGCAAAGTCGGTTGTGGTCCCGCTCATAAACTAAAACCTATCATCGAGCGCCTACAACCTATAAATCTTTCCTGCGAAGCGCCATTTGATTGAGCCATCGAAGAAAAAATTTATAGGTGGTAGGTTGTAAGCCTTGGGTTTCAGTCTCTCCCCGACGACTTTGCAAAAGCCATGCTGGCCCGGCTCAGGATTTTAGAAACCAAAAAGTTGACAAAATCTGTCCCCGCCTTCTATCATCGGCTCGTGTCAGCAGCGGCAGTCGAAAACATTCTCAAACAATCACGCAGCGCGATTATTGATTTGTTAAAGGTCAACGGCGCGATGAGCGTAGAGCAATTGGCCGGAGACCTGGAAGTGTCGAAGGTCTGCGTCCGCCGTCATCTGAGCCTTCTCGAAAGCGACGGCCTGGTCGCCTTTGAAGAAGAGCGCCACGAACGCGGGCGCCCGCGCTTCATCTATCGTTTGACGGAAAAGGCGCGCTGCCTCTTCCCGCAAATTTACGACGAGTTTGCGAAAGAAGTGCTGACACAGCTCCAGCGCAACTTCGGCGATGAAGCTCTCCAGCGTGTGCTCAAGGCGCGCGCCGATGAATTGATCAAAAAGTTCAAGGAGAGGCTGAGCGGGCAGAATTTCGATGAACGCGTTAAAAGCCTCGTCAAGGCGATCAACGCGAAAGGCTACCTGGCCGACGCGCGGCGGCTGAAAGACGGTTCGTACCGGTTGAGGCAGCGCAACTGCCCGACCGAAAGCGTCGCGGTCGTCTACTCGCAGGTTTGCGAGGAGGAACTGCGCGTTTATCGTGAAGCTCTGGGTTGCGAGATTGTGCGCGAGTGCCGCATCGCCGATGGTGAGAGAAAATGCGAATTCCGAATCGCGCCGCCGAAGCTCACGCAGATTTCGCGCGCGGCGATTTCGAAGAGAAAGTAAAACCGATTTCGAGACGAGAGGGAGATGAACGAACAAACTTCAACCCAAATAACTGAGGACGCGATCCTCAACGCATTGCGGACGGTCAAAGATCCCGACCTGCACAAAGACATCGTCGCGCTCAACATGATCCGCGACATGAAAATCTGCGGCGGCATCGTCGGCTTTCGTTTCGTGCTGACCACGCCTGCCTGCCCCGTGCGCGACCAGCTCAAGTTTCAAGCCGAGAAGGCCGTTATGGCCGTGCCTGGCGTCGAGCGCGTCGAAGTCAAGATGGACGCGGAGGTGCCGAAGGCGCGTGGCGCGATTGACAAGGCCGACATCGCAGGCATCAAGCACATCATCGCGGTCAGTTCCGGCAAGGGCGGCGTGGGCAAATCAACCGTCGCGGTCAATCTGGCTGTGTCGCTCGGCCTGATGGGCGCGAAAGTCGGCATCCTCGACACCGACGTTTACGGCCCGAACGTGCCGATCATGATGGGCGGCAAAGATATGCCAGCGGTGCGCGGCCAGATGATCGTTCCGCCCACGTATCACGGCGTGAAAACCATGTCCATCGGCTTGCTCAATCCGGGCGACAAGGCTGTGGTCTGGCGCGGCCCGATGTTGCATTCGGCGGTCTCGCAATTCCTGCGTCAGGTCGAATGGGGCGAGATTGATTATTTGATCGTTGATATGCCGCCGGGCACTGGCGACGTGCAGTTGAGTTTGGCGCAACTTGTGCCGGTGGCGGGCGCGGTGCTGGTGACGACGCCGCAGGAAGTGGCGCTCAGCGACGTGCGCAAGGCTTACAACATGTTCGATCAACTTCACGTGCCTGTTCTGGGCATCGTCGAGAACATGAGTTATTTTGAGTGTCCGAACGACGGAGCGAAGTTCTTCATCTTCGGCAATGGCGGCGGCGAGTCGCTGGCCGAGCGATATGGAGTTCCCTTCCTCGGCGCCATCCCGATTGCGATCAGCATTCGCGAAGGCGGCGATCTGGGCGTGCCCGTCGTCATTAGCCAGCCCGGCAGCGCACAGGCCAAAGCGTTCCAATCCGTAGCGCAGAACGTGGCCGCGCAGGTGAGCATCGAAGCGATCAAGACGAACAAGGCTCTGCCGATTCTCAATCTGAAGAAGTAAGCAGTTCGCTGGAATTGACGTGATTTTTGACGTTGGCTATCATCGCCTTTGATTGATAGCGATTATGACTTGAATTTATAGGAGCGCCGGAATGAACAACCGGCGATGAACGAAAACTTTTACCAACATCTACCAAAGGAGAGCAAGACAATGACTTTGACCCTGACTGACACGGCGGCTTCGGAAGTCAAGAAATTCCTCGAAGCGGAAAATGTGGGAACCGAAGGCGGGCTGCGCGTGCGCGTCGTGCCCGGCGGATGCTCCGGCTTTCAGTACGCGATGAACATCGAAGAGGCGCCGCAGGCGACCGATGAAGTGGTTGAGGCCGGCGACCTCCGCGTCTTTGTTGACATGTTCAGCGCGCAATATCTGGAGGCTGTGCAGATTGATTACGTCAACAGCGTGATGGGTTCGGGCTTCACCTTCAACAACCCGAACGCCACCGGCGGCTGCGGCTGCGGCAGTTCGTTTACAGCTTAAAACCCGAACGCCTGAAATCCGGCGTCGGGCGCAAAGGTCGGAGCGGCTCTCGTCCTGGATGGGCGAGCGCCGCTTTTTTTGTAGTTTTTCTTATCAGTAATAATTCCTGTTATTGACAGATAATCACAGCCTGACTAAGATGCGCCGGTCTGAAACGTATCAATGAACACCCGAAATACAAAACAACGGCAGGCGATCTTCGACGCCATCGAACATCACGGCGGCCATCTGACGGCGGACGAGGTATACAAGCTCGTCAAGCGCCGCTTCCCGCGACTGAGCCTGGGCACTGTCTACCGCAACCTGCGCGTGCTGGTTGAGCAGGGCAGCCTGCGCGAGCTTGATTTCGGGATGGCCGTCACTTATTTCGAGACTGTCAAGGATTCGCACTACCACATAATCTGCCGCGTTTGCGGAAGCATCACTGACGCCGAAATGCCGATAGAACGCCGTCTGCAATCGGTCGTCGCGCAGGCTCGCAATCTCGGCGGGTTCCGGATAGAAGAACATCGGCTCGATTTCATCGGCGTTTGCGCCTCCTGTCAGTCAAAACCAAAAAAGGCGGGCAGAGGCGCGCGCCCGATCAAATCGCGCTGAATTTCGGCGCCGCCATCTTTTTCTTTTCAATTCCGCTCGCGTCTTTCGTGAAGACGCGATTAGTTAATGAACCCCTCCTGGGATCGCGCGTTCTTGCGCCCGCTCTCAGGGCTTTCCACGGAGGAAGTTGACATGCCATCTCTTGCAGGCAGCAAAACTCATGACAATCTGAAACACGCCTTCGCTGGCGAATCGCAGGCCAATCGCCGCTATCTTTATTTCGCGCGCCAGGCCGACGTCGAAGGCTATCCCGACATCGCCGGTCTGTTCCGCGACACTGCAGAAGGCGAAACCGGTCACGCTCACGGTCATCTGGATTTTCTGAAAGAAGTCGGCGACCCGGCCACCGGAGAGCCAATCGGCGGCACGCCGCTGAACTTGAAGGCGGCCATCGCTGGCGAGACTTACGAATACACGGAGATGTATCCGGGCTTTGCTCGCACCGCGCGCGAAGAAGGTTTTGAAGAAGTCGCCGAGTGGTTTGAAACGCTCGCGCGCGCCGAGAAATCACACGCCGGACGTTTCCAGAAAGGCCTCGATTCAATCGGCTAACCATTCCACGTAGTAACTGCTCAGCCTTCTTCGTCGCGTAGCGACGGTTTGATTTTAGGCAGGTCGTTTACGGCCTGCATGAGACGCCAGGGAATATATTTCGTCGCATAGCGACGATTGAATCACGCGGCTGATTTCAACCGTCGCTACGCGACGTGAAAATCTTTTGCCTTTGCCTGCAGGCCGTAAACGACCTGCCTAAAATCAAACCGTCCCGCTGGGACGAAGAAGGGCTGAGCAGTTACTCCACGCAAAGCTGAACGAACCTTCCGTTCGAGAAATTCGAGAAAGGAGAAGCAATGAACAAGAACCTGAAGATGTCGCTCGCCGCGGTAGCGGTCGCCGCGCTGTCGTTAGTATCAACGCATGAAGTCAGCGCTCAGAGCGAGTCAATGCGAAACCAGTTCTGGTGGCCTGACCAACTCGATCTCACGCCGCTTCGGCAGAATGACGCCAGATCCAACCCGATGGGAGAAAAGTTCGACTACGCCAAGGCGTTCGCAAGCCTTGACCTCAACGCCGTCAAGCTGGACATCAAGAAAGTTCTGACGACATCGCAGCCCTGGTGGCCAGCCGATTACGGAAACTACGGCCCGTTCTTCATCCGGATGGCCTGGCACAGCGCGGGCACGTACCGTGTGGCTGACGGGCGCGGCGGCGCGGCTGGCGGCCAGCAGCGATTCGAGCCGCTCAACAGTTGGCCGGACAACGCCAATCTCGACAAGGCGCGGCGATTGCTCTGGCCGGTCAAGCAGAAATACGGTCAGAAACTCTCCTGGGCCGATCTGATGGTTTTGACCGGAAACGTCGCCATCGAGTCAATGGGACTCAAAACCTACGGCTTCGCGGGCGGACGCGAAGACGACTGGGCGCCGGACGTGGTTTATTGGGGGCCTGAGAAAAAATGGCTTGCTGACGAGCGTTACAGCGGAGACCGAAAACTTCAGAATCCGCTTGCCGCCGTGCAGATGGGCCTGATCTACGTGAACCCTGAAGGCCCGAACGGCAAGCCCGATCCGCTGGCGGCGGCCAGGGACATCCGCGAAACTTTTGGCCGCATGGCGATGAACGACGAAGAGACCGTCGCGCTCATCGCTGGTGGTCACACCTTCGGCAAAGCGCACGGCGCTTACAATCCTGGCGATTGCGTCGGTCCCGACCCCGCGGCCGCCAGCATTGAACAGCAGGGATTAGGTTGGGCGAACAAGTGCGGCAAGGGCAATGCGGGCGACACCGTCACCAGCGGCCTCGAAGGCGCATGGTCTTCCACACCGACTGCCTGGAGTTCGCAATATCTCGCCAATTTGTTCGCCTACGATTGGGCGCCGACCAAGAGTCCCGCCGGAGCAACTCAGTGGATTCCCGCGAATGGTCAGGGCGCGAACCTCGTGCCGGACGCCCACGACAAATCAAAGCGGCATGCGCCGATCATGTTCACGACCGATCTCGCGCTGAAATTCGATCCGAGCTACCAGAAGATTGCAAAGCGCTTCCTGGAACATCAGGAGGAATTCAATCTCGCGTTTGCCAAGGCCTGGTTCAAGCTGACGCACCGCGACTTAGGCCCGCGTTCACGCTATGTCGGTTCGGAAGTCCCGAAAGAGGAATTGATTTGGCAGGACCCGTTGCCGCGCGTCAGCTACAAGCAGATTGACGCGAAGGATATTGCGGCGCTGAAAACAAAGATCCTCGCATCAGGATTGACCGGCCCGGAATTGATCAGGACGGCCTGGGCTTCGGCGTCCACGTTCCGCGGCACAGACATGCGCGGCGGCGCGAACGGCGCGCGCGTTCGTCTCGCTCCGCAGAAGGATTGGGAAGTCAACAATCCGGCGGAACTGGCCAAAGTGGTGGGGCGTCTGGAAGGCATTCAGAAGGACTTCAACCGCGCGGCAGTCGGCGGGAAGAAAGTATCGCTTGCCGATTTGATCGTGCTGGGAGGCAATGCCGCCATCGAGCAGGCCGCGAAGGCTGCGGGCCACAACGTTGTTGTGCCATTCACGCCGGGGCGCGTGGACGCGTCGGAAGCGCAGACCGACGTGATGTCATTCGCTCCGCTTGAACCGACGGCGGATGGTTTCCGCAACTACTTCGACAAAGCTGAACGCCTGTCGCCAGCGGTTATGCTGGTTGAGCGGGCGAACCTGTTGACGCTCTCCGTTCCTGAAATGACCGCGCTGGTCGGCGGATTGCGGGTACTGAACGCCAACGCCGGAGGGGCTAAGCACGGCGTGTTCACCGATAAACCAGGAACCTTGAGCAATGACTTCTTCGTCAACCTGCTCGACATGTCAACCAAGTGGAGCAAGTCCTCCGAGTCCGAGGGCGTTTACGAAGGAGTTGATCGCGCGACCGGTAAGGTCAAGTGGACGGCGACCCC
>JAJVID010000215.1:17476-20017 GCA_022072205.1 Acidobacteriota bacterium
GGCTTCCCGAAACTCTTCGAGAGTTTCGACAAGGACGAAGTTGATTCCGATCCCGACAAACTGACGAAGGATGATGTCTGGGAATTCGTTGATCTCTGCTACAACTGCAAACTCTGCTTCATCAAATGTCCTTACACGCCGCCTCATAAATTCCTGATTGACATTCCGAAGCTTGTGATGCGCGCGCGCGCCGTTGAAGCTAAAAACGACGGCGTCGAATTGCGCGACAGGATGCTGAGCAGCCCTGACGAAATCGGTCCCATCGCAAGCAAGCTGGCGCCGCTCGTCAATTTCGCCAATCGCAACAAGGCCAACCGCGCGTTGATGGAAAAAGCCATCGGCGTTCACCGCGACAAGATTCTCCCAAGCTTCCACGCCGAAACTTTCGAGCGATGGTTCAGAAAGAACATCGGGCAGGCGCAGTTTGTCAGCGCCGCAAGCGGTAGCGAGCGTGTTTTGAAAGTCGCGCTCTTCCACACCTGCGTCGTCAATTACAACGAGCCGCAGATCGGCAAAGCCGCCGTGCGCGTGTTTCAGAAAAACGATATTGAAGTTTGCGATCCGCCGGGCCAGCGATGTTGCGGGATGCCCTACCTGGACGCGGGCCGCGTCGAAGAAGCTCTCGGACATTTCCGCGACAACGTGAAGACGCTGCTGCCCTACGTCCGGCAAGGCTATGACATAGTCATCCCCGAACCGACCTGCGGGATGATGCTCAAGAAAGAGTACGCCGATTACCTGCAAGGCGAGGAGCGCGAGCAGGCGCTGGAAGTTTCAAAGCGCGTTTACGATCTATCGGAGTACCTGGTCAAACTCAACAACGAAGGCCGGTTGAGCAGGGATTTCAAAGTTGATGTCGGCAAGGTCGCTTATCATCAGCCTTGCCATTTGAAGTATCAGGCCATCGGCGCTAAATCAATCGAACTGCTGCGGCTGGCGGGCGCGCAGGTCGTCTTCATTGACAAAGGCTGTTCGGGGCACGATGGGACGTGGGCGATGAAGGAGGAGTATTTCGATCTGGCGCAGCGGGTCGCGCGCGGCTTGCATCGCGGCGTGAACGAATCGAACGCCGGCATCGTCGCGACGGATTGCTCGCTGGCCGGGCTTCAAATTCAACAGGGCACGGGACGTGTGACGATACATCCGATTGAAGTCCTGGCGAAGGCATATGGAATCGAAGAAGAAGAGAGATAACGGAATAAACGGAAAAGACGGAACAAACGGAAATTTTTCAGATTCCTGCCACAATCTTTTTTCTGTCTGTTCCGTTATTTCCGTCTTTTCCGTATTCTCTCTTCCCTTCCTCTTATCGAACTATCACAAATGAACAAAGTCGTACTTTCAGAAATCCTGGACATCGCGCAATATGAAAAAGCTCGTGACGGCTTTCGCCGCCGCGTCATCGAGTTGAAAAAACATCGCCGCGTCGCGGTCGGCCCGATGGTGACTTTCGTCTTTGAAAATCACGACACCGTGCTGTTTCAGATTCAGGAGATGATGCGCGCTGAACGCCTTGTCAACGACGACGCGATTCAGTACGAGATTGACACCTACAATCAGTTGCTGCCCGGCGAGAACGAGCTTGCGGCGACGATGTTGATCGAACTTCCCGACGCCGCGCGCATCCGGGACGAGATCACGAAATTTCACGGCGTGAACACTGGCGAAGCGACTTATCTGCAAATTGGCGATGAACGAGCGCCGGGCGTTTTCGACGCCGGGCAGAGCGACGACCGGCGCATCAGCGCGGTACAATACGTGCGTTTCCGTTTCAGCGGCGCGCAGCGCGCGGCTTTCGTGACAGGCGCGCAAGAGGCGCGGTTGGTGATTGATCATCCGAATTATCGGCACGACGCGTTGATCGCTGGCGCGGTTCGTGAAGCATTAACCAAAGATTTCTTTTGATGGCTCTCATGGGACTTACAGGACTTAAAGCTCCCATAGGCCCCATGGTTAAAAGATGAAAGAAGCGGACAAAACTTTGCCGAAAGATTATGGCGATCTTCGCGGCGAATACGATGCGATTCGCGGCGGCGTCGCCGTGCTCGATTTCTCAGCCGCCGGCAAGTTGGAATTGAGCGGCAAGAACTCCGTGCAGTTCCTGAACGGCCTGGTCAGCAACGATGTGAAATCGTTGGAAGCTGGCGACGGCGTGCTGGCGGCTTTTCCGACGTTGCAAGGCAAGCTGCTCGCGCTCTGCCGGATTTACAACCTCGGCACGCATCTGCTGCTGGAACTCGACGCGATCAACCGCGAGAAGGTTTTCAAAAACCTGAGCCGCTTCGTCGCCGCCGGAGAATTCTTCCTGACCGATGTCAGCGATCATTTCGCGCTCTATTCGCTGCAAGGCCCGCACTCGGCGGATTTGATCGAAGCGTTGACCGAAGAACCGATTGACGACGAGCGGCAATACAAGATCAGCGAGCGAAAAATCTCAGGAACGCAGGTTTTCATCGCGGCTCACAACCGTTGCGGCGAACCGGGTTTCGATCTTTTCATCCCAGCCGAATTCGCGCCGAAAGTTTTAGAGACTGTTCTGAC
>JAJVID010000104.1:0-9718 GCA_022072205.1 Acidobacteriota bacterium
ATGCGGCCCGATGCTGGCGAATGCATCACACCGTGCCCGCTGAAGCCGTTGGCGAAGAACAGCCCTTTTACGCCGGGCGCTTCGCCGATGATCGCGTGGTGGTCGGGCGAAACTTCGTACATCCCGGCCCAGCACTGCTTCGGATTGACAGGCAGATCAACGAATTGCGGAACGCGGTCTACCGCGCGCGTCAAAATCTTTTCCAGAAAATCGTGTGTGAAGGCGGTCTTGAAACCATAAGTCTCCTCATCATCGGGCCACGCCATCAGGATCGCTTCGCCTTCGCGGCGGAAATGAAAGCCGGTGGACATATCAATCACCATCGGGAACTTCGCGGGCAGAAAATCGCATCGCTGCGTTTTGACTATCTGCCGGCGCAGCGGCGTGACGGGCAATTCAACCCCGGCCATCGCTGCGACGCTTGCCGCCCACGGCCCAGCGGCGTTGACCACATTGCGCGTCGAGACTTCGCCGCTTGTTGTCTTCACTCCGGTCACCGCGCCGTTTTCAACGTTGACGCCTGTGACTTCGGTGTTGAGCCAGATTCTGACGCCGCGTTCTTTGGCGCGTTTGGCGAACCCGGTCAGCACGCCGTGCGGATCAACGAAGCCGTCGGTCGGGCAATAAGCGCCGCCGATGATGTCGTCAGCGATCATTTGCGGAACCATCTTCACGATCTCGTCGCGCGAAACCATCTCGGCGTTCTTCAATCCGAACGCCCGCTGCTTCTCCTGGTTTTCGCGCAGGTATTTCAAATGCGCTTCGGTCGTCGCGCAGAACAAATAGCCGTGAGCGCGGTAATCCGCCGTGTGGCCGGTCGCTTCTTCAAAACGCGAGAAGAGGTCAATCGAATAGAGCGACATCTGGATGTTGATCGGCGTAGCGAATTGAGCGCGCACGCCGCCCATGCTCTTGCTGGTCGAACCGAGTCCCTGCTTCTCTTCGCGTTCGATGATCAGAACGTCCGTACAGCCCGATTCGGCCAGGTGATAAGCGATGCTCGATCCGACGATTCCGCCGCCGATGATTACGACCTCCGCTGTTTCTGTCATTGCGCGCTCCCTTCCTCCAACGCAGCGTGTTTCAAAACTTCTTCCTGCGAAGTCTTCTTTGCGTCCAGCTCTGCCACGATGCGCCCGCGACGCATCACCAGAATGCGATCCGCCATTCCCAACAACTCAGGCAGATCGGATGAAACCATCACTATGCTTGCGCCCGCTTCGGCAAGCTCATTGATTTCGCGGTAAATTTCGGAACGCGCGGCGACATCAACTCCGCGCGTCGGTTCATCGAGTAAGAACACTTGCGAGTTGGCGAAGAGCCAGCGCGCGAGCAACGACTTCTGTTGGTTGCCGCCGCTCAAACGGCCAACTGGCTTTGCGGGCGATGGCGGCCTGATGCTCAGCTTTTGAATAAAACTGTTCGCGGCGTTGGTTTCAGCCTTGAGCTGCAACCGCCCGCCTTGAACGAGAGCGCGAACGTTGGCCAGCGTGATGTTCGTCGCCAGCGGAAGGTTCAGACACAAGCCTGTGCGTTTGCGGTCTTCGGTCAACAAACTCAATCCCCGCGCGACCGAGCGGTTCGGCTCTGCGGCCGTGAACTTTTCCGCGCCGAATTCGATCTCGCCGCTTTCAGCCGGATGCGCGCCGAAGATCGCTTCGACCAGTTCGGTTCGCCCGGCGCCAGCCAGCCCTGCGATGCCGACGACTTCGCCCGCCCGCGCTTCAAAGCTGACGTTTTCAAATTTCGGCGCGCGCGTCAGCCTTGTCACGCGCAACTTCACTTCGCCGATCTTCGCGTTTCGCGGCGGAAAGATTTCTTTCAATTCGCGCCCGGCCATGTGGCGGATCATCTCGTCTGTGGTGATCTCGCCCCAGCGTCCGGTGTAAACGGCTCGCCCGTCGCGCAGGATGGTCAGGTGGTCGGCGATCTCCGGCAGTTCTTCCAGGCGATGCGAGATGTAGATCACCGCCAGCCCGCGCGATTTCAAATCGCGGATCAGGCGGAAAAGCTCTTCCACTTCCTGATTGGTCAGCGACGAGGTCGGTTCATCCATCACGATCACGCGCTTCGCTTCGACAATCGCGCGGGTGATTTCGACCAGTTGGCGATCAGCCGCGCTCAAACGTCCGAGGCGCGCTCGCGGGTTGATCTCGAAACCGAATTCGTCGAGCAAGGCGCGAGCGCGGGAGTTCAGTTCGCGGCTGTTGATGAAACCAATCGGCGCGACCTTCAAAGGTTCGCGTCCGAGGAAGATGTTTTCGGCGACGGTCAGATGCGGCGCCAGCGACAGTTCCTGATAGATCATCGCCACGCCTGCGGCCAGCGCGTCTGCGGGACGGGCGAAAGCGAGCGGTTCGCCGTTGATCAGAATTTCGCCAGCGTCAGGCTGATGAACGCCCGAAAGGATTTTCATCAACGTGGATTTGCCCGCGCCGTTTTCACCGACCAGCGCCAAAGCTTCGCCCGCGCGCGCCGTCAAGTTGACGTCGTTGAGCACTGTGTTGCCGGAGAATGATTTTGTGATGCCGCGCATTTCGAGCGCAGGCGCCTGGATAGTCATAACAAAAGACATCCACAAAGCCACACGAAGCCACACGAAGAAAACCGAATCCGCCTTCGTGAAACTTCGTGCGGCTGCGTGGACGATTCCTACTTAATCAGCTTTTGAATCTCCGGCGTGTCCACATTGTCTTTGGTCAACAGCGCGACGCCCGTATCAATGCGGCGTTCGGGCTGTTTGCCGTTGAGCTTGTCCACGATTGTCTTGACGCCTTCGTAGCCCATCTTGAACGGATTTTGCAGCACTAGCGAATCAATCGCGCCTTCGCGGACGTTTTGAATCAGGTCGGCGGTCGCGTCGAAGCCGACCAGCGTGACTTTGCCGGCGAGGTTGCGCTGGCGTATGGCGCGCATTGCTCCGACGGTTGATGATTCGTTCGACGCGAAAAGGCCGGTCAGATCGGGATGCGACGTGAGCACGTCTTCTGTGACGGCCAGCGATTTAGCCGCGTTGGCTTCGCCGTAAAAGATAATCGGGACGATTGTGATGCCGGGAAATCCTTTCTGAATCGCGTCGCGGAAGCCTTCCTCGCGCTCATCGGTCGAGACCGAACCTTTCTTGACGCCGAGGATCGCGACTTTGCCTTTGCCGCCGAGTTTCTCGCCCATCCGTTTGGCCGCGACTTCTCCGCCTTTGCGATTGTCGGTCGAGACATACGAAAGATAGTTTTGTGTTGAGATGCCCGAATCGAAGATCGTCACCGGAACGCCAGCGTCTTGCGCGCGTTTGACTATCGGCACCAGCGAATCGCCGTGCGACGGGGCGAGCACGATGCCGTCAACGCGCTGGTTGATCATGTCTTCGACGATGTTGATCTGGCCGGAATAATCTGTCTCCTGCGCGGGGCCTTTCCAGATGATATTGACGTTGAGGTCTTTGCCGGCGGCGTCCGCGCCCGCTTTGACCGTCAGCCAGAACGAGTGCGAAACGCCTTTGGGAATGACGGCGATGGTCTTTTGCGACGATTTGGCTCCCTCGCTGCGATTGCAGGCGATGAGCAGGGAAGCGAGGAACGAAAGCGCGATGAAGATGATGAGTTTCGATTTGTTCATAGCTGTCATAGCTGGTTAATCAAGCGAGAACCGCGACTCCTTTGATGTAATCGGCTCCAAAGCGGTCGCTGGCGAACGCTTGCGGAACCGCTTCGAGAGATTGGTATTGATGCGTGATGAATTTCGAGACGTTGATCTTTTCTTCGCTGAGCAGCTTGAGCGATTTGCGATACGTGCTGGGCCGTCCGTCGGTATCGAAGCCTCCCGAAGCCCCGGTTGGCGCGACAAACGCCGCCTCGATGAATTGAATGCTGTTCATCACGCCCAGATCAACTCCGTGGTGGCCGTGTCCGTAAAGAACCATCGTCCCCTGCTTTCGTATCAGCTTCGGAACCTGTTTGAACAATTGGCCGACGCCCGCCGATTCGATCAGCAGTTGGACTCGCTCGCCGCGCGTTAAATCTTCGACCGCTTCGATCAAATCCGCGGATGCCGGGTCAACCACTGTTGCGCCGTAATCGGCTGCGAGTTGGCGGCGAATCGCGCTCGGTTCGGTCACGATCAACAGGCCGTCGAATCCGACGACGTTTCGCAGATATTGCGTGAAGAGCAATCCTGCCGGGCCTGCGCCGCAGATCAACACCGAGCGGACAGGCCTTTCGCCGCCGAACGTGTAACGCGCCGGAGTCCGCAGAATCATTTCGCAGGAATGAATGATGCAGCCGAGCGGCTCGGTCAACGCGGCCTGATTGAGCGGCAGATCGCTTTCGATCCTGATGGCGTTGA
Source organism: Acidobacteriota bacterium (assembly GCA_022072205.1). GTDB lineage: Bacteria > Acidobacteriota > Blastocatellia > RBC074 > RBC074 > JAJVID01. Next base: position 4,342 of record JAJVID010000104.1, read on the forward strand.
TCGCGGGCACGGCCACGAAATCGGCGAGCGCGCCCTGCAAGCCCGTGATGCCGTGTTCTTCGTAGCGCGCGCATTGATGCGAATTGCCCGTCGCGCAGTATTCGCACAATTCCGCTGCGGCGCGGCTCAGGCAATTGATACCCTGATCCACCACGACGCGGTCGCCGGCTTTCAAATCTTTTACCTCAGAGCCAACGTCAACGACGATGCCGCAGAATTCGTGGCCTAGAATCTGTGGCCGCTCCTCGAACGGGATTTGCCGCCCCGCATCGTCAAAATTGTAGTTGGCGTGCCCCTGATAAATATGAAAGTCGGTGCCGCACAGCCCGACCGCGCCCGATTTAACCAGAACTTCGCGCGGGCCGCATTCAGGCGCGGCGATCTCGCGCACCTCCATCTTTTCGGGAGCGCAGACGGCCAGAGCCTGCATTGTTTGATTGCGGATTGTTTTGCTCATTGATCCAAATCGCTCGTGTCGAGTCTGCCTTCGCTGTGTAGGCGCGCGAAGCGTTCAATCGTCTCTTTCGCGCCCTGGGCGAGTGAAGTGTGCGGGATGTCGCCGAGCGCGCGGATAATCGCCGAATCGTCCAGCGCGGGCGGCAGGGCCATCGGCGCCGGATCGAAAGTGATCAGGCCTTTCGCCGATGGGATCAGCTTTTCGATCTCTTCGACGACAGCCGCGACATCAATGGTTTCGCCGTGCGAATTGAAGGCGTGCGCGCCTTCCAGATCAGCCGAAGCCGCGCGGATGAACGCGTCGGCGCAATCGGCGACATATAAAAAATCGGTCTTGCCGCCGAATCGGATGTGAAAAGGACGCCCGACGACGGCGGCCTTCATCGCTTTGGTCGGATCGGAAGTCATGCCCGTGTCGCGTCCGACGCCGTAAACCGTCAGCGGACGAAGCCCCACGCTGTTGATGCCGTTGTCCAAAAAGTAAACGCGCGCGTTGTCCTCGTTGCAGCGTTTGAACGCGCCGTAATGCGTGTTCATCCCGCCCGCCTGGGCCTCGGTCACCGCGCCGTCGTTCTTGCCGAAGACTGCGGCGGAACTGGCGTAGGCGATTCGTTTGACCCGCCCGCCGGAATTTTTTGCGGCCTCGAAGATGTTGATTGTTCCAATGACGTTGACCATCGCGCCCAGTCGCGGATTGACGCGGCAGGTCGGAACCTGCAATCCGGCCAGATGAATGATGTTCGTGATCTCGCGCTGCTCGACGATTTGCGAAACAGTCTCGCCGTCGGTGATGTCACCCGCGACGAACGCCGCGCGCTCGATTTCATCGTCGTCCATGATCAATCGCAGACGATGCGGATCGGGGCTTTTGTCGAAGATGACCACTTTGGAATTCGACGCGAGCAGCCGCTTCACCACCCACGCGCCGATAAAACCGTGCGCGCCGGTCACCAGATAGATCGGTTGAGACATTGAATTTTCGCCCTTAAATAAAGATTGCGGTTTATGGGAGGCGCATCATATCACGCGACCGGCGAATGCAAAATATGAAGAAAACAAACGCCGCGAGGCCGTTAATGATGATCGCGGCATTGAGTGTTTCGAGCGGGTTGCGGTACTCTAACGGCCACCCGCAACGAAGGAGAATAAAATCATGTCCGCGCAACCGAAAATGCGTTACACGCTGGAAGAATATTTGGAATTGGATCGAAACTCGGATGAAAGGCTTGAATTCTGGGAGAGCGAAGTGTTTTCGATGAGCGGCGCGAGCGATGAACACAGCCAGATCGAGGTGAATTTGATTGTTTCTCTCGACACGCGATTGTCGGAACGAGGCTGCCGCGTTTTCGCGGCAAATATGCGCATCAAGGTTCCGAGCTTGCCGCCTTATCGTTACGGTGATGTATCCGCGCTTTGCGGCGAGCCTCAGTTTGAACAGATTGACGGCGTTGACGTGTTGATCAACCCGGCTCTGATTATTGAGATTCTATCGAAATCCACTGAAGCCAGAGATCGCGGCGAGAAGTTTACCCACTACAAATCAATTCCCAGCTTCTGCGAGTATCTGCTGATTGCGCAGAATCGTCCGAACGTTTCGCAATTCATCAAACAAGGCGACGGATTCTGGCTTCACCGCGAGTTCAATGCGTTGGAAGATGTCGTCAAACTCGCCACCTGCGACTGCGAACTGTCGCTGCGGGAAATCTATCGCCGAGTCAAATTCGACGCAGGCGAGAGCAAATAATAAATTCGGAGAGATAAATGCACCCCAACAAAGTTGTCCCCCTGGTTTTGCTATGCGCGCTGCTGTGCGGTTGCGGCGGCGGCGGCTCGACGTCGAACGAGAACGCATACGCCAATCCATCAACCACACCCGCGCCGTTGCCTGACGTTAGCGCAATAATCAAAAGGATGATTACGCAGGACGGATGCAGGGATTTCACCGCCGAGATGCGGATGGTGTCCGAAGGCGAAAACGGCAAACGCGACCAGATCGAATTCAAAGTGCAACGGAAATACGCGGGCGCCCGCGCCCTGACATTCCTCTCAGTCCTGGCGCCGCGCGAAGACACCGACAAAGCGTTACTGGCCGTCGAAGAAGCTGATCAACCCACGGAGGCGTTTTCCTATCTCGCCGGGTTGAAGAAGCTGACCAAAATCAACTCCGACAGGCAGCTTGGGTTTCACGGCGCGAAAGTCACCGTGCAGGAGATGCTGGCGATGGAACTCGGCCAATACAATCACAGCGCGGGCGAGCGCGTGAATTCGGATGGAGAATCGCTGATCAAGGTCGAGTTCAAGGAGAAGACTTACCGCAATCTGGCGTACCCGCGCATCGTCGGCTTCTTCCGCGAAAATGATCAGAGTCCGGCGAAATTTGAACTCTACGACGCGCGCGATGAATTGCAGAAGCGCGTGAAGATCGAGGAGGTCAAGCCGATTCAGAATCGCCAGACGATCACCCGCCTGGCGATTGAAGATTTGCAGCAGAAGCTCAACGTCAAAGTCGAAACGCGCAGGATCGAATACGATCGCGGCCTTCCCGACAACCTTTTTACTGAAGAGCGCCTGAAAAGCTTCATCAACAACGCCGCTCGCAGACTTGATCAAAAATGAGCCAATTTATCGTTCGACATCCGCTCGTGATCATCTCGGCAGTCGTCGTGTTGAGCGTGGTCTTCGGCTTCGGATTGCGGCGAGGTGTGCAACTCGACGTCTCGCCGCTCGGGTTCGTTGCGCAGGGAAACCAGGAGAGAACCGATTTCGAGAGCGCGCGAAAAAAATTCGGCGCGGATGATTATCTGGTCGTCGCCGTCGTTTGCGACGATGTGTTCGCCCCGGCGGGCGTCGCGCGGCTGAGAAAGCTGCACGAACAGATCACGAAAACGAAAGGCGTGGCCGAAGCGCTGAGCCTGATCAATGCGCCATACGCGCGAAGCGTTGACGGCGTGGTCTCGGCGGAGAGGCTCATGCCTGACGAGTTGGAGGAAGATGGCGACGACGCGGGTGGCATGCAGATTGATGACGTTCGCAGGGTGGCGACCAGCGACAGGCTTTACGTTGGAAACCTCGTTTCAACTGATTCCCGCACCGCCGCGTTGAACATCCTGCTCAAGTCCGATCTGCCGACAGCGGCGCGGCACGTAATCACCGCCCGGATTTATGAACTGGCGCGCAACGCTGGATTCGATCAGGTTTATTTCGCGGGCGATCCGTTTTCGCAGTGGCGCGCGACGGAAGCGGTCAAAAGCGACCTGCGCGTCTTTCTTCCGCTGACTCTGCTCTTCATCGCGCTCCTGCTCTGGCTATGTTTTCGGTCATTGGTCGCTGTGGCGGCGCCGCTTGTAACCATCGGCATCGGGTTGCTGTGGCTGATGGGGTTGATGGCTTATTTTGAATCCCACTTCACGATCCTGGCGTTGATGCTGCCGACGATAATGCTGGCCATCGGCTGTTCGTACATGGTTCACGTCATCAATCAGATCGGAATCACCTATTGCGGAATGCGGAATGCGGAATGCGGAATGCGGAATGACCCAAACGGAATTGGCAATCAGGAATCCGCAATCCGCAATCCGCAATCCGCAATTGAGGAGGCGCTCAGGTTCATCAGCCTTCCAGTAATTGTTTCAGCTCTGACGATCATCGCGGGATTTATGTCGCTGGCTTTCACGACAATCCCGGCGATTCGCACTACGGCCATTTACTCCGCGATTGGCGCGGCCTTCACGATGATTCTTTCGCTGACCTTCATTCCGGCGGTACTGGCGCTGATGGGCGAGCGGGCGATTGCGTTCCGCATCGGGCTTGGCGGCGGGATGGTCAAACTGCTCGAAGGCGTCGGGCGCTGGGCTACGGCGAATCAAACTCTGCTTTACGTTCTGACTGCTGTCATCGTCATCGTCAGCGCCATCGGCGTCAGCCGCATCGTGATTGACATAGATTATTTCCACTTCTTCAAGCCGAATTCAGAAACGACAATCGGGCTGGCCGAAATCAACAAACGGCTGTCGGGCGCGGTCAGCTTCGACATCATCGTGGAAGGGAAGAACGCCGGCGCCATCGAAAAGCCGGACGTTTTGAGGCGAATCGCCGAGCTTCAGACCTTCGCCGAAACGCGCAAGAACGCGAGCGGGCAGGGCGTTGACCGCGCGCTGTCCGTAGTGGATTTCATCAAGCACGCCAACCGCGCATTTCACGACAACGATGCGCGGTATTACGACCTGCCCGCTGATGAAAACATCGTCGGCGAATTGCTTTCCGAACGCGATCAGTTGCGCGCGTTTCTCACGCCCGATGGGCGAACCGCGCGGATACTCGTCCGGTCGAACCTCTCAGGCTCGCAGGCGATGGCCGGAGCGATCAGGGAAATTGAAGCGAAGGGCCGCGAGTTGCTACCCGACTTCAGAGTCTTCGCCACCGGAACCTTCGTCCTTCTCAACCTGACTTCAGATCAGATCGCGGGCGAACAGGTGCAGAGCGTGACAATCGCGCTCGTGACGATCTATTTCATGCTTGCGTTGCTGTTCGGTTCGTTACGCGTGGGGTTCACCGCGCTCGTGCCCAATCTGATTCCGGTGCTGTTCTTCTTCGGTTTCATGGGCTGGCGCGGCATCGAGTTGAATCTGACGACGAGTCTGGTGGCGAGCGTCGTGCTGGGGCTGGCCGTAGACAACGCAGTGCAATTCATCGTGCGCTTCCGCCGCGCGCAGGCCGCAACCCCGGAATTGCGCGAGGCGATATTGGAAAGCATGCGGCTCTCAGGCCGCCCGATCATTTACGCGAATATCGCGCTGGCCGCTACCTTCGCAATTTTCTTCTTCTCGAATTTCAAACCGGTGGCCTCCTTCGGTTTGCTTTCGGCGGTGACGATCATCGGATGTTTGATTGAAGATTTGGTCTTGTTGCCGGCGCGGCTGAC
>JAJVID010000104.1:9818-19430 GCA_022072205.1 Acidobacteriota bacterium
ATTGAGAATGCCATCGCTGGTTAGCGCGATTGCGTTTTCGAGCGAACCTCCGCGCGCCAGACCGTTCTGTCTCAACATCTCGATCTCTTCCACAAAGCCGAACGTGCGGGCGGGGGCGATCTCTTTTGAATAATCGCGCGGGCTGATGCTGATCTCGCGCCGTTGCAGGCCGATCATCGGATGGTTGAAATCAATCTCGCAGGTGATTCGGAATTCATCGGCGGGTTCGATTGACATTACACGATCCTTTTCGCTCACCTCGACGCGTTTGAGCACACGCAGGTAGGCGCGCGGCGCCTGCAACTCGACTACGCCCGCCTGTTCGATCAACTCCACCCACTGCCTGCTGCTGCCGTCAAGAATCGGCGCCTCCAGCGAATCAACCTCGATGATCGCGTTGTCCACGCCGCATCCCATCAACGCCGAAAGCAGATGTTCGACTGTGGAGATCATCACGCCTGATTTCATCAATGTCGTGGCGTAGCTGACGTGCGTAACGTGATCCGGCGAGGCGGGAATCTCGAAATCGTTGAGGTCGGTGCGGCGAAAAACGTAGCCGGTGTGGGCCGGCGCGGCTTTCACGGTGACGTTGACCGGGGAGTTTGAATGAAGCCCAATTCCACTCGCGCTGAAACTGGAGCCAATCGTCGTCTGTTTGCTCAAGCGGGGAGTTCCTCTCAAATGTTGCTCGATTCAGGTGGGACAATTCGGCAAATTGTCCCACCGTCACAAAGGCAATCCGCGAGCCATTTTCACGAGTGCGCCGGAACAATCCGTAAACGCTTTCTCCGCAGCGACGGTTGATGGGGGAGGATTCGATACTTGCAGGATGATTGTCGCCAATTGGCCACGCTGTGCGCTTGATGCTGTTGTCTGGAAACGAGTGACGAAAAAACGACGGCTGCGGATGGCGTCATTCCGCAGCCGTCGTTTTTACGAATATAGCCGATGCCTTGTCCTGCCGGATTCATTCTCCGGAGCTATTCAGGCAGGCGGCGGTATTTTTTGCGATTGCGTTTGCGGGCCAGCGCTGATTTCAGGCGGGCTTTCTCTCCGGGCGGAATGTAGAAGGCGTGCCGTTTGACTTCGCGGATGATGTCTTCCTGTTGCACTTTGCGCTTGAACCGGCGGAGCGCGCTCTCCAGCGTCTCGTTATCGCCGAGTTTGATTTCTGCCACTTAACTTTTCACCTGCCTTTCAATAAGGACGATTGGATGTTTCACCGAGCGTTTATCGGATCATTCTCGCCGACTGAATCAGCAATTTGAGATCGCCGGGACGCCATACAGCCGGCAGCGCGGGTGAAGCGAACCGCAACCTTAGCTTTCGGCCCCGCAAACTGTCAAGCGGTTCATCGGCCTTCGTTCTTTCAAGTTTCGCCGCCAGAGGGTAAAGTTGCGCTTTCCCACTCGCATCACAACAAATCTGTGGCAAGCAACATTATGAAAATTTTCGTGATCGGTTCGGGCGGGCGTGAACACGCGCTGGTGTGGTCGTTGGCGCGCAGCCCGATAGTCAAACAAATTTACTCCGCTACCACTAACGCGGGCATTCTGAAACGGACGACAGCCGCCGCCGTGAACGCCGCTGACGTAAATTCAATCGCCGAATTCGCAGCGCGCGAAAAGATTGATCTGGTCGTTGTCGGCCCCGAACAACCTTTGGTTGACGGCCTGACCGATGCGCTCGTCGAACGCGGCGTCGCAGTCTTCGGCCCTTCGCGCGCGGCGTCGCGGCTCGAAGGCAGCAAGGTTTTCGCCAAAGAATTTATGGCGCGCCACAACATCCCGACCGCGCGTTACCGCATCGCCGACAACGCCGAAGACGCGTTGAAGGCCGTCGCCGGCGGCTCTTTCAAATTTCCCGTCGTGGTGAAAGCCGAAGGCCTGGCCGCCGGCAAAGGCGTGATCATCGCCGAAGACGAAGCGCAGGCTCGGCGGGCGATTGAGGATTTGCTGGTTGATCGCAAATTGGGCGATGCGGGCGCGAGGCTCGTCATTGAAGAGTGTCTGGCCGGACGCGAATTGTCATATCTGGTTTTCAGCGACGGAAAAGATTACGCGCCGATGCCGGTCGCGCAGGATCACAAGCGCGCCTTCGACGGCGACCTCGGGCCGAACACCGGCGGGATGGGCGCGTTCTCGACGCCGGGATTGCTCGACGCCGAACTCGAACGGCAAATCATCAGAGAAGTCGTCGAGCCGACGCTCGAAGCCGCGCGCGCCGAAGGCTTCCCATTTCGCGGCGTGTTGTATTGCGGACTGATGCTCACCGCAGAAGGCCCGAAGACGCTCGAATACAATGTGCGCTTCGGCGATCCAGAAACGCAGGCGATTTTGCGCCGTCTGGACAGCGATTTCGCTGAGATCGCTCTGGCCGTCGCTCAGGGGCGATTGTCCGATGTGAAGCCGCGATGGAGCGGTGAAGCGGCGACCTGTGTGGTGATGGCTTCGGCGGGTTATCCGGGAAATTACTCGACCGGAAAAACGATTGCCGGCATTGATGAAGCGGAACGGCTTGATGGTGTTGTAGTCTTCCACGCCGGAACGAAACTCAACGCGGATGGGGAGGTCGAAACCGCTGGCGGACGAGTGTTGGGCGTGACGGCCCGCGCGTCGGCGCTCGAAGATGCGACAGCGCAGGCTTACGAAGCGGTCAGCAAAATTCAGTTTGATGGAATGCAGTTCAGGCGGGACATCGGCAGGTCTAAATCCTGATCCTGAAAAATCCCGTTGATCCTACCTGAACGCTTTCGCCTCGATTCAGGGTTGTTTGGCCAACGGCGTAACGCGGTCAATGCTCGCTTTCAAGTCGGCGTTGCTGCGCCCGCTGGCTTCATAGGCGCGGTTATAAGCATCGAGCGCCTGCGGGTAACGGCGCAAATTTTCGTAAACGTAGCCCAGGTAATAGAGCGTGTTGAGGTCGCCGGGGTTGAGCTTGTCGGCCTGCGCCAGCATCTCGGACGCCCGCGCCCAGGACTTGTTCTGCGCGTGAGCGAAACCGAGATTGAAGTAGAGCGCGGCGGAAGGAGTTTTGGTCAATTCAAGCGCGCGCGCCAGATTCATCTCGGCGTTCGTATATTTCTTCGCCGCAAGGAAAGCCCGTCCGAGCAGTTCAATCGCCGCCGCATCCTCGCGCTGGTTTTTCAAACTGGTCGCCACGCGAATCGCCTCTTCAAAATATGAATTGGCTTTCTTCTCGTCGGTCTCGTTCGCGCCCTGCCGCAACAGCGATTCGGTTAGCAGGCCGAGCATCTCGATATTTTTCGGATCGGCGACGACTCCCTGTCGCAACGATGCGATAGCCTCGTTCAACTTGCCGCCTCTGAAGTACGCCACGCCGAGGTAATACAACGAATCCGAATCCTTCGGGTCGAGCTTGACCGCTTTTTGGAAAGCGTCCGAAGCCTCTTCCGCCCGGTTTAGATTGGCGTAGGTCACGCCGAGCATGTAGTAATTAGCCGCGACGTTCATCTGGATTCTGGCCAGAGTTTCAAAGTAGGGAAGCGCCTTCTCGTAATCCTTGAGCAGCATGTGCGATTGGCCAATCGCCCGGTACAGGTCGGGATCGTTGCGGCCCTCTTTACGTTTGAACGCCAAAGCCTTTTCGAGCGGCTGGATTGCCGACTTGTAATCCTTGAGCTGGTAATAGGACAGTCCGACGTACTTCCAACTGTCCGAATGTTCGGGATATTCATCCAGCACTTTTTGAAATTCAGCAATCGCCTCGCGGAACTGGCCCTGTTTGTAGAGCGAAACGGCTTTCTCCCAATCGAATCTGAAAAACGGCGTTGCGGCCAGAGCGGCGCCAGAAATCGAAATCAGCAAAGCGGAAACGGCAAAAGTTTTTTTCATCGCCCCTTCTCCTAATTTTTAGTGACAGCGCGGTTCCGTAGCGGGGATGAACGCGCTGGCGTTAGAACGCTTCACGGCGCGGCGGATTGCATTGCGAAACCCGCCGCGCGATGAAGTTCTTCAATGTCGTTAGGGGGTGATTTATGTTAGCCCAATCAGTGCTCGTTTTCCACGAGAACCTCCGGGGGCGCACGCATCCCTGCGTGCTCGACTTACGGAAACCTCGGCGCGCGGATGCGCTCCCAAGCGAATGAAAAAGCCCGAACCTCGTTGACCGAGATTCGGGCTTTCGCTGCTTGAATGGATACCGGAGCTTCAGTCGTCTTTTTCTTTCTTCGCCGCCATCCGCCGCCGCGCGAGCATCGTGCCGATTCCCAGACCGAACAGAACCAGCGTTCCCGGTTCGGGAACTTCCGGAACCACCGGCGACGGTTGCATTGACGGAGTCACGGTCGGAGTAACGACCGGAGTCGGCGGTGGAATGACGATCGTGGGCGTCGGTTGCGGCTGCGAATCGTCGCCGCCGCGACACAGGAACGCGCACAACACGCCGCCTGAGATGGCCGGGACGAGCCACCAGATGCGCGGCCCGGGTTCGCGGAAAGCGGCTGGCGTCACAGGCTCGACGCAGTTCTCGTCGCACAGAATTCCGGGGCCGTAACGAACGATGCGGCCATCGGGCAGGCGGACGAATTCAGGGTGATCCGGACTCTCCTTTGCCGCGCCGGTCTGCGATTGATTCGACTGCGATTGTCCAGCCTGAGCTGATTGATCTTTTTTGTTCTGCTGATCCTGAGTGCGGACGACCGCTGGCGAAACCGCCGTCGCTTTCAAACGGCCTGCCTGCCCCTGTTGCAGTTGCTGGTAGGTGACGGAATCGGCCAGGGCGATTGGCGCGATGACGCAGCAGGCCAGCAAGACAATTGTCGCTCGCTGAATGGCTGCGCGCGATTTCCGAAAAATCCTGTGAAGCGGAATTTGTGCAGGTGAACTATGCGGTGAAACCTGAGCTGGGTCTGACATGCTTACTCTCTTTGTTTCGGGACGCTTTCCGGCGTAACCAGGGCAAACCTTGATCCGCGTCCGCAGTAATTCTGGCCCGTAGCCAAATCAAAATTACGGGGCAGTAACTTGATCCTCTTACTGTCTCAGGCCGATTGTCGAGTCTATGAAAGCAGCTTTTGAATTATTGAAATGACGCCTTTAATTTGCGTCTGTCCACTTGAGAAATCGCATTATACGGGCAAGTCCATGTGATGACAAAGAGAAAAGTTACGGGCGCCGGTGGCGGCTAATGTTCCTCTCTGACCCCGGCTGAAGCCTGGCAGACATAACAATCGGGGCGCAGGCCGGTCTCCGTTTCGTATTCCCGGCTGATCGTCGTGATGAATTTATCAACGAAATCCGCCGCGACCAGATTGACCGTGCAGCCGCCGAAGCCGCCGCCGGTCATTCGCGCGCCGAACACTCCGTCGCAACGCGAGGCGATTGCGACCAGCAAATCAAGCTCAGGCGAGCTTACTTCGTAATCGTCGCGCAGACTCTCGTGCGAGGCGTACATCAGCTTGCCGAACCGGGCCAGATCGCCGCCTTCGAGCGCTTCGACGGCGGCCAGCGTGCGCGCATTTTCAGTGATCACGTGGTTGCAGCGGCGGCGAATGATTTCGGGCAGGGAACCGGCGTAAAGATCGAAATCATCAATCCCGACATCGCGCAGAGCCTGAATGCGGGGCAAATTCGCGGCCAGCCTCCTGACGCCTTCTTCGCATTCAGCCCGCCGCTGGTTGTATTCGCCCGCCGCCAGATCGTGTTTGATCATCGAGTTGCATACAACGACGCGGGCATGCTCGAGATCAATTGGCACGGCGCGATATTCCAGGCTGCGGCAATCAATCAGCAACGCATGACTTTTGATGCCCAAACACGCGATGTATTGATCCATGATCCCGCTCTGCGTTCCGGCGTAATGATGCTCAGCGCGCTGGGCGGCGAGCGCCAGATCCACTAAATCAATTGGTAGTTCAACTGGCTGCTCTGAAATGTTCAACAGCGCAAAACCGACGGAGATTTCGAGCGCGGCTGAAGAACTCAAACCCGCGCCGATGGGCACTTCGCTTGCGATCAGCAAATCGGCGCCGCGCAGATCGAACTCATCCTGCCGCAGACACTCGACCACACCGTAAACGTATCTGCCACAATCGCCGTCGCCAGGATATTCGCGCCCGATCTCGAATTCTATCCCCCCGGCTTCGGCTGTTGATCTTGCTCTTATTATTCTGTCGTCGCGCGGTGAGACGGCCACGAACGTCCGCCGGTCAATGGCCATCGGCAACACGAAGCCGTCGTTGTAATCGGTGTGCTCGCCGATCAGGTTGACGCGGCCCGGCGCTGAAAAGACGCGCGGCTCGCGGCCATAGAGATTTTGAAATTGCGCGCGCAATGTTTCTGAAATCATTTCGAATCCCTCATGCGAAATATATCCAGAGGGAAATTATCGTGACCACCAGCGCCAACGCAAATACGACGGGCAGCGCGCGCATCGCGGGCGTGGGCGCGTCAACCTGTTCGGCCTGGGCAGTCGCTGATTTGAGCGTCAACTCGGCGATCTTGTCCGTCTTTGGAGCGGGCGTCAGGAAACTGACGATGATCAACACCGCGACGCAGACGACGAACATCAGCGCGGCGAAGTGCAGGAAATTCATCTTGACGAAAAACCTCAGGAAGCCGCTCAACTCCTGTTTGGCGTAAACGACTTCAAGGATGAATCGCGCGGCGCCGAGCGCGAAGCCCAGCAGCAGCGAGACAATCGCGCCCTGCCCGTTAATCCGCCGCCACAAAATGCCGAGCAGGAAGACAGCCGCAATCGGCGGCGCGACGTAAGCCTGCACGCTCTGCAAATAAATCCAAAGCTGCGAACTGATGCGGCTCATAAATGGAATCCAGAGCAGGCTCAATCCGACCATGATCGTCGTCGCCACGCGCCCGACGTTGACCAGATGCCGTTCGGAAGCGTCGGGCCGAAACTTCTTATAAAAATCCATCGTGAAGATGGTCGAACTTGAATTGAAGACGGCGCTCAGGCTGGACATCAGCGCCGCCAGCATCGCGGCGATCATCACTCCCTGCAATCCGGGCGGCATCAACCGCGCGACCAGCAGCGGGAACGCTGAGTTGGAATCCTTCGCCATCTCTTCAGGGTAAAGCGCGCGGGCGATCATCCCCGGCACGACGAGCATGAACACGGGCAGAATCTTCAGGAATCCGGCGAGCACAGTCCCGCCTTTCGCCTGCTCGACGTTTTTCGCCGAAAGCGTGCGCTGCACGATGACCTGATCGGTGCACCAGTACCACAGGCCCAGAATCGGCGCGCCAAAAAATATCCCCGTCCACGGGAAGTTCTCGTCCGTCATCGGCTTCATCATGTGAAAGAAATCCGCCGGGACTTTCGACTGCAATCCCGACCATCCGCCAACTTCGTTCAAACCGATGAACATCAACACCAGCGCGCCCGCAACCAGAATCACCGTTTGAATGACTTCAGTGTAAATGACCGCCGCCAATCCGCCAGCGATGGTGTAAATGCCTGTCGCGATGACCAGCGCCAGCGAACTTTGCCACATCCCCCAACCCAGCACGGCCTTCAGCACAATCGCTCCGGCGAAGATCGCCACCGCGATTTTGGTGAAGACGTAAGCGATGAGCGAAATGCTGGCGAGGTAAGTCCGGCACGCGCCGTTGTAACGCCGCTCCAAAAACTCCGGCATCGTGTAGACGTTCGAGCGCAGATAAAACGGCACGAAGACCCAGCCCAGGATCAACACGATGATCGAAGCCAGCCACTCGAAATGTCCCGGAGCCATCCCCGTAGCCGCGCCTGAACCGGCCAGCCCGATGAAATGCTCGCTGCCGATGTTCGACGAAAAAAGCGACGCGCCGATGGCCCACCACGCCACGTCGCGGCTGGCCAGAAAGTAATCGGTCGTCGTGCGCTCCTTGCGCGAGAAATACCAACCGATGGCGAAGATCACCGCGAAATAGAGCGCCAGCACGACGTAATCAATCGTCACGAGCCGCGCCGTTTGAAGTAAAAGGACTGGGGTCATTGTTCCTCCATCAACAAAGTTCTTTGATATTTTCCTGTTCGGTCTGCATGAGCAAATACTCTGCCTCAATCTCACCACGATTCGATCCAGATCCCAGCACTGGAGCGATGAATCGCGCGCGAATGATACGCGAGACGATTCGATAATGCCCGATCATCTAAATCGGAACAGCAAAGATTGGTACAACCCACCGCAGAGTGCGCAGAGGTACGCAGGGGAAAGACATGTCTGGATCGTTCTCTGCGTTCCTCTACGACCCTCTGCGGTTGGTCTCTCTGTACCAATGTTGCGTGGTCTGATTTAGCCTGCAATCGGCGAATCATATTCGGCGGCGATGGCTTTGGCTTCGACCTCCATCGCAGGCGAGCCTGGAAATCCTCACCATGTTCGCCCAACGCGGCGCTGGCCGTCAGCAGCGCCTCGACATCACGGCCCAGCGCCTCATCGCCCGCGCAGGCTTCGTCAAGAAACGATACGCGATCGTCCGCGCCGCGCTTCATCGCAGCGTGAAAAGCCTCTTCGAACTGTCGCCAACGTTGCGGAGTCATAGTAGTTGGTTTGAAACCTGTGCGCACATCAGGCCGGCGCTTATTTGTTTAACGGAAATTTTCCATCAGCATAATGTCGTTGACGATCTGATCGCGCTGCGCATACAGCAGCCATCGGCCATCCGGCGACAACGCCAGTCCGGGCTGCAAATCGAGCGGCGTTTTTTCGACTGTCGCCAGCGTCGTGATCCGGCGCGTGGCGAAGCTGAAAAAACGGATCGTCCGGCGCGGCGTGTCTTCTCTCGCGATGAAGTAAATGCCCTGCGGCAGGATTCCCCACGAACGCCCCAGGCTGATCCGGGCGAATTCCGGCACGGGCTTTTCGGCGCCGCCTTGCGCTGGCGCAAACCAAAGGCCGTAAACCGGGTCTTTCTTCGTGAAGTAAAAAAGCTTGCCGTCTGGCGATTCGAAGCCTTCGAACGCGCTGTCGTGTGTCAATTGCGAGGCCGGGCCGCCTTCCGCCGGCATCTTCCAGATATCTTCCGCGCCGCCGCGGTTGGAGGCGAAATAAATCCAGCGCCCGTCGCTCGACCAACTCGGTGTGGCCTCATAAGTCATCTCGCTGGTGAGGCGGCGAGGCGCGCCGCCGTCCGCGCTGATGACATAAATATCGGGGCTGCCCCCGGCGCGCGAGTCAAAGACGATCCACCGGCCATCCGGCGACCAGCGCGGCGTGCCTGTAGGCGACCCGTCGAATGAGGTCAATTGGCGCAGGTTCCCGCCGTTGCGGTCGCCCGCCCAGATTTCATCGCTGCCCGTGCGCGTGGACACAAACACGATCCTGGCGCCGTCGGGAGAAATCTGCGGGCTGTGATCTTCGCGGCTGGAAAAGATCAGGCGTTGCGGCGCAGCCAATTTCAACGGCGCGCCGGAGCCGCCGAATCCACCGCCTTCGTAGCGGTAGATGTTGGTGTCAATGTAATTTTCCGTCCAGGCCAATTTGTCTCCGCGACGTGAAATGACCGGATTGGAGGGACTCACGCCGAAGTTCAATCGTTCAGGCGCGCCGCCTTTGGCCGAGATGCGCCACAGATTCGGCCCGCCGCCGAGGTTGGCGGAATAAATGATTTCGCGGCTGTCGCTCGTCCACGTCAGGCCGTAGAGCGG
>JAJVID010000136.1:0-11735 GCA_022072205.1 Acidobacteriota bacterium
GACCAACTGCGCTTTCAAATCCGGCTCGATACTTCGTAGAACCGTGCGGCGCTGCTTGAAGCTTCCCCATTCGTGTTTTTGCTCGTATTTCGAAGAACATCTTAACCACGCCAAGCTGGCGGTCAGAGCATAGTGTCGCTGGTGGCCTGTCAACATAGCGGCCCTTTCAGGCTACCATTCCGACCGACGGCTCTTGCGCGCCTTATTCCTCAGAGCTGCAAAACCGCTGACCGGCTCGCCTTGAGGCGTGGGCTTGTGGTATAGTTCCTAGCTTCATAATCATAAACACGTTTTGGAGGATCATTACCATGTCCAGGAAATGTCAGGTTACCGGCAAGAAACCGATGTCCGGCAACAATGTCTCGCACGCTAACAACAAAACAAAACGCCGCTTCGAACCGAATCTGCAATGGCACCGTTTCTGGGTCCCGGGTGAAGGCCGCTGGGTGCGGCTGCGTGTGACGCCGCGCGGAATCAAGACGATTGATAAGCTCGGCATTGAAAAAGTTCTCTCTGACATGCGCGCTCGCGGCGAGAAGGTTTAAGCGTCTTATCAACCGGAACACAGCGACTCGAAATCGGCAAAGACACAAAAGCGCTAGGCAATCCGTAATGATCGCCTGGCGTTTTCGTTTGCTAGCAAAGAATCACCATGCTTCCAAAAATATCTTTCTGTTACTACTCACGTTTCGCGCGACTGAAAATCGGTATTTGAAAATCAGGTCACAAGCCCGAAGTAGATTTCCAGCGGCAATTTCATCAATTCGAGGATGCGCTTCTGCACCTTATTTAACGGTGTCAGATGATCGTGCGGCTTGCCGTCGATGATAATTCGCGACAGCGTCAAGCCGCGAAAGGCGCGCAGCATCATCTCTGTTGTCGGATTGGCTGTCTGCCGCCCAGCTTGCCCTGGGTAGATTCCTTTGAGCGTGCCACCTTCTTTCTGAAGATTGCGTCGCACGATGAACTGAATCAACACCAGGACTCGTAGCCCGATGGTCAGCAGATAGATCAGCCCATTGATGCAGTGCTCGAAATGCGGCAACAACGGCGTCAGCGACAAGGATCGGCCTTTCAGTCGCCCGAAACCTTGTTCGATCACGTACTCGCCGCGATAGGCAGCAACGCCTTGTTCCAAGCTCAATTCATCGGCCCTTTGGTTGGTCGCATAGACGCGCCAGCGCAATCGTCGCGCATTTTGGTCAATCGCGGCTTCGTCCTTGTCCGCGCTCACCCGCACCCTTTCGCTGCGCACGGTGCTGGCCGGTCGCGCGCCATAAGCGCGTTTGACTCGCTCCTGTGTTTCGGTCGTCACGCTGACTTTGACCAGTCCGGCTACACGATGTTTGACCAGGATCGCTTCAGCAGCCGCCATCGCCGCTGTTTCATTAGGCAAAGAGTTTTGCCTTTTTTGCGTTCATCCAGGGCATTGATTTCGGTGACGGTACGCGCGAGGCGCTGCTGCAAGCTCTTTTCCTGAGTTTCGGCAAAGGCCTGTGAGCGCGCCACCAAGCGTCGCTCCAGCCAAAGATGTAGCTGGCCCGATCCGTCCGTTGCACTTTGCTCGACCGTGTACTCAAAGCCGATCGCCACTGCCTCGTTCGTTTCATCGATCTGTCCATCGGCCTTCGGCAGGCGAATTTCAGCCGGCTTCGACTGCCCACTGAAGACCGGTTCAAGCAACCGGTCGAGTTCAGCTTCCGGCATCTGTTTGGCCGAGAGCGGACACAAATAGCAGTCCTGGCGCGCGACAATCTCGGCGCGCGTTGAGATGGCCGCCATCTTGCAATCGCTGACATAAGTCAGTCCGCTCATCCGGGCGATCTGCCGGACTTTGGCGATTTCCGGCAAATACAACGGATCATCGGCGGTGTTGCCCGCCATGACCGCTGTCGCCAACAGCAGCCCGATCGGATCGAGAACCGACATCGAAATCTTCAGTTGCGGTAGATCCGGGCGATGATCCTTGCCATGACCGAATTGAAACATCCCTTTTGGCGAAACGAAGGCCGAAGCAGTTGTATCGCGCGTCGCGACTTTTCTGCCGAGGCATCGCCGGAGCGTCCGTAGATGCTCTCTGACCCACGGATCGAGGTGAGAGAGCCGGTGGTCGCCCTCGGAGATGATGAAGGTCAACCAAACGACCGTCACCTATCCGAGGCTCAAGCCCGTCCAATTGCCGTTGGTCGGGAAATGTTTATCCAGTAATTCGGCCACCCGCATTCTTTTCAAATGCGCGATGATGACCGGAATATCTGCTACTTGCTCGTGGATTGCTTTGATGCTGGGACTCATCTCGCGAGCTTAATTCAATTCTGATTTTCGCGCGATCAATCGTGCGAAACGTGAGGTTTCATTCCCAGAAAATCAAAGTTCAATCTTCGGGAAAATGACAGATTCATCTCTGTTGATTTTATAAACCGAGAATTGCTGGAATTGCTGCGCTTTTAATCACATCTCCTCCTTGCACAAAGTAGCCGCCGCTCTGTACAGACTTTCGGGGATTTGAGTATAATCTCGCAACCGAACCCCGAACGGCGGCCCTGCCGTACCCACACACACGTCAAAAGTTGAGAACGCGGATATGAGTATGCCCCGGATCATCGCGGTTCTGAACGCTTGCCAGGATTGTCTCGCTGGTCGGCCCTCGCTGGCGCGGTTCCGGCGCAATTTGATCTCACATTCCCATAGCCAGTTCTCAAGTGGGATTGTGGTGTCTTTCGGATTCATTTCCATTTGCGTCGCCGGGTATGATTGAGACGCGCGGAAATTCCAGACCCCATTTAATAGCGCTATGCTGGTAGTTTAAATCGTTAGCGCCAACTGTCGTCATCAACGGCGGCCTGGCGGCTTCATCGTCGAGGTATCGCGTGACCAAAGTCTTGATAGTGGATGATCTTGAAGGCATACGCCGCATGCTCATCTACGCTCTTGAAGACGATTACAACGTCACTCAGGCGTCGAACGGCCTGGAGGCGATAGAACTCGCCCAAAGCGTCCACCCGGATGTGATCGTGATGGATCTGGATATGCCCGTGATGGATGGAGTCGAAGCCACGCGCCAAATCAAATCAAACCCGTCGCTGGCGGACATCAAGGTGCTGGCAGTCACGGGTCAGAACAACAGCGAAAAATCCCGCCTGATCAAAGATAACTGCGACGCCTTCATCGAAAAGCCATTCGAGGTTTATGAACTGGTAGAAGCCGTCAAACGATTGGTAATCAAATAATCAGCCGGAAGCAGGAATCACCTTGAAATCATCGCGTGTGTGACATTTGTTGCACGAACTCCCGCCTTCGCCTCCCGTTTCGCCGCTAAAAACTTTACGACCGTAATGAATCCCGCCGTCGTGGCAACTGAAGCATCCGCGTCCGCTGCGTTCGCCGGGGCTAAGATGCTGTTTGATCCTGACCGAAGTCGGCGCCGGTTGGTTATATCCGCCGGAGATGGTGTGGCAGGCGGAGCAATTGCCATTCACGTAACCGACATGCGATTTGTGCGTGAACTGCGCGCCGTAGGCTCGGCTGACGTATTTTGTCGAGAATGGCTGGACGCCAGTGTCCGGCGCGGTGTGGCAAACGACGCATCCTGATTTTGGAGCGGCTTTCGCATTGCCACTTTTGGGCGAATGGCAGACGTAGCATTCGGGATGCGAGGCGATGGTCAGGAATGAGGGCTTCGCCGTCTGTTGATGGCAGAAATTGCAATCGAGTTTTCGCCCTGTTTCCGGCATCGCGTACGTGACGTGCAATTCGTGCTGCCGGGCGTCGAAAAACGCGTTGAAATCATAACGGCGCGGGAAGTCGCGTTGCGGCGGGCGCGCAGGCAATCCTATGGTCTGGCCCTGTTGGGCGCTGTGGCAAATCGTGCAGGTCTGCTGCGGACGCGAGGTGAATTCGACGATGTGACATTCGACGCAGGCTTTGTGGCCGGGAAATTTCAACCCCAGTTGTTTGTTGCGATCCGTCGTGGCGACTATTCCGCTGGCGATTTCCCGTGCGCCGGGCCGGTCGTGGCACGAATCGCATTTCAAATCGCGCGCGAAATTGGTGTTCGGGACTTTGACCAGCCCCTGATGTGTTTGATGCGTGAAGTGGCTGTAGTCTTTTGGCTGTTCCGTGACAAGCACGGCGGGCGATTGTTTATTGGCTTGCTGTCCGCGCGCGGCGAACGGATCGAGCAGCGTCAAGCACAAAGTCAGACAGCCAAGCGCAAGCGCGATTTTTATTCTCTCCAGCAGAATTATCTTGGGCATTTCAGGTCGTTCAATGTAAGCGTTTCGGTTCAGCGCCCGGCGTTCGCGCGCGGGAGCCTGATCCACTCGGTCAGCGCGGCCATGTTCGCATCTATCCAATCGCTGCGCCGCGGGCGCATTTGTCGCAGATCAAGCGCGGCCTGCTTCACTGTATGACAGCTTTCGCAGGGCGCGATTGGAGCTTTGGTGTCCGGCTTCTTCTCATCGCGGTAAACCTTGTGGCATTCGATGCAGCCGGCGTTGTGCTTCCTGCTCCCCGCTATGCCGTGATAAGCGTCCTTCACATCAACCTCACCGCCTTTGCTCGCCGTGTCCGGGTGATCGGCCTCTTTGTGACAAGTGACGCACTTGAGCACCGTCTCCACGCGCGCGTCTTTGTTGGTGTGATGACAATCCTCGCAACGAGCCGAATAAGGCGGCTTCGTGTGGTTCCCGTGATTGAAGTTTTCGACGACGCCCCACTTGGCGTGCTGGCCCCAATGCGGACTTTCCTTCGGATCACCTAAACGAATAATGCCCATCGGCACAGGTTGTTTGGCAGCCGAAGCAGCGGGCGCCGTAGTTGGCGTTGCCGGCGCTGTCGTTGGCGCAGGCTCTGGCGCTGGCGTGGGCTTGGGCGGCGTCGGCGTTGGAGCAGGCGTCGGAGTCGTCGTCGCCACAACCGGTTTCGGCGTCGGCGTCGCTGGCGCTGGCGCTGGAGTAGGCGTCGGCGTTGATTTCGGCGTCGCAGTTGGTTTCGGCGCCGGAGCCACAACCGGTTCCGGTTTGGGCGTTGGTGTTGGCGTCGCAGTTGGTTTCGGCGCCGGAGCCACAGTCGCAGTTGGTTTCGTCGGCGGCGTCGCGGTTGGTTTTGGCGCGGGCGTCGGCGCAGGAGTCGGTTTGGGCGGCGCCGGTGTTGGCGCGGGCGGTGTGGCCATCGCTACCGTTGTTGACGCTACTGGAGCCTGTTTCCCGAAATGGTTCGGCGGAGGAAGCGCGACGCCTTTCGCGCCGAACGCCTTGATTGTTTGCAGCGAGTGACAGTAATTGCATTTCGCCGTTTCCAACTTCACCGCGCCTTCGATCTTCGTCTGCATCTCTTTCTTGTGGCAATCAATGCAGCTTGCGGCCAGGGGCTGTTTCTCTTTCGTCTTGCGGTCTTCCAGGAAAAAGTCCGACCGCGTGTTGGCCGTCTTGCCCGTCGCGTGGCACGAGAGGCAATCCTGAACGTTCGTTCCGACGGCCTCGTCGTGCGTCTTGTGGCTGAAAGGCAATGGAGACTTCACTCCCGGTTTAGCCGGATTCAATTCAGTGTTGACGATCTGGCGCGCGAACCAGAGCGCGGCAAGTTCAGAACCTTTGCCAGGACGACCGCTCGGCGCAGGTTTGCCCGTCGCCTGATGGCAGCCCGTGCAGTTGGTCGCAAATGTATTTTTCGGATCAGGCTTCTCTTTCTTCGGAGGGCTGACGATCTTCGGGTCGAAATGGCAGACGAAACATTCGGGATGGCCCGGCGCGCTCATCTTCACGCCCGCCCCGAAATTGATTTTGGCCACTGTCGTCTGCGACTGGTTTTCAGTGTGGCAGGCGGCGCATTCAAACTTGTTTTTGTCGAGCTTCTTATTGGCCGCCGCGTCTTTCTTCGCGTCGTAAAATTTAATCCGGTCTTTGAGCGTAGTTCCTGTCGCGTATTGCTCGAAGAAATCAACGTGTTCGGCGTGCGAGTAGAAATCGTAAAACTGCGAAACGCCTCCGCCATCGGGGTTTGAGAAGCGGCGGATGTTGGTGGCCATCTTCCGCTGGTCAGCCGATGTGGCCTCGTGGCAGATCAGACACATCTCGCGCTCGATCTTCGATCCGGTGTCGGCGTGGCATTCGATGCAGGCCGAATGTGTCTTTTCGGTTTTCAATCCGAATTTGTGACTGGGATAGCCGATGTTTTCGATGTCGCTGAGGTCTTTGCCCAGACGATCCTTGACTGCGGTTCCGTGACAGTAAGCGCAATCAATCTCAATGGATTTATTGGCGACGAGCAGGCTTTTGACTTTCCCGGTGTGCGACGAGTGTTTGAACTTCGAGTATTTCGACGGCGCTCCCGCGCGGCTCTTCTGAGCCGAGGCGTCAGGCAGCAAATCGGCCCCACGCCAGAAGGCGCAAATGACAATGAGGGAGAGAATGACAACAAGTTTTTTGACCATTGCTGCGGAGGCGCCATTGGCGCAGTGCTTTTATGGAATATTCGGGTGCCGCGGGAATTTGACGTAAGGCAATCGCACGCCGCGCACAAGGAACTGATCAGCGCGAATGGTTTCGGGCGCTTCAAAACCGACGCTGCCCGTAGCCGCGATGATGTCGTCCTGATCAATGCCGTCGCCGCTGATGCCGATGGCGCCGACCAGCGCGCCATTTTTGTAAAGCGGCACGCTGCCCGCGAAAATCTGAGTGCCGTTGGGCAGGCTCGGAATCGCTGTGCAACTCGTCACTGGCTGGCCAGTCAAAACCTTAACCAACGCCCCTCCGACCAGCGCGGCTTGCAAGCCGGTGTTGAAGGGACTCCAGACATTGATCGGTTTTGAAAACGGGCCGTTTGCCGTCCCGTCAATGCCGTCAGGGAAGAACGGGCGACTCAGAAATCCGCCTGCCCTGTCGCTGAATGCAATTGTCCCATCGAGCCTGATTCCATCAGCCGCCGCCGCGTCAACGAATTTGCCCAATCCTGCCGCGCGCAATTCAGCGCCCGCCGTCGCTTTGCTGAAAAAGGCAGCCGTGCGGGCCTTTTGCGCGCTCACATCGAAGCCAAAGATCGGCGCGTCCTGCGTGCTGAAAAGTCCCAACACGACTCCGTTCGTGTCAACCACCGCGATGTTGACTTCGGCGGGCGATCCAAGCGGCATTCGTATCGCTGCGCGCGTGCGATACGCCTGCTGCGCCGCCTGTGTGATGATGCGGTTGACATCGGCGGCTGTGAGTTGGTTCGGCCCGGCTGCCGTGCTGTCTTTGAACGGAAAGTATTTCGCCACAACGCGTCCCGGCACGCCGCCCAGCGTCAATGGCGTGAATGCCGACGCAGGCGCAGGCTTGATCGGGAAGGCGGCGAGCACAACGCCCGGCAAAGTGTTGAAAGCCGGCGCCGGGCCGCCGGTCTGCGGCGCGTTCAGAAAAGGCAGGCGAATGCCGTCAACCAGAATCCGGTCGCCGCGAATGGCCGCAGGCGCTTCAAAACCTTGTGTCGCCGCGACAGCGATGATCTCTTCCGGCGATTGATCCTGATCGCTCGGATCAACGTCTACCGAGTAAAACCCGTCGCCTTCGATTCCGACAGCTCCCACCGCCACGCCGTTTTTATAGATCGGCGCCGCGCCCGGATCGCCCGCCAAGCCGAACGGCAGATTCGGCATCTTTACGTCGGAACAAGGGAGCTGCGAAAACTGCACGCCGAAAAGCGGGCCGCCCGGCGAGAATTTGGTTAGAGGCGGAAAGTGCTCCTGGATAATGAAGCTCGCCGTGCGCGGGGTGATGGCGCTGCCCTGAGTGCTGAAAAACGCCGACGTGCCGGCTTTTGAAATAGCCGCGAGTGTCGCCCCGTCGCGCAGAATGCCGGGCGGCGCCAGAAAATTGCCGTTGGCGTCGCGCAGCGGCACAGTCACTTGTTCTAACCCGTCGGGGTCGAATTGTTTGAGCGCCCGGCCATTTCGCAGATCGGTCACGCCAAGCCGCACGTCGTTGCGCGCCCCGTTCATTTTGAAGACGCCTAGAACATTGGCTTCTTTGTCGAGCACCGCGACAGTCACCGGCAATCCGATCTGTTGCGCCTTGCCGACGGCCTGCGCGATGATCGTTTGCACGTCGCTCACGCTCAAGCCGGTTTGCAGCGGAACGGCTGCGCCGTCGAACCGCAACTGCACGGTATTGCTCAAACGCCCTTCGGCGACAATGGTGACATCGGTCATCCCACCCGGAAGATTCGGCGGGATCATCAGGTTTATCTGATCGAGTCCTGAAAACGATCCTTGCGGTCCCGCGTACATCGGCGTCACTTCGACGCCGGCGATCCGCACGCGCAGGTTGGATGCGTAACGCAGCCCTGTTCCGAACAGCGTCAGGTAATTCGGACGCCACGCGCTGCCGCAATTGATCGCGCGGGCGCTGCCGTCAGGATTCACCACCGCTTCAAAGTTCACGCCGTCGAACGTCGTCAACGCCACAGGCGCGCCGCGTCCGTTGTACGAAACCGTGAATATCGCAGGCGACGAATTGGCTAGTTGCAACTGCCCTTGCGAAACGGCTCCGGCGCCGTTGTTGATGATGAGTTGAGCCGCGCCCGGCGCGGCCTGATCGGGGATCAGATAGTTGATCTGTCCCGGAGAGACGAAGAAGAGTTGCGCGGAACGTTCGACGCCCGCGCTGTCAATCACTCGAACCGTGACGCCGGCGAGTTGCGTGGGCAGCGGCAGAGATTTTGCCGCTTCGATCCGCGTGGCCAGATTGACGCCGAACGCTGCGGCGATGGCGCCCGGAGCGAGCGGCCCCAGAAAGCTGGCCGCGTTGACGCTCACGACGGACGGCGCCGCCGAAGCCTGAAAATATTCGACCGATTGTTTGATGATGATCGCTCCAAACGACAGTGAAACCAGTACCGCCAGAACGAAAAAACGAACG
This sequence comes from Acidobacteriota bacterium, assembly GCA_022072205.1. GTDB lineage: Bacteria > Acidobacteriota > Blastocatellia > RBC074 > RBC074 > JAJVID01. Next base: position 8,895 of record JAJVID010000136.1, read on the forward strand.
CTTAGCCGGAATCGTGCGCGCATTTCAAAACCCTCTGAGCAATTTGCTTTCCGTGGAATTACGATGGAAAAACTCTCAAACCGGGAGCGACTGAAAACTGGTGTTTGATAAAGCGGCCCTGACTATAGCCTTTGGCGGTAGACCGCCGCAAGGAAAAAATCCCCAAGACCGTTCGGTTAATGATTCGAGGCCGGGCAAGAGGCTTTAAGAATTTCCGCGATTGACTTGGCTCGAAAAGCTGTGTTATCAACGGCCCAACTGCTAAGCCGATAGTTGGTATTGCTTGTTGTCTGTTTTCATATTGTCCCGTGATCTATTGTCCCGGCGTTGCCTTTCTCACGTCGTAAATCTCTTCTGTTAGACCTGTTCCTTTTTGAGGGAATTCGGGAGGCTTAATTTGTGCGAAGCTTCATCTACTTTCTTGCGGTCATCCTTGCGGCTTTTTTCTGTGAAACATCTGGCATAGCCAACACCGTTAGCCAACAAAAATCGGGCGATGCGAGCCGCGCCGCGCAAGAGGTGGCCGGGCGAATGGCTGAGCGGTTGTCTAAACAGTTGCCGCGACACCTATCCAGCCTCTCAACCGAGCAGTCATCACAGCAATCAAAGAGAGAATCGGATCAATCGGCAGACACAACGTCGGGACCGGCTTCAGGACAAACCGCTCAGGCGAAGACTCAGCAGGGCGAAAGGCCGCGTCTTCAACTTCCCGAAGACAAGCCGCTGGGCGCGGCTGGCCCGTCGCGCGACAAGCGCAAACCCGACATCGAAGACGCCGATTTCATGGTGATCAGAGATCGGTGGCGCATCGGCATGCCAGAAGACCCGCGCTTCCGCAAAGGCGACGTCGCCAACCCATATCGCCAGAACGTCCTCAAGGGCGATTACCCGATCATCGGCAATCACACCTTCCTGAACATCACGCTGGCCAGCGAAAGCTCGTTCAACATCCGCCGCGTGCCCGTGCCGCAGGATGTCAGCAGCGCGCGCCCCGGCAGTTTTGAATTTTTCGGACGCGGGCGGCAGGAAGCCTTCAATCAGAATTTCATTTTCTCAGCGGATATTTTTCACGGCGACGCTTCATTCAAACCGGTTGACTGGCGGTTCAAGGTCACTGGCGTAGCCAATCTCAATCTGCTGCGCGCGCGCGAAGTCGGCATCGTCAACATTGACGTGCGCGAGGGGCGCTCGCGTCTCGACGGGTTCAATGCGATCGAAGAGTTGTTTTTTGAGTACCGGCTGGGCGACACCACAAAGATCATGCCGTTCCTGCGTGGCAAAGGAAGCAGGGATGGAGACTCGCCATTCTTCGACACGACTTCGGTTCGCGTCGGCATCCAGCCGTTCACCAGCGATTTTCGCGGGTTCATCTTCAGCGACTCGAACCTGGGCGCGCGGCTGTTCGGCAATTTCGGAGCGAACCGTTGGCAATACAACCTCGCCTATTTCGACATGCTCGAAAAAGAGACCAACAGCGAGTTGAACACGATCAATCCGCGCGATCTGGAATTCCGCAATCAGAAGGTTTACATCGCAAACATCTTTCGCCAGGATACTTTTGTTCTAGGCTACACGACGCAATTCAGCCTGCATTACAGCGACGACCGCCCGACCACCGAATACGATCAAAACGGCTTTCTGGTGCGGCCCGCGCGCCTCGGCGACATCCGCCGCCACCGCGTGCGCAGCGGTTATTTCGGCTGGACCGGCGACGGGCATTTCGGCAGATGGAACATCACGCACGCGCTTTATCAGGCCATCGGGCGCGACTCGTACAACCAGCTTGCCGCGCGCGCGACGCGCATCAACGCGCAGATGGCCGCCGCCGAACTCTCGATTGATTTTGACTGGATTCGTTACCGCGTGGCGGGTTTCTACACTTCGGGCGACTCCAAGCCGACAGACGGCACGGCGCGCGGATTCGACGCCATTCTCGATAATCCGAACTTCGCGGGCGGCCCGTTCAGCTTCTGGAACTCGCAGGGCATCCGGTTGACGCAAACCGGCGTCGCGCTGGTCGAACCGCGCAGCCTGATTCCGTCACTGCGCAGCAGCAAGATTCAGGGGCAGTCGAACTTCGTCAACCCGGGCCTGACGCTTTACAACGCTGGCATTGACGTTGACGTGACGCCGAAGCTGCGCGGGTTTATCAACTACAACTACCTCAGGTTCAATCGCACCGAACCGCTTGAGCTGGCCTTGTTCCAGAACAGCATCCGCCACGAGATCGGCCACGACCTGGGAATCGGATTCATCTATCGCCCGCTGCTCAATGAAAACATCGTGCTGATCGGCGGCGCGTCCGGCTTGAGACCCGGAGTCGGATTCACGGACATCTATTCGTCGAACTGCAACGGCACGCCGCAGGGATGCGGGGCGGGAAGCCCGACGCTGTGGTCGGCGTTTTTGAAATTGAGATTTGTGTATTGAAACTGCTTGATGGCATTAAATTGAGTGAGTTGAGGATGCGAAGAGAGAATACGGAAAAGACGGAAATAACGGAACAGACGGAAAAAGTCTGGAAATATCTTGAGAATTTTCCGTCTGTTCCGTTATTTCCGTCTTTTCCGTATTCTCTTCTGTCCTCTCATCTCACGAACTTAACGGCATTGCGCTTTCGCTCCCTCGCTTTCACTACAGTCAAACGAGTTTAAGTTATGAATCAAACGAGCCGAATCAAACGCGTCAAAATCACTCTCCTTCTGTCCGCCGCTTTCATTTGCGCGTTGAGCTACGCGATGTCGAGTCAAAAGACTGAAGCAATCTCTTCGGTCGCCGGCCACTTGCCGGAGGACGCTGAGCAACAGCAATCGCAGCAGCAGGCGAAGACGCAGACGAAGG
>JAJVID010000136.1:11835-15731 GCA_022072205.1 Acidobacteriota bacterium
TTCATTTGCGCGTTGAGCTACGCGATGTCGAGTCAAAAGACTGAAGCAATCTCTTCGGTCGCCGGCCACTTGCCGGAGGACGCTGAGCAACAGCAATCGCAGCAGCAGGCGAAGACGCAGACGAAGGTCAATCCACGCAGCGCGGGCTGCGTCGTCTGCCATACCGGCAGCGAATCAATGCACGCGGACGGCGACGACAATTTGGACATCGGCTGCGCCGATTGTCACGGCGGCAATCCCGCCGAGTTCGAGAACAAGAAGAAAGCTCACGTCCAGCCGCGTTATCCCGAAATGTGGAAGTCAACGGCCAATCCGGAGCAGATCAACGCCGTCTGGAACAAGGAGAGCGACGAATACATCCGCTTCATCAATCCGGGAGATTTTCGCGCCGCCGACGTGAGCTGCGGCAAATGTCACGAGCGCGAAGTGATGTGGATGAAGAAGAGCATGATGACTCACGGCGGGATGTTGTGGGGCGCGGCTCTTTACAACAACGGCGCGTTTCCGTTCAAAGACGCGCGCTTCGGCGAAAGCTATGGGCGCGACGGGCAGATTCAGGCCGTGCTCACCAATCCGGCGCCGACAGCCGAGGAGACTTTGAAGCGCGGCGTGCTGCCTTACCTGATGCCGCTGCCGCGATGGGAGATTACGCAGCCAGGCAACATCCTGCGCGTGTTTGAACGCGGCGGCGAGTTGAAAGGACTGCCTTCGGACATCGGCAGTCCGAGCGTTTTTGAATTGCCGGGCAAGCCCGAAGTCAAACTCAGCGACAGAGGATTGGGCACAAGACTGCGCACCGATCCGGTCTTCATCGGGTTGCAGAAGACGCGGTTGCTCGATCCGCTGCTTTCATTCCCCGGCACGAATGATAATCCAGGCGATTTTCGCCAATCGGGTTGCACGGCCTGCCATGTCGTTTACGCCAACGACCGCGACCCGAAACATTCCGGGCCTTACGCGAAATACGGCAACCAGGGGTTGACGGTCACGGCTGATCCAACCATTCCGAAAGGCGAACCGGGCCATCCGATCAAACACCAGATGACCAACGGCGTCCCGTCCAGCCAATGCATGAACTGCCACATCCATCCGGGCGGGAATATGGTGACGAGTTATTACGGCATGACCTGGTGGGACAACGAGACCGATGGCCATTTGATGTATCCGGAAAAACAGCCCGACCTGAGCGACGAGCAGAAAGACGAGATACAGCGGCGCAATCCCGAAGGCGCGGCGCTTCGCGGGTTGTGGGGGCAGGATCAAAACTTCCTGCAAAAAATCTGGACGGACGTGAACCCGAAGGCGCAGCGCACGCAGTTCGGCGATTTTCACGGTCACGGCTGGGTCTTCCGCAACGTTTACAAATCCGACCGCAAGGGCAATCTGCTTTCAGCGCGCGGCGCGAAGATCGCTCCTGACGATCCCGAAAAATTCAAGAAGGCGGTCCACCTTGAAGACGTGCATCAGAAGATGGGCATGCATTGCGCCGATTGCCACGTCGGCGCGGACGTTCACGGCAACGGTAATTTGTACAACGAGCCGCGCGCCGCGATTCAGATTGATTGCATTGATTGCCACGGCGCGATTGACAAGCCCGCGACGTTGACGGCTTCCGGCCCTTCGGCGGGCACGGCGCGCTTCGGCGGCAAAGTCATCACGATCACGAAAGACCTGACGAAGGTCAAAGCGCGCAACGAACGTGGCCGCCAGATACCGATGTTCCAGCGCATCTCGCAACCGACCAAGCGCAAGACGCTCGACGGCAAAGAGGTTGATCTGCGCGCGGGCGACATCGTGCAAAACTCGCTGGTCGAACCGGGCAAATGGTGGCGCGTCGTGCAGACGGTTGACACCGTCACGCGAGGCCGCCGCGATTACAACGACAATTCGGCCTGGGCCAAACTCGTCACGCGCGAAGGCAAATGGGGCGAGACGACTACGAGTCAGGATCAACTCGCGCACGCCAACAGCAACATGACCTGTTACGCCTGCCACACTTCGTGGACGACGAGTTGTTTCGGCTGCCATCTGCCGATGACCGCGAACAAGAAAAAGCCGATGTTGCACAACGAAGGCGAAGAGAGTTTGCGAAATTACACGCAGTACAACTTCCAAACCCTTCGCGACGACATCTTCATGCTCGGCAAAGACGGCACGGTCACCGGCCATCGCATCGCGCCGACGCGCTCGACCTGCGCAATCCTGGTCGGTTCGCAAAACCAGAACCGCGAATGGCTCTACTCGCAGCAGCAGACCGTTTCATCCGAAGGTTACAGCGGCCACGCGTTCAGCACTTTCGTGCCGCACACCGTCAGCGCGTCCGAAACGAAAGTCTGCACCGATTGCCACGTGGCCAAGACCGGCGACAACAACGCGATCATGGCGCAGTTGCTGATGCAGGGGACGAACTTCGTCAACTTCATCGGGCGGTTCGCCTGGGTCGCGGCGGGCAAACACGGCATCCACGCCGTAGTCGTGACCGAACGCGACGAGCCGCAGGCAGTCATCGGGTCGAGTTTGCACAAGCTGGCTTACCCCGAAGAGTACAAAAAACACGTCAAACGCGAAGACCGCCTTGTCGAAGCCTACGAACACACCACGCATAACGAGGCGCTCGGCATTCAGGTGCGCGGCGAATACGCCTACGTCGCCAATGGCGCCGGCGGCTTGCGCGTTTACGACATCGCCAACATTGACAACAAAGGCTTCAGCGAACGCATCACGACCGCGCCGGTCTCGCCGCTCGGTCAACGATTTTACGTTGATACGAAATACGCGACCGGAGTCGCTTCGCCTTCGACGCTGGCCGTTGATCCGACGCGCAAACACCGGCCCGAAAATCAGGAGGCCGAAAATCGTGATGACAAACAGCCGATCCATCCGATCTATGCCTTCCTTTATGTCAGCGACAAGTACGAGGGACTTGTCGTCATCGGCGACAAAAAGACCGGCGTAGCGACGCTGCTCGACGGCAATCCGTCGAACAACTTCCTGAAACGCGCGCTGGCGTTCAATCCCGGCGGCGCGCTCAACGGCGCGTCGAACATCACCATCGCGGGCGTCTACGCCTACATCACTTGCGACAAGGGACTGGCCGTCGTCAATCTCAACAATCCGCTGGAGCCGAGGCTGGTCACAGTCTTGAGCGGCTTCAGGGAACCGCGAGCGGTTCAGGTGCAATTCCGTTACGCGTTCGTGACCGACGCGGAAGGCTTGAAGGTCGTGGATGTCACGCTGCCTGAACAGCCGCGCGTCGTTGAGGGCGCCGTTGTGCCGTTGGCCGACGCGCACAATCTTTATCTGGCTCGCACCTACGCTTACGTCGCTGCGGGCAAAGACGGGCTTGTGATTGTTGACATCGAGAAGCCCGAAAAGCCGAAGATTGATCAGACGTTCAACGCCGATGGCAAGATCAACGACGCGCACGACGTGAAGGTCGGGATGACCGCCAACTCGCTCTTCGCCTACATCGCCGACGGCAAAAATGGATTGCGCGTCGCGCAGTTGATGTCGCCGGAAGAGAACGCGCAGATTTACGGCTTCTCGCCGAAGCCCACGCCGAAGTTGATCGCCACGTTCCCGCTCAAAGGCGAAGCGCTGGCGATTTCAAAAGGTCTCGACCGCGACCGCGCGGTTGATGAATCAGGCAACCAGATTTCAGTCTTCAACCGTCGTGGCGCGCGACCATTCAACCTGGAAGAGATGCAGCGGCTCTACCTGCGCGATGGCAAGCTTTACACCGTGACCGACGATCCGCCCGCGCGTCCGAGAAGACCGGCGGCGACGGCGGATGCGGGCAGCTTCGGATCGAAGCTGTCTGAGATCGCGTCTTCGTTGTGGATGCGGCTGGCGCTGGGGATGCTCGGCCTGGGCGGTTTCGTGATAATCTTTCGACG
>JAJVID010000136.1:15831-19304 GCA_022072205.1 Acidobacteriota bacterium
TCTTCTCGAAGTGCGCAATCTAAAAACTTACTTTGCTACAAAACGCGGCGAAGCGCGTTCGGTTGACGATGTCTCATTCACGCTCGAACAGGGCGAGGTCTTGAGTCTGGTCGGCGAATCGGGCTGCGGCAAATCAGTCACTGCGCTTTCGGTCATGCGGCTGATCGCGTCGCCTGGGCGCATTGTCGGCGGCGAGGTTCTATTTGAAGGACGCGATTTGCTGAAACTCAGCGAAGCCGAGATGCGCTCGATTCGTGGCGACGACATCGCGATGATCTTCCAGGACCCAATGACTTCGCTCAATCCGGTCTACACCGTCGGCGAGCAGATCGCCGAGGCCATTCGACTGCATCGCAAAGTTTCAAAGAAGGAAGCGTGGAATCAGGCGATTGAAGGAATGCGCGACGTGGCGATCCCCGCGCCCGAAGCGCGCGCAAAAAGTTATCCGCACGAAATGTCAGGCGGGATGCGGCAGCGTGTGATGATCGCGATGGCGCTGGCCTGCGATCCGAAACTGCTGATCGCCGACGAGCCGACAACGGCGCTCGACGTGACGATCCAGGCGCAGATTCTGGAATTGCTCACGGAACTGCGCGAGAAACGCAATCTGGCGTTGCTTCTGATCACGCACGATTTAGGCGTGGTGGCTGAAACTTCCGACCGAGTCGCGGTGATGTACGCGGGCAGGATTGTTGAAGAAGCTCCGGCGCGCGAATTGTTCGCGAAGCCGCGACACCCTTACACCGAAGGCCTGCTGCGCGCGGTTCCGCGATTGGACGAATCGGTCGCGGAAAAGAAAAAACGGCTGCACACGATTGAAGGCGTCGTGCCGAATCCGCTCAATCTGCCGCCGGGATGCCGGTTCGCGCCGCGATGCGAACACGCGCGGGAGAAATGCGGGGAAGGAGAGATACCGTTGATTGATGTTGGCGCTGCGCATTTATCGCGCTGCATTCGCGTGAACGAGATTTATCAACCGAACTGAAATGACAAACCAGCCCCTGGTCGAAATCAAAAACCTCAAGAAATATTTTCCCGCTTCACAAAATCAAGTTGTCCGCGCCGTTGATGGCGTGTCGTTCACGATTCGACGCGGCGAAACATTGGGATTGGTCGGCGAATCGGGCTGCGGCAAAACCACTGTTGGCCGCAGCATCCTGCGACTCGTCGAACCTACGTCCGGCGAGATTCGCTTTGACGAGCAGGATTTGATGAAGCTCGGCCGCGGCGAAATGCGCGCGCTGCGCCGCCGCATGCAGATCATTTTTCAAGACCCCTATTCGTCGCTCGACCCGCGAATGAAGGTCGGTTCGATCATCGCCGAGCCGCTGGAAATTCACAGCGTGGGAAACAGGAAAGAGCGGAAAGACCGCGTGGCCGAGTTGCTGCGAGTGGTCGGCCTCGATCCCGATTACGCCAACCGCTACCCGCATCAATTCAGCGGCGGACAGCGACAACGCATCGGCATTGCGCGCGCGCTGGCCTTGAACCCTGATTTCATTGTGGCCGACGAGCCGGTCTCGGCGCTCGATGTTTCGGTTCAGGCTCAGGTCGTCAACCTGATGCAAGATTTACAGGAACGGTTCGGATTGACCTACCTGTTCATCTCGCACGGGCTGGCGGTGGTCAAACACATCTCGACGCGCGTCGGCGTGATGTACCTGGGCAAACTCGTCGAACTCGCTCCCGCCGAAGAGATATACACAAACCCGCTGCACCCTTACACGCAGGCGCTGCTCGCAGCGATCCCGGTTCCCGATCCCGACGCGAAACGGGAAGCGCCGCAAAGATTGGGCGGCGACGTGCCCAATCCGATTGCGCCGCCCGCCGGATGCCGCTTCCACACGCGCTGCCCGTTCGCCACCGAAAGATGCGGACGCGAGGAACCGGAGTTCAAAGAAGTTTCGCCGGGCCATTTCGTGGCGTGTTTTCTTCACGAGTAAGCTGTACAATCTCGCCGCCAATAAAAACACTCACGGAAGTTTCTCAAAATCGGTAGTCAGTTGTTCGTGGTCAACCTAACCCTTAACCCCTTCGGAGGACTTATGAATCCTGACCTGAGCTACGCTTCACAACCTGCAAACGCCGCCGAACCGGCGCCGTTGAATTTTTTCAGTCGCATCATCGGAGTCTGGTTTTCCCCCGGCGAGACATTCGCCGAGATCGGCCATGCCAAAGGAATTTTTGGAACGATTCTGGCGCCGATTCTGGCGCTGGTGCTCCTCGGCGCCGTATTCGGCGTTGTCGGAGTCAACCGGATAGGCGTCGAGAACCTGAAGAGAGAGGCGGAGAGAAATATTCAGCGGATGATTGATAGAGGATGGATTCCGCAAGAGAAAGCGGCTGAGATAATGGAGCAGCAACTGCAGAAAATCACGGTCACTTCCGCCGCGATCCAACAGGCTCCAATCTGGGCGCTGATTTACGTTGTGTTGGCGCTGATCATCGCGGGAATCTTCAAGCTGGCTTCAGTGATCATGGGCTGGCAGAACCAGTACAAACACCTGTTGTCTGTAACGCTCTACACTTCGCTCGCGGTAGGAATAGTCTTTTTCCTCATCGGATTCGTTCTGCTTTTTCTCAAGAGTCCCGATGAAATTCAGATGAACAATCTGGTCGCTTCAAACCTGGGCGCGTTATTAACCGCAGTTATGGGAGATGGCGCGCCGACCGGCTTCATCAAAGGATTGGCGTCGTTCGTTGACGTGCTGGCCATCTGGAAGATCATCCTGCTCGCCATCGGCTTCGCCGCAGTGTCCCGGAAATTGAAACCCGGAACTGTGGGAATCATCCTGGGCGTGTTGTATCTGCTGGTAGCGCTGGTCATGGCCCCGTTTGTGGGAGTGTTCTCGTAACCGGCTGCGCCGATTTTTCAGGCAATTTCTCCAGGTAATTATTGCGGTATGGACAATCACGAGATTGCCGCCGTCTTTCGCCGTCTCGCCGATCTGATGGAACTCGGCGAAGAGAACCCGTTCAAGATTCGCGCGTATCGCGCCGCCGCCGACACGATTGAAGACACCACGACGCCGCTTGCCGAGATGATCGAGGCGGGCGGCGTCGCGCGTCTGCGTGAACTGCCCGGCGTCGGCGAAGCAATCAGTAAAAAGATCGTTTACCTGCTCGCGACCGGCACGTTCAAGGCTTACGAAGAAATCAAAGCCAGGATTCCCGAAACCACGCTCGATCTGCTCAAGGTCGAAGGCGTCGGGATGAAGACCCTGCAGATACTCTACAGCCAGTTTCAGATCACCAACCTCGAAGACTTCGCCAAGTTCGTCGCGGGCGGAGGACTGGGCAGCGTGCAGCGATTGGGCGAGAGGGCGCAGGAACGCATCCGCGCGTCGCTTGAAGAACTCGGATATTGAGCGCGCTTCGCGGAAAACCGCATCGCTAGACAAGTCCAGACCGGGCGCCTAAAATGCCTGTCGTAACCATCTCTCGATTTCATTCATCAAATTGTTTCGACACTA
>JAJVID010000113.1:0-13130 GCA_022072205.1 Acidobacteriota bacterium
GGCGCGGCTTCGGCTCTTCGGAAGTCTTATTCGTCAAACTCAGCGCGATTATCGGCGATTGGATTTTTCCGGGAGACCGTTTCGATCTGCGGCTGCTCGGCGTCATTCACCTGCTCGCGTTCGTCGCGGCATTCTGGATGTTGATGAAAGGATGGCGAGCGAGCGCGAATCTCTCACCGCTCTTCCTTCTGCCCGGCTTTCTGCTGATCTTCTGCGATGTCGGCTACACGGTCTATTTCAATTCGTTTTACAGCGAAACGTCATCGCTCATCTTTTTGCTGGCGATGACCGGCGCGGGGCTGAGCCTTGCGGCGCAATCTGAAAAACATCCGCGACGGACGCTGACCGTGACGCTCTTCTGCCTCTGCGCGGGTTTGTTCGTCGCGGCCAAACCGCAAAACTTCACGCTCATCGCGCCGCTGCTGTTCTTCTGCGCGAGGTTGTTCCGGATTGAAAAGTCGAAATCGTCGCGGGCGATTCTGGCCGCCTTCGCGCTCTCGCTCGTCGCATCTGCCGTCTCGCTCAACCTGATCGCGCCGTGGTACACGCACAACGGCCGCTACCAGAGCGTGTTTTACGGCATCCTCAAAGATTCGCCGACGCCCGAACAGGATTTGCGCGATCTGGGTTTGGATGAAAAATTCGCCGCGCTGGCCGACACGACCATCTTTCACGAAAACCTTCCGATTGACATCCGAAGCCAGGAATTTCGCGCCGAGTTCTACCAGCGAATCAATCACCTGAAGATCGTGAAGTTCTATCTCGCTCATCCGAGCCGCTTCCTGACGAAGTTGCGACTCGCCGCGCGCGACGGCTATCAACTGCGACTGAACCTGGGCAACTTCGAGAAGGCGACGGGAGCGCCGCCGCGAACTGAATCTCATCGCTGGAGTTTGTGGAGCGACTTCAAACAACGCTGCTGGCCGAAATCGCTCTGGTTTCTTGCGGCTTACTGGCTGCTGCTGTTGTTCCTGATCGTCAAAGGCTATGCGGCGTCCCATCGCCTGTCGCGTGAGTTCTGCCTGACGTTGTGGGCGATGATGATCCTGGCCTTCGTCACGCCGATCATCGGCGACGGCGGGAGCGATCTGATCAAACACATGTTTCTCTTCAACGCGCTGTTCGATCTCTCGCTGCTGATCCTGTCGGGATTGCTGCTCAATCGCCTGTGGCGCGCGGTCGCTGTGTTACAATCGGCGCGCCCGTTGAATCAAAACGAAATCCATATCAAACAGGAGTTCTAAGTTTATGACCGAACGTGTTTACAACTTCAGCGCGGGGCCTGCGACGCTGCCCGTCAGCGCGCTCGAACAGGCCCAAAGCGAAATGCTCAATTACAAAGGCGCGGGGATGTCCGTTATGGAGATGAGTCACCGCTCGAAAGCATTCGAAGCGATCATCGGCGCGGCCGAAGCCGATCTGCGCAAGCTGCTCAACATCCCGGAAAATTACAAAGTCCTCTTCCTGCAAGGCGGCGCGAGCCTGCAATTCGCAATGGTTCCGATGAACCTGCTCCCAAAAGGCAAAAGCGCCGACTACATCCTCACCGGCAGTTGGGGGCAGGCCGCGATCAAAGAAGCGAAGAAACTCGGCTCAGCGCGTGAAGCCGCGACGACAGCCGACACAAATTTCAACCGCCTGCCGAAGCCGGAAGAGATCAAACTTGACTCGAATGCGACTTACGTTCATTTCACATCCAACGAGACAATCTTCGGCGTTGAGTTCAACGAAGAACCCTCAGCGGGCGACGTTCCGCTCGTTTGCGACATGTCGTCGGATTTCATCAGCCGCCCGATTGACGTGTCGAAATACGGTTTGATTTACGCCGGAGCGCAGAAGAACGCCGGCCCGGCGGGCGCAACCATCGTCATCATCCGCGATGATTTGCTCGAACGCGTTCCGGCCAATGCTGAAAGCCTGCCCGCGATGCTCAACTATAAAAATCTGGCCAAGAACGGTTCGATGTACAACACGCCGCCCTGCTACGCGATTTACATCTGCGGGCTGGTTTTCAAATGGGCGCTCAACGACATAGGCGGGCTTGAGAAGATTCACGCGATGAACAAAGAGAAGGCGAAGATTCTCTACGACGCGATTGATTCGTCTGACGGTTATTATCGCGGCCACGCCGAAAAAGATTGCCGCAGCTTGATGAACGTCACGTTCCGGCTGCCGAGCGAGGAGCTTGAAAGCAAGTTGGTCAAAGAGGCAACGGCGGCTGGGCTGGACGGATTGAAAGGGCATCGCTCGGTCGGCGGGCTGCGCGCTTCGATCTACAACGCATTTCCGAAAGCGGGTGTTGAAAAGTTGGTCGAGTTTATGAATGAGTTTCAGAAGAATAACGGCTAACGAGTAGCCGTTTGAGGCATAGGATGAGGCGAGTACTCTTACGCCTCATCCATATTTAATCGGCGTCCAGAAAGGAGCCTGCAAATGCGTATACCTCGGCAATTACTGTTTTCAGCGCTCGCTGGTTTATTGGCCCTCGCCTCAGTTGTGTCGCCTGCGGGAGCGCAAACTCAAACGCCCAAAATTGTCGGAGGGTCTTCGCGAAGTCATCCAAGCGTTCCTTCTCCACAACAACCTGGTGTCGTCACGAACTGCCATGAGCAGATTAAAATTTTGTTCGCGGATGACCCCAATGGCAGCCGCGCAAATTACGATCTGGGTTGGTGCTATCTAAAGTCTAGAAAGTTCGATGAGGCGGCCGCAGCCTTTCAAAAAGCATTTCAATCAATTCCTGATTGGATAAAGGGGCGTGAGGAGAAAGGCACATCCCAGCTTCCCAAACTGAGTAAGGAGCAGGAAGAGGAGCTTAAACGCAACGCCAGTCCATCATTGGCCCGTTTCTCATTAGGCTGGACCTATCACCAGGCGGGACGCTATGACGAAGCCGTCGCGGCATACCAGCAAATCCAGTCCGCTTATCCTGTGGCCGAAGAAGCCAGCTATCAAATAGCAATGGTTCATCTGACACGAGGCAATCGGGAGGCGGCCATGAAACAGGTTGCGAAATTGGGGAAGAGCTTTGAACAACGGTTGGATATTGAGTCGAAACTGCTCATTCCCGATATGATTCCATCAGTTGAGTCAGTCTCGAATGGCGCGCCGATAATACCGATGACGGCTCAGGCTCGCCCCACCCTCCTTTACCGGGAGAAGGCGAAATATACGGAGGAGGCTCGGCGAGCTGAGATGCAGGGGACGGTCGTGCTCCAAGCCGTCTTCCGCTCAGATGGCGTGATAGTAATTCATCGTGTCATCAGGTATTTGCCGTTTGGATTGACGTTGGCGACGGTGGATGCGGCAAACAAGGTCAAATTCACACCGGCAATGAAGGATGGGGCGCCAATTAGTGTCAGAGGAGTCCTCGAATTCTCGTTTAGTCTATATTGAGGCGAGCGGGTGAATTCATCTGCTCGCCTGGTAAATTTGCACAGCAATGCGCAACGCTCCATCAATCACCTTCTCTTCAAATCCAAATCCGGCCAGCCAGTGCGTGTTCCGCTGCGCCCGCCACCACGTCCACTGCCGCTTCGCGTAATGGCGCGTGTCGAGCTTCATCTGTTCAATCGCGCTTTCGAGCGTGCGACGGCCCAGCAGGTATTCGACGAAGCGTTTGTAGCCGTGCGCGTTGAAAGCTTTCGCCGTCGGCGGAACCCCTGAGGCGATCAGGTTCTGAATCTCTTCAAGCAGCCCGCGCTCGACCATCACGTCCACGCGGCGGTTGATGCGTTCGTATAATTCTTCGCGCGGCGGTTCGAGCACGAAGTAATGCAGCCGCTCGGCAAATTCGGTCGGCTCTTCGGGCGAACGTTCCTGCCATTCGGAGAGCGGTCTGCCCGAAGAAAAATAGACTTCGAGCGCGCGCGTCACGCGCGACCAGTCCTTCGGCGCAAACTTCCGGGCCAGTTTCGAGTCAACGCGGGCGAGCATTCGGTGAAGATGTTCGGCGCCGCGTTTTTGCATGATCTTCTGCAATCGCGGGCGGATGCTTTCGTCAATTTCGGGCGAATCGAAAAACTTCGTCGTCAACGCGCGCAGATAAAAACCTGTGCCGCCGACCAGAATCGCGCGCCTGCCTCTCGCTTCGATCTCGGCGATGACCTGCTTCGCCGCTTCGGCCCAGTCAACGGCGGTGAAATTGACCGCCGGCTCAACGATGTCAATCAGATGATGCGGGACGCCTCGGCGCTCTTCCATCGGGACTTTCGCCGTGGCGATGTTGACGCCGCGATAGACCTGCACCGAATCGCAATTGATGATCTCGCCGTCGAACGCCAGGGCCAATGCGATGCCCAGGTCGCTTTTGCCGGAAGCTGTCGGGCCGACGATTGCTATGAGCGGTTCGTTATTCATTGAGGAAGATTGAACCAGCGGTAGAAGGCGATGGCAAGTAACAAGGCGCCCAACAGCCACGCGCCGATTTGCTGATTTCTGGTCATATTCCGTCTTTCAATTCTTTCTGCCCGCGAAACAGGGACAAAGCCTGAATCCATTTCCTCGTTACCGACCGTAATGGCAAACGAGAGCAAAACCCTGGTTGTTTTACCAACACTCAGTTCAACCGGCAAAAGGAGAACAAGCTTATGCGCAACCATTTTGTGTTTAACAGACTGACGTTTCTTTTCGCGGCGATGATTCTGCTCACCGCTTCACTGACTGCCAATGCGCAGCAGAAATCGCTTTATCATCGGCTCGGCGGATATGACGCGCTGGCGGCGGTGACGGATGATTTCATCGGGCGGCTGGCGGCGGACAAGGAGCTTGGGCGATTCTTCACCGGCGCGAGCGACGATTCAAAGAAACGCATTCGCCAGCTCGTGCTCGATCAGTTATGCCAGGCGACCGGCGGGCCGTGCGTCTATATCGGTCGTGATATGAAGACCGTGCATAAAGGGCTGAAGATCACCGAAAAGGATTGGGACATCGCAGTCAGGCATCTGACCGCCACGCTCGACAAATTCAAAGCGCCGAGCAGGGAGAAGCATGAAGTTCTGACCGCAATCTCCAGCCTCAAGAAAGACATCGTTGAACAGTAGGCCGAGGGTGAGACAATTTGGCGAATTGTCTCACCTTATTTGCGCGCCTGTGACGAAAATCAAGGCTTCGTCTTTACCTTCTTTTCTTTCTTCGCCTTCTTCGCTTTCTTCCCGCTCAAGCCAGGGTCAACATCGCCATTGAACTTCTTTTTACCCTTGCCCGCAGCTTTGGCGGTGTCGGCGCCTTTGACCGGGCTTTTGATTCCGGTCACGCTTGTGGGCCTGCTGACGCTGGCGCTTGTGGGCCTGCTGGCGCTGGCGCTTGTGGGCCTGCTGGCGCTGGCGCTGGCGATCTTGCTGCGACTCGGCGCAGCGTTTCGGCTCTTTACCGCGACTGCGCTCTTGTTGACGGCAGGTAGAGCAGCCTGGCTCTTCGCCTCGGTCTTATTCGCCGCAGGCGGTGGCGACTTGATCGCCACCGCAAGCCCCAGGGCTTTGCCGATGTCGGACCAGCGATAGACCACTAGACGATAGTTGCATTGATCGGCGATGGCGATGTAGGTTTCGCCGCTCGCCTGATCGGTGTAGCTTGCAATTGAGTCCGGCGAGCAAAAGTAGCCGGGCGGATTGGACTGCCCCGGAATGACCGCGCCGGTTTTGACCTGCTTCTGCAATTCGAGGTTGGTCTTGTCCTCGAAATTAACCAGCGGCGCGTGTCCCAGGAAGCCGCGGTAACCGGCGGGGCGATTCGGTTGCGGCGAGGCGTATCCGGCCAGATCGGTGTTGAACGCGTCCGGTCGCGCAAGATCGAAGATTTGAATGTGGCCCGCGCTTTCATCAACCGCCAGCAGATGCCGCTGCGCAATCGCCAGGCCCTCGACCGATCCGAAGAAGACGTGCTTTCCGGCTGGCTTGTCCGAAGCGTCTTTGATTGCGCCGACGAACTGATGTTTGTAAGCGCCGGTTTCCCAATCGAAGACTTCGATGACCGCATCCTTTTCGCTTGCGATGAAGAGATTGCCGGCGGCTTCGTCAATCGCGACCCCTTCGCAGCCGTGCAGGTAGGTGTCTCCGTCCGCTCTGGTCTTCTCGAACTTCCAGGTCTTGTCCAGCTTACCATCGGGATTGAAGCGGTGAACGTCGTTGCGATGCGCGTCAACAGCGTAGACGCGCCCGCGCGAATCAACAGCGATGCCGCCGAGTTTCTTGAACCCCTGTTCGCCAAAGCGCGTGCCTTTGAACTGGTAATCGTAAGGGCCGAGCGGCCTGCCTTTGTCATCCAGAGCGCCGGGCGTTGGCGGCGCAAAAGCATAAGCGAGATTGAGAGTCTGATCTGTGATCAACACCTGATTGTCCGGCGTGGTAGCGATGTCCACGATCTCACCGCCGAAAACCCCGTGACCGAACTCGGCGAGATGCGTGCCGGTTTTGACATCCCAGACCTGGACGCGGCGATTTTTTGCGTCAGTGGCGAAGAGCAGTCCGGTGGGAGAAAACGCGACGCCATCCGGTTTATCGAACTCTGAAGCCGTCTTGCCGGGATGACCCGCGCCCAGCACTAGATAAGGCGCGGCCTCGATGCGCCAGGCTGCGCGCTCGGCGTCCTTTTCAACCTCGGCGGCGCCTTCGCCGGACTGATTGGCCTGATCGTACTTTCCGGGATTGGCGTTCGGCAAAACGCCTTGCTGAAGCGCCGCGCCGGACTGGCCCGCTTCGCCGGAGCCAGTCGTTCCGGCGCCGCGATAAAGCAGCCACCCGGCGGCGAGCGCAGTGAAAACCACCAGAACTCCGCCGCCCACGATCCACGGCTTGCGAGACCGCGTCGCAGCCGGGGTCTTCAACTGCTCGATTTGCGCCGCGCTCACCGGGGCGTTCGGCGCGCGTGCGGGCGTCACGACAGGTGAAATGGATGAAGTCAAGCGCGTGAAATCGGGGCTTGTCGGCTGCGCGCGAGATTGTCCAAACAGACTGGCGGTCGGCGCCGGCGTCTCGGCGGTGAGCGGCGATGTTTCCGGCTCGACACTGAATCGGAATTCCGGCCCGCCGGCTCCGCATTGAACCACGTCGCCCGGCTTGATTATGACTGTGCCAACGATGCGCTGGCCGTTGATGAATGTCCCGTTGCGGCTGTCGAGATCAGTGATGAAGAATTGAGATGGGAGAGCGATGTTTCGCGTGATTCTGGCGTGCTGGCGGCTTACGACAGTCCCAGCCTCCTCGCTAAACCTGACGGTTGACGATGGATCGCGTCCGAGGGTGATCTCCTTAAAGTCGCGGAGCGGAAACTTCTCCTCCTGATTCGCTTTCGATCCACTCAGATATGCGAGCACAATGCGTTCCATATTGGCCTCCTTATCGCTATTTGCCGAGCAATGGCCGTAGTCTAAACCAGACCACGCCGGATTGGTATGAATTTCTCCACCGCCGCTGAGTGATGTAACATACGCGCCATCCCGCAGCGGGGGCGGCGTTCGCTACACGCGCCCCGACCATCAACCCGCACAAGCTGAAGGTGAGGAAGAACCATGCGAACCGAGTCCGAACTGCCCGACGATTTTCCGAACATCAAACCAAAACGATGGAGAGAAAACATTCAACCGCGCCGTTCCCGATCACGGCTGTGGTTGCTGGCCGCCGCTGCTTTAGTCATCGTCCTGCCAATGGGAGCCGGGCTGTACACGACCTGGCTCTGGTTCCAGCAACTAGGCTACCAGACGGTCTTCACTACAACTTTGCTGACCAAAGCGGGACTGGGCGCGGCGGTTGGGCTGATCACGGCGGCGGTCATCTGGATCAATCTCAAACTCGCTCTGCGCCTCAGCCCCGAAACCAGCCCCTTCGCGCGGCGCTTCGTGATTGAAGGTCAGGAAATACCATCGCCTGATTTTTCGGCGCTGGCTCCGCGCCTGGCGCCGCTCGCGGCGTTGGCGGCTGGCGCCTTCGCGGGCCTGGCCGGTTGGGGATCGTGGGAGACATTTTTGCGGATTCGCCATCAGGCCCCGTTCGGCGAAACCGATCCGATCTTCGGACGCGACATCGCGTTCTACTTTTTCACGCTGCCCGCGTTGGACGCCGTCGCCGACTGGCTGCTGCTGCTTGTGGGCGTGAGCCTCGCCGGGACAGCGCTGATCTATCTGATTCACGGCGCGATTGATTTCGGCAGGACGCGATTGAGCTTCAGCATCGAACGCGGCGCGCGCGCGCACCTGCTGGGTTTGTTCGCAGCGCTCTTTCTGGTCTTCGCATTCGAAACCTGGCTGGCAAGGCCGAATCTGCTTTTCGGAGAGAGCGGGCCGGTCGCGGGCGCGAGCTACACGGACATTCACGCCTCGCTGCCAATCCTTTCCGCGCGAATGGCCGTGGCCGTGGTCGTCGCGGCGCTGGCCATCGCAAGCGTTTTTCTACGGTCGAACCGGTTGATCCTGGCGGGCGTCGGCATTTATCTGTTGACGATTGTGGCGGGCTGGATTTACCCCGCCTCGGTGCAGCGTTTTTCGGTCGCGCCGAACGAACTGGCCAAAGAGACGCTTTACATTCAATACAACATCGCCGCGACGCGCAAAGCCTTCGCGCTGGACAAAATCGAAGAGCGTGAGCTTTCGGGCGAAAAGACGCTCACCAGCCAGGACATTCAGAAGAATCAGCAGACGATCAAAAACATCCGGTTGTGGGATCACCGGCAACTGCTCGACACGTTCGCGCAGCTTCAGGTGCTCCGCACCTACTACGATTTCCATTCGGTGGACAACGATCGCTATCACATCAACGGCGAATTGAAACAGGTCATGCTTTCGCCGCGCGAGTTGTCGTCGGACAGGCTGCCCAACCGCAACTGGATCAACGAGCACTTCACCTTCACTCACGGCTTCGGCTTGACGCTCGGCCCGGTTGATCAGGTGACGCCCGAAGGGCTGCCAGTGCTTTACATCAAAGATATTCCGCCCGCTTCGAGCGTGCCGTCGCTGAAAATTGACCGCCCCGAAATCTATTTCGGCGAGACGTCGAACGACCGGGTTTACGTGAAGACCAACACCAAAGAGTTCAACTATCCTTCGGGCGATCAGAACGTCTTCCAAAATTACGCGGGCGAAGGCGGTGTCTCAATCGGTTCAAAATGGCGGCAGTTGCTCTTCGCCATTCGATTCGGCGATCTGAAGCTGCTGCTGTCGAACGATCTGACGGCGGACAGCCTCGTCCTGTTCGACCGCAACATCCGCGAACGGCTACAGCAAATCGCGCCTTACCTTCGCTTCGACAACGACCCATATCTTGTCATTCACGAAGGGCGGCTCTTCTGGATCGCCGACGCTTACACCGTCAGCGACCGCTACCCGTATTCGCAGACGGTCAACGGCGTCAACTACATTCGCAACTCGGTCAAAGCCGTCGTTGACGCCTATCACGGCCACGCGCAGCTTTACATCGCCGACGAGAGCGACCCGCTGGTTCAGACTTATGCGCGCATCTATCCCGGAACGCTCAAACCGCTGTCCGAGATGCCCGAAGGCTTGCGCGCGCATCTGCGCTACCCTGAAGACATCTTCAAGCTTCAATCCTATGTCTACTCGACCTTTCACATGGATCAGCCGCAAATCTTTTACAACAAGGAAGACCTCTGGACGGTGGCTTCGATGGGAGAGTCAGACGGGAAGAGCCAGACGATGGACCCGTACTACACGATCATGAAATTGCCGGGCGAGAAGAGCGAAGAGTTCATCTTGATGCTGCCCTTCACGCCTAAGGACAAGAACAACCTGGCTGCCTGGATGGCGGCGCGTTCCGACGGCGAGCATTACGGCAAACTGGTCGTTTACCGCTTCCCGAAGCAAAAGGTGATCTTCGGCCCGAACCAGGTGGTCGCGCGCATCAATCAGGACCCTGAGGTTTCGCGCCAGCGCACGCTCTGGGACCAGCGAGGGTCAAGCGTAAACATGGGAACGCTGATGGTGATTCCGATTGAGGAGTCGTTGATCTATGTTCAGCCACTTTATCTACGCTCTGAATCGAGCCGCATTCCGGAACTGCGAAGAGTGATTGTCGCGGCCGGAGAACGCATCGCGATGGAGCCGACGCTGGAAGCCGCTCTGGCGCGCATCTTCGGAGAAACTCCGCCAATTGATCTCAAATCTCAAACCCCGGATTTGAAAACGGGCGAAACGCCTGCGCAACCGCAGCCTGCGGCGGCCACGTCGAATCTGGCCGAACAAGCCAAGCAACATTACGACCGCGCGATTCAGTCGCAGCGCGAAGGCGATTGGGCGAGATACGGCGAAGAGATCAAACGGCTGGGCGCTGTGTTGGAGCAGATGTCGAAGCAGCGATGAAATAACTAAACCGAAGCGCGCGACATTGGGCCAGTAATGCGGCCAATCTTGCCTCTGATGGCGCGCGGCAGTAGTTAGTGGTTCTTCGCCCCCCGAGTGGTTACTTTCTTGAAGTCTATAGTGGCCCACTCCTCGATTATTTGGCGAGAGATGTCGTTGATTGGCTAATCAGGGCGAATTCGCCGCCATTGAACTGAAAATCCAGGTTTCGCTGTTGGTCACCCTGCTTCGGATCGGAGGTCTGTCCGATTAGTCTCAGGACTGGCGATTTGCCTTCCTCGTGCCTCAATCCCATCCGCAGAAACTTATCACCGGATTTGAGCGCGCGGCCCTGCTTGTCGAACGCGAGCGGAAACTTTGCGCCGCCGCGCTGGATCACGGCGAAGTAATCTTTGCCGCCCTTGACCGCTTTGGCGTAGATCACGATCAGGCTGTCGTAGGTTCCTTTTTGCACAGCGTCGAGGCGGGCGGCGTAGATCAACTCGGCGTTCGCGCCGCCCGATTCGCGCGTCTCGGATTGCGCGGCCTGAAGATCATCAGGGCTGATCTTCGGATTGCGCGCCATCTGCGCTGAGGCGGCGGTCAGTAACGCGGGCAAAATCAAAACAGAGATGGAGATTTTAAACAGGCGAGTCATTGGATTTCCTTCCGATGTTGATTTGCTGTGAATCTGTTTTGCGCGGATTCGCATGTTCTACTTCACGCCGGCCTGCGCGCTTCCGACATTGGCGTTGGCGTCGAAGGCGCGCAGAGCGATGACGTGCGGCCTCTTGTCAGGCAATGTAATCGCCACTCGAAACTCTTCGCGTTTGGAATCGGCGATTCCGTCAACCGGAAAGATCGTCTTCCATTGACCGCCGTCAACCTGATATTCCGCGCGGCGGATGATCGAGGTCAAGTCGGCGGCGCGGAAAATTATCTCGACGTTCGAGCCGTTCACGCGCGGCGCGTCTGCTGTCACCGTTGGCGGAGTGTTGTCCACTTCAACCGGTTCGGTCTCCTGTTCGTCCGTCAACGCCAGCGCGCCCGGGTTCGACGCGCCATCGGAGGCGATCACCTTGAAGATGTATCGCCCATCGGGCAGTGCGTTGGCGTCAATGGTGTAATAGTTTTCGCGCAACTCGGTTTTGAGCGGATAGAAGTCTCCGCCGCCGCCGGATGCGTCGCGGTAATAGACCGAATATTCAATCGCGTCGCCGTTCTTGTCTTCGGCTTGCCATTGCAGCGAGATCGCCCCGCGCTGGAAGATGCGACGCGGCGGAATCTGCGCGATGGCGCCGAGAATTGAAGGATCGAGTCCGGCTTGATCGGCGCCTCCGTCCATTTGCGGTTGCGGCAGAGCCTGCAACGACACTCCGGCCGGCAGAACGGTAACCGAATTGATCTTCGGCGCGATGTTGTGAGGCAGGTATGAAACCGTGACTTCACGCAGACGCGGCGAAGCCGAACTTGCGGTCTTCTTCAACGTAGCGCGCCATTGAATGAACCGCGCCGGAGGGCTTTTGATCGCGTCGCCGCCGGAACCAGCGGCGGGCGCCGACCAATCGCTCCAGGTCGAATCGGGATTGCTGGTGTTGCCGCTGCGAGTTTGCAGTTCAATCGCGCCATCGCCAATCCACGAGACTCGCCCCCAGGTTGCCGATGTCTGCGCGTCACGAACTGACGAAGTGTAAGTCCCGCTCGCGCCGGTTTCGTTCGACAATCTGAAGAGCTTGCCCAGATTCGACGCGGCGGCGAAAAGCTGATTGCCTCCACCGCGAACGAGCCGCGAAGTTTGAGCCTCGGAAGTCTGGGCGAGCAGGATCGGCTTCTGCCCCGGCGCCGCCTGATAAATTCTGCCTTTCTGCCCCGTGCCAACCATCACCCGCCCATCACTGTTGACGCCGTCGGCGTTGATCGCGAACGCCGCCGCATCCTTCGATTCCCAGACAGTGTCGCTCAGACCGTTGGCGTCCAGCCGGTAGACGGCGCTTTTCGCCTGACTGCCGGAGGACGAAGAAACCGCAGGCGTTGAGACTGCGCTCGCAGTATCTATGACCTGCATATCGCTGATTGTGATGGTCACGCCCCCCTCATCGCCGCTGGGCGCGGGCGTTGCGCCGGACGCCCCAGACGCAGAGGATGCGGCAGGCGCAGCGTTCGAGGCTCCACTCCCGGCGGATTCGGCAAGCGCCAGCGCGTAAATTTCGCCGTTTCGCCCCAACGCCAGATCGCGTATTTCGCGCTGCGACGAATCGAACAGCGTAAAGACTTTTCCTTCGGGCGAAATCCGCAGCACCAGCCCGCCGGGATCAGTTCCGGCGATGATGGAGCCGGACGAAGTGACCTTGAGCGCGGTGATGTTCGTTTGCGAAGTATTCACGAACGGCGCGCCGGTTCCATCGGCGTTCACGCGGTAGATCACGCCTTTGTCGCCCGTGCCCACCAGCAACCGGCCCTGCCCGTCAAAAGCCAGCGACCAGATGTATTTCGTCTTCGGATCGAAAAAGACCTTCGCCTCGCCGCCCGGCGTGATCCGGTAGACCTTGCCGTCCGGCGCCGTGCCCGCGTAAACATTCCCCTGCGCGTCAACGGCCAGCGCCATCACGTCGAGTTCCGAAGTTTTATAAAGCAGCGAGCCTTTGCCCGCCGCGTCAACTTTGAAGACGCGGCCTTCGTGCCCCGTGCCCAGATAGACGTTGCCCGCGTTGTCGGCGGCGGCTGACCAGATGTAAGCCTGTTTGGTGTCAAAAACCTCGACGAGCGCGGGCGCCAGCGTCAACGCGCCGTTGTCGGCGATTGAAACGCCTTTGGCGTCGCCCTTCTCGATCTCGGCGCGAGTGTT
>JAJVID010000113.1:13230-18822 GCA_022072205.1 Acidobacteriota bacterium
GATTGACCACATTGACCGTTAACGTCCGCTGCCCCGAAATTACGAACTCCGCCGGCGCCAGTTCCTTCTCGAAGATTGTCGCCGAGCGCGTCAGCGAATAACCGCCTATCGTGCGGTCGGAACCGAGCGTCGCCAGCACTGACGGCGGCAGGCTCGGCATCTCTTCGTTTTTGATCACGGCGCCGCTTTCGGCTCGCGCCAGACGCAGGTAGAGCCGATCCGATTTGCGAATCTTGTTCATCTCGCGGACCAGTTGATCGAGCGATTTCGGCGTCACACCGGTGCGAGGCTCGATTGCCTGAATCGAACCGCCGTCGCCGACGACGATCTGCAACTGTCCCGCAGGCGCGTCCTTCGGAATTTCCACCGGGATGCGTTCGACGTATTCGCCTCCACCTTCGGTGCGCGCGAAAGCCTGAATCTCGATCTTCTCGCCGGGCCTGACTTCAGTGCTGTTGACCCACAATCGGTCAAGCTGGCCCGTGCTGCGCGCGTCGTGCGAAATCACGTCGTAAACCAGTTTCTCGAACTGCAAATCCTTGAAGCCGCTGTTGAGCAAAGCGCTGACCGGCTGCGAGGTGGCGAAAGCCGCCGCCAGAGGAACATTGAAAGAAGACGACAAACGATTTTCCAACTCCACATCCGGCAATCCCTTCAGCTTGATGCGTCCTCGAATCTGCAAGGTCGAATCGCCGATGGTGCGTTCCGTCGTGGCGATAGTCGAGAGCATGGTCATTTGCAGCAAGATCGGCGTCAGGAAGCGGTCGGCTACCATATCGAAACGGTAGGTGCGATTTTCGCCCCGGCTGGTTTTCAGGTTGATCTCGACCGGGATCATTCGCGGCGACACTCCCAGTTCGCCGAAAATCCCCGACGAACGATCACCGCGCAGCGTGCCCACCATCGCCGTCGGAACGCTCAGCTTGAACGAAGTCGCCGATGACGACATAACGGTCACGACCTCGCCTTCGTGCATCGGAAATTCCGAAACGCCCAGTGATAAAAACGGATGGCCGAAAGCGTAAATGCGATTGCCGTCGCGATAGGTCACAGTGCCAGCCGCCGCCAGCGAATAATCGCCGCGCACCAACGGCACGATGATCGTCGAACCGGGCTTGAGCGTTTCCGCGTCGGCTTTCTTCAAATCGGAAACTTCAGCCGCGCCCGCGACCCCGGCCACCGGAGCGAATCCCCACGACTGGAAGATTGGCGCGAACCGCGCGACCACTTCCGGCGATACTCCGCTGATCGCCAGCGGCGTGGCTATCGGCGCCAGCATCTGGCTGCCGGCGGGCGCGCTGACGGCCTGCGCGCCGGAATTACCCGCGCCACTCACACTCTTCACAAAATCAGCGAACTCGCGCGAGTTTTCATTGAATGAAATTTCCGAGAACGAGATCTGGCGCGCCTGTCCTGATTGACCCGGCTGGCTCGTCTGCTGATTCTTCTTGTCGCCGCCCGGCTTTTCCTCGAAGACTTCGATCATGTGCTGAATGGGCGTGATACCGGCAATCGGATCTTTGGCGAACTGGTAACCGAACGCGACCGCGCCGAGCAGTTTCCCGTCAATGTAGACCGGGCTTCCGCTCATTCCCTGAAAGACGCCAGTATGATTCAATTCGTCGCCGAGCAGCTTGGACAAGACCGCGTTCTGCCCCGGATTCGGGAAGCCTTTCAGCACGCCGAGAATTTCGAGGTCGAACTTCTTAGGCTCGCCGCCGGAAAAGACGGTATACCCTATCGCGCGCATTCCAGGCTTGATCTGATCAACAGAGAAAAACTCGGTCTTCTGAGATTTGTCCTGCTGTGATTGCGCCCCGGACTGAGCAAAGACATTCGCCGCCGCCAGGGCGATCAGAGAAATCAACGCCGCCATTCGTTTCATGATTTGCCACCTCTTTATCTGAAACTTGCCGATTGCGAATATGCAATCCTGGCGGGCAATATAGCACAAGCGATTGCGGATTGCGGATTGCGGATCGCGGATTTTGAGGAATACGCCGAGATAAGGCCGATCACACAATTGGGCGCAGCGCGCCGCAAAGGCTGCAAAACACCATGAACACCAGGCGACAATCAGTAATCACCGGATTCATACAGGCCGGCGGGCGAAGCTCGCGGATGAAACGCGACAAGGCCTGGCTGGAGATTGAAGGCGTCTCGATGATCGAGCGAGTGATCGCGGCGGCCAGCCCCATCGTCGCGAGTTTGGGAATCATCGTCAACGCCGCCGACCCGCAGGTTGAACGTTACGGGAGACTGGCCGAAACCTGCGGCGCGAATTTGATCTTCGACCTGCACGAACATCGCGGCCCGCTCGGCGGCATTCACACCGCGCTCGCGCATTGCGGGACGGGCGAGTCGGCGCTGATCCTCGCCTGCGACCTGCCATTCATCACAACCGAGTTTTTGTTATTTCTCAGCGCCATTCATCAAACCGAAATTCCGCATTCCGCATTCCGCATTCCGCATTCCATCACGGTTCCGCTCGATCAATCCAACCGCCTGCAACCTCTCGCCGCAATCTACAATCAATCGCTGGAAGCGATGGTCAGACAGATGATCGCGGCGAATGAACTCAAAGTTGAACTGCTCTACTCACGAGTTTCAACGCGCCGGATCAGCTTCGCCGAATTCTCGCATTTGCCCGGCGCCGAACGGTTCTTCATCAACGTCAACACGCCGGAAGAGTATCAAGCTCTACGCCACCGAATTTCCTGATCAATCTTGCGTTCAAGCGTATGCGGTTTTCGCAATCATCGCGCCGCCTGCCCTGACGCCGCTCCCGCGTTCCGAAAATGCCGCTCGTACCACACGACGCTCCGGTCAATCAGATCAACGACGTGTTTGTTCTCGCGCACGCCGTGCCCTTCGCGCGGGTAACGGATCATCGCCGTCTCGACTCCGACGTCTTTGAGCGCGATGTAAAACTGTTCGGCCTCGGCTATCGGTACGTCGTTGTCGTTCTCGCCGTGAACGAGCATCACCGGCGTTTTGACGTTGGCCACGTAGCGGATCGGCGAACGCTGCCAGAGCAAATCCATCAAACCTTCCTGATGCGGGAACGCGCCGAATTCGACGGCCAGGTAATCGTGGTAATAGGCCAGATAGTTTTGCGTGATCAGATTTGAAATGCCTGCAATCGGGATCGCGGCTTTGAAGCGGTTGGTCTGAGTGACGAGCCAGTTGGTCAATTGCCCGCCGTAACTGCCGCCTTCAACTCCCAGCCGTTCGCCGTCAATCCAACTGTTGCGGCGCAGCGCGGCCTCGACGCCGTACAAAACATCTTTCGCTTCGCCGCCATTTTGATCGCGGAAGATAGCGTCGGCGAATCGCTGGCCGTAGCCGGTCGAGCCGCGATAATTGACCATCAACACAGCCCATCCGCGCGCGGCATAAACCTGGGCTTTCGAGTTGAACGCTGGCCCCTGCTGCCCGTGCGGCCCGCCGTGAATGACCGTGATCATCGGATGTTTTGAACCGGCGGTCATCCCCAGCGGTTTGGTCAGAAACGCCTCGACCTCGGTTCCGTCGAAACTCCGAAACGTGAACGACTCGACTTCGGCGATCTGTCGAGCGCCGAGCATCGTCTGGTTCAGATTGGTCAACTGCTTTGTGACGCCGTTCGCGCGCAAGTGAAGCTGCGCCAGATCGCGCGGCGAGGCGAACGAATAAGCGACCGCGCCGTTTCTGCCCAACGACCACGAACCGACGGCGCCTCGATCATTGATTACGATCTCAGGCTTCAAGCCATTCATCGGTAAACGATAGAGCCGAACATTGCCGCGCTCCTGCACGGTGAAATAAACGTTGCCGCCGTCTTCTGACCATTCGGGCGAGCCTTGCCGGTTATCAATCGCGCCGCCGATCTCGCGCCGGTCGCTCCCGTCGGCGTTCATCGTCCAGACGCGCGTGTCTTCCATCGTCGTCTCCGATGAAGTCAGCCCGCGCTTCGTGCCCAGATAAACAATCATCTTTCCGTCGGGCGACCAGCGCGGGCGGTATTCGACGTTTTCTGTCTGAGTCAGTTGTCGAATCTTGCCGCCGGCGACCTTGATCGCGAACACGTCGTAATTGAAGAAGCGGTCGGGGTCAGGCTCGCGATTCGAGACGAAAAGAATCTCGTCGCCGTTCGGAGACCAGTCAATCGAATGCTCGTAGTAATTCCCGTCGGTCAACCGCCGCGTCTGTTTCGTCTCGATGTCGGCGATGAAGATGTGCGTGCGGCGGTTGTCGTTGAAGCGCGTCATCCCTTCAGAAGCCGTCGGCTTGTACAAATACCGCGTGATGACGACCGGGTCGCCGTTCGCGGCCTCGGTTTCAGGCCCCGGTGTGGTCGAGATGAACGCGATCCGCCTGCTGTCGGGCGACCACGCGATGCGCTCGCCGGTCGAAGGCAGCGGATGATTCGTGCCTTGAACCGGCGCGATGAACATCGGCTGCGAGCCGTCGGCGCGAACCACTATCAATCCGGCTTTGTCCGCGACGCGTCCGAAGCAGGCGATCAATTTTCCGTCCGGCGACCAACGCGCGCCGCCAGACGCGCCTTCGACCTGCGCCGCCTTGCCGCTCGCCACGTCCATCAACCACAACTGCGAATATGGCGAGCCGGGCCGGTCGTTGTTCGTGACGCTGTAGGCGACGCGCGCGCCGTCAGGCGAAAGCTGAACGTCGCCGACCGACCGCAGTTGATAAAGGTCGCTGCTTTGCAAGCCCGACGTTTGCGCCTGCGAGCCAATCGCCGGTTCGGACATCAGCAATGCAGTGATCGAGATTGTGAGCGCGAGAAACGCCATTGACGATCTGGACGGCTTCCCGTCGAATCGGCTACGTGATCGCATTTTCTTTTCCTCCTGAAATGATGAGCGGTTGGCGCGCAGTATACACTCGCGCTCCGCGCAAACAGAAAGGCCGAGTTCCAAATTCCCTGCAAGACATCCGCGCGCCCGCCGTTCAATCATCGCTGCGGATGAAATCAGACCGTAAATCAAATTAGCCAGATCAATTCTCAACACAGCCCCGATTCAAAACACAGGTCCTTCTTTTCAAAGTCATCGTCGCGCCGAATGTGGCGGCGCAATTCACGGTCAGCGAAGAACTGCCCGACACGCACACCTACGCGCTGACGAACATCACGACCAACGACATTCAGGTCTTCATCAAATCGAATCACCTGACGCCGCAGATGAAACAGGCGCTGAACGGCATCGCCGATCTGAAGACGCAGATGTCGCAACTCGCCCGTCAAATCGCCGAGAAGCAGTCAGAGATCAACACGATCGCCAGAGACCAGGAGCGGATGCGCGAGAACCTGCGCGCGCTCGGCAAGACCGAAGAAGAGAGGCAACTGGTGCAGCGTTACGTCGCCAAAATCTCGCAGGGTGAACACAACCTCGAACGTTTGCGGCTGGAAGAAAAAAAACTGAAAGAAGTGGCGCTTCAGAAAAAATCGCTCTCCCCAAGATTTTCTCTTGACAAGCCGCGCTCTCAGGCGGATATTGCCCACGCCATCCCGGTAACAAGTGGTAACAAACAGTAATTCAAAAGTAGCTCGAATCAGCGCATTCCTTCTGACGGAATTTGCCCTTTCGT
>JAJVID010000190.1 GCA_022072205.1 Acidobacteriota bacterium
CTTATCGGTCAAAACAGGTGGTCTCATGATCTATATGCGCGAAACAGGGTGAAATGTCGCACGCCGCGAAAAATATTTTTCAGCCTTTACTCAATAAATAGTGGAATCCCGCGCCGTAAAGAATCAGAAAGACCTGATCGGTCGCCGGACCGAGATCAATCGGCGCGGCGACGAAGCGGTTGCGGCGCCTGATCGAATCGCGCGATGGGTTCGTAGCTCTGCGTTCCATACCGATGCTTCGCTCGCTGCGCTGGTAACGATAGTTGGTGGCTGTGTCGAAAACGTTGCGGTTGAATTCGGCGGCGCGTTTGACGGCGTTTCGATAAGCTTCGTCGGCCTGTTCATCGGGATTGCCAAGATACGATCCGAGGCCGATTGACGACATTCATAAATCTTGCGACTGTCGAAAATGGCTTTGGGAGACAACTCCCGCAAAACAATCCTTGTAATTGGGTGTTCCTTCTATCGTGACCTTGCGCGGCTGGCTCATAGTCTCCACTTCTCCCAGAACGTACAGATGAACCTGAATTCAACTTGTCCTGTGTAGACAGGTTCATCTGTGATCTGATCGTTACTGGAATTCCGTTTATGTTTATATTCCCTGACCGCGCTTCAACTCGCTCAGCTTCCTGCTCGCCGACAGGCCTCTGAAGAGTTGGTAGAGCACGAAGGCATGAAAAGCCAGTCCCAGATAATCCTGCGCAATCGCCAGCAGCAAACCATCGAGCGTGTATACCACCATTCCCACGATGAAAGCCCAGTGAAAGAACTTCTTCGCCAAAAAACCGAAAATCACGAAAAGCCCCGCCATCAGGAGTGTGAAGACGAAGCTGATGGTCTTTCCCGCAGTTCCCGATTGAAGTGACAGGGCATCGGCGACGCTGGTAATGCCAAGACCGAAGAGGAAGTGCCAGTTTCCGCCGAAGACCGCGATAAGTGAATTTATTACCGACAACCCCGCAATCCAGAAGAACCAGGACGACGATGAGTTGAACTGCTGCGTCAAAGTAAACAATTCACCTTGATCCAGGGTCGCGGCGCCGGAGTCGCTTGGCGGTGGCTGGCCGACAGTGGCGTTTCCGGGATTTATTCCGCTACTTTGATTTTCAATCATATGATCTCCTCGCGTTGAAGTGATGACTGTTCAAGCTCGGCGGGCAAATGTAGAGCTGAGATTCGCCCGTCATTTCGATGTTGCGCTACAGCTGTGAAAATTTGACGGCGGGCAGTCTACCACTTTGTCTTCCCAACAGGCAGAGTTGAGAAATTAAATCTCAGGCTCGGATGTGGCGGGATAAAGCGCGCGCAATTTCTCGTAGATATTCTCTGTCTGGCGCCGAGTGTCTTCAAAGCCATCCGAGGTGTTGATCGCGTAATCGGCGAATTTCAGTTTCTCTTCCGATGGCATTTGGGCTGAAATGCGCGACATTGCCTGTTCGCGCGTGAAGTTGTTGCGCTCCATCAAGCGCTGAACCTGCAATTCGAGATCGCAGTAAACCACGATCAGTTTGTCGAAACGACGATACGAGCCGGTCTCGATCATCAGCGCAGCGTCAACAACGGCAATCGCAGACGGATCGCGCCGAGCGACTTGATCGAGCCATTCGACCTGAGCTTCGTAAACTCGCGGGTGGACTATGGCATTGAGCTTTTCGCGGGCATCTTTGTTGCAAAAAACTATTGCGCCGAGCGCGGCGCGATTGATCGCGCCATCTTCGTTGAGTATTTCGTCGCCGAAGTGATTAACGATGTCCAGGTAGGCGGGACGGCCCGGCTCGATCACCTGATGCGCCACCGTATCCGCGTCAATCGCTTCGCAGCCCAATTCGCTCAACACACTCAACACGTATGACTTCCCCGTAGCGATTCCGCCTGTCAGTCCAACTTTCAGCATTGCAGATAAATTCTCGCGTTCAATCAACCGCGTCGCATCTCAGCGGCGCGCAAGGTATTCTTCATCAACATTGCGATAGTCAGCGGGCCAACGCCTCCCGGAACAGGCGTCAACCAGGATGCGCGTTCGGCGACGGTTCGTGGCTCGACATCGCCAACCAGTGTGTAACCCCGCTTGCCCAAATCTTCCATCCGCTTTGGAAGATCGGAATCAGGGAAGATGCGATTGATTTCACCGGCGGTTGTGGCCTTGTTCATTCCGACATCAATCACGACCGCGCCTTCGCGAACGAAATCGCCTGTGATCATGGCGGCGCGCCCAATCGCCGCCACCAGGATGTCGGCTTGGCGAGCGACTTCGGGCAGGTTGCGCGTGCGCGAATGGCAGATGGTCACCGTCGCATTTCTGTGAAGCAGTAACATTGACATCGGCTTGCCCACGATGTCGCTGCGCCCGACGACGACGGCGTGCGAACCTTCAATCGGGATTTGATAATGGTCGAGCAGTTCTATGATTCCCGCCGGGGTGCAGGCAACCAGAGACTCTTCGCCGCGAACCAGCCGTCCGACGTTGATCGCATGAAACCCATCCACATCTTTTGCCGGATCAACCGCTTCGAGTATGCGGCGCGTTTCGATCTGTTTCGGCAAAGGCAGTTGGACGAGAATGCCATCAATGTCGTCGCGTTGATTCAGATGCTCAACCAACGCCAGCAACTCCCGCGTGGTCGTTTGAGCCGACAGTTCGTATTTTTCAGAATGCAGTCCCAGCGATTGGCAAGTCTTGACCTTGCTCCCTACATAAACTTTCGATGCGGGATCGTCTCCGACGATCACCGCCGCAAGGCCGGGCTTGATTCCGCGCGGTTCCAACTCTTTCACGCGCGCGGCCACGCCTCGTTTGATCTCCTCCGCTACTGCTGCGCCGTTCAATAATTGTGACGCCATATTTTTTATATTGAATACCTCCGTGAAATGATCGGCGATTGGTCTGCGATCTTAACACAACTTCGTTGGTTCATTCGGTTCACAGCCAAGGATCCGCAATTACAGTTCGTCAGGCTCGCGCGGAAAATCGAATGCGTTTGCCAGTGGTCAACCGCAGGCGAAAATTTAGGCTCTTTGGGAATTGTCGTAAACCTCCCTGAGTTTGGCCGAGGGGGTCGCCACCCAATTCGTTGCTCATCTGTCTCGTTTCGCCTTCGTGCGAATCGCGATTGACTGTGCAGTCGAGGATGACAAGCATTTGCTGGTCGCCTCGGCCATCGTCGGGCGGCGCGCCGTACCGGTTTATTAGCGATCTTATGTTGATCGTGACGACAGGTCGCGGCTTTGCCGATGTTTTGCTGATTGCAGAAGTCAACCGCAGCGGTCTCGACTGGTTCAAGACCTTTTTGGCACACTCGAATGGCTCGACCTGAAAGGCTATGAAGCTTTCGCACATTGATGCTACGAGATATTGGGGGCAATTACGGCGATTCCCACAGAACCCGAATTCGGCGGCGCGGCGGCCGGCGATGAGAGATTAGATGGCGCTACCGTCAGCCCCCAGCCTTGACACGCCATCTTCAAATATTCGACAATTTTTCCCAATCATCATCGTTCTGATATTATCGCGGAGAAAACGGGCGCCCTGAGGGCTGGCGCCGGAGCCTTGATTCTTTTGGCCTTTGTTTGTCACTGAAAGGCGGGCAAGTTTATGAAGAGAGCGATCAACGTTTTGATAGCGGGCTGTGTGCTGGGAACGCTTGCGGTCACTCCTGACGCATTCAACAATTCGGGAGTCAATTCGAGATTGGGAGGCGCCGCATCGGGCGTGGTTGAAGCCGCGCCAGCGCTGGCGACGGTCACCGGGTCGGTGAAAGATGAGCGTGGCGCGCCGCTCGCTGGCGCAATCGTGGCGGTGCTGGAACCGAGACCGCGCGGGAAAGAGATCAAGAGCGTCAAGACCGACAAGCAGGGCAAATTTTCAGCCGGTGTGGCGCCGGGGACATATCTGCTTCGCGCCGCAGCCGAAGGCTTCATCTCAAAACTCTCTTCCCGCCTGATCATTGATCGTCCCGCGAAAATCAGTTACGACTTCGCGCTCAAAAGCACTGACACGCTGGTTCAAAAACGCGGCGACAGCGACGATTATCGCTGGATCGCGCGCAGCGTGCCGCGCCACGCAATGAACCTGCGCGAAGGCGAAGATGAAAGCGAAGAAGCCGAACAAACAACCGACACAGTTGCGAAAAACAGCTTGGCGCCGAGACAGGCTTCGTTTCACGGCCTGATGCAATTCGTCACGACGACATCCAGCGCGCCCGCCGGATTGCCTGCGCCGGATTTCTTCGGAGCAAATTTCGCCGTTTCAGGCTCGCTCGGCGGAAATTTTGAAATGGCCATTATCGGCCAGCGCGGCGTGGGGCAGTTGGCGGCGCAGCGGCTCGCGGCCATCGCCTCGATGCGTCCCGGCGCGAACCATCAGGTCACAGCAACCATCGGTTACGGTCAGGTCGGGCTGGTCAGAAAATTCAATCAGGACGTTGGCGCCTTTGACGATCCATACGGCGTCTCGGCTGGGAACCTGGGCGCGCGACCACGAAGGAGAATCGGCGCCGCAACCAACGCAGCCTCGCCGTCCAGCGCGCCGGAAGCCACTTCACTGGAGCAGCTTTCAGTTTCAGCGGTAGGTTCGTGGCAGGTCTTCCAGCCGTTGCTGGTGATTTACGGATTCGATTATTCGCGGTTCATCGGCTCGGTGAATCAGCGCGACAGCGTGTTGCCGCGTTTCGCAGTTCAATATTCGCCTTCGTCGCGTTTGCGAATGAACGCGGCGGTCACGCCGGGAGCCGATCAGCGGCTTAACTCCGCCGAAAATTTCAATTCGGAAAACATCCAGGCCTCGTTCGAGTCGGCGCCGCCTGAAATCGCTTACGGCGATTCGCCGATTCCCGACCGCAGCCAGCGATTCGAGGTCGGCATCGAACGGCTGTTCGGCGAAGGAAACACTTCGATTGAAGCGTCAGCGTTTTACGATTTGATTTCAGGGCACGGAGTCGGCGTGCTGGCGTTGCCGCTCGAAGCTTCGCCCGAAACCCATGTGGCTTTCCAGCAAGTGGCGCATCAGGTGGCGGCGATGAACGGCGCGGCGCGAGGTTTCCGAGTCGTGCTCAACCGCCGCCTCAACGATCACGTGACGGCTTCGGCTGGTTACAGTTTCGGGCGCGGCAGCAGATTCAGCCACGCCCCGATTGATTCGATCACGCCCGCGCAAATGTTCAGAGGCGGGTTCTTTCAAGTCGCAACGGCGAAGCTCGATCTTGATTTCACCGAGCGGACGGGCACCCGGATTTCAACCATCATCCGGCTTTCGCCCTCGGCTGTCGTCTTTGCGATTGACCCGTTCGCCGGGCGCATGAGCGTTTACGACCCGAACATCAACATCTACGTCACGCAGGAACTTCCCAACTTCGGGCTGCCTGTGCGATGGGAAGCGCTGGTTGACGCTCGCAACCTGTTGGACAAAGTCAGCGGCGTCGAAGATGGCGGATTGCAGATCGTTACCGCACGCACGCGGCGGACAGTGCGCGGCGGCGTGGCTTTCAGGTGGTAACGAGCAGGCAGTAATGGCGACGCGGGATTCGACGATTGGCGGTCACCGACTCTTACTCGCGCGCCGGTAAATCCAAAATCCGGGAAGCGGAATTCAAAAATCTGAATTGTTCATCCGATTACAAGATCGGCCATTCCCAGGCCGATTCGCGCGTTTGGCTGTAAACATTGGCCGATAAACAGGCTGAGTTCCGGCGCCGCGCTCCCCTCGGTTGAAAGTTACTTGGAATAACAATTGCCTTTTAATCAATGTTCGTTTCGAGCTTGATCAATCGCGCTCGAAACCTGAACAAAGCCAAAACAGGTGTTAGCCGCAACGAAGTGAATTCGCAAGCAGGCACAACCAGGATCACAACGCGCACGCTGGTGCTGCTCTTCATCGCCGTTCTGGCGTTGGCCGGCGGCGTGTTCAACCTGCGTGACCGGTTGAATCAGAAGCCTGTTTACACCGACGGCGTCATCTGGCGCGATGTCGCCGGAGTTGGCGTGGTCGCTGACAGAGTTGACCCGCGCGGTCCGGCCTCGCTCGCTGGCGTCTATCGCGGCGATGTGCTGGTGGGCATCAGCACCGGCGGCGATTTTGAAGAAGTAACAAAAGCCGAGCACGTGCAGATTTATCTGGATCAAGCCAAAGACCAGCTTGGGTTCGGCAACCCGCTGACGCTTGGCTATTGGGTCGAGCGGCGCAATGACACGGGTGATGCGGTAATCCGCGATGGGGTCGCTTACCTGGACGGCTTGCAGGTTCACGAACCGCACAAGATGCGTGGCTTGTATCTTGCGCTGATCGGGCTGATTTATCTGGGCATCGGTGTTTACTTCCTGCTCAAACAGGGCCGCGCTCCTTACGTCTCTCACTTCTTCGTCATCTGCCTGCTCGCGTTCATCGCGCATTTCTACAGCCCGACCGAAGAGATGCGCACGCAATTCGACAAAGGCGTTGACCTGGCCGACACAATCTCGCTGACGCTTCTCGCGCCGCTCTTCGTTCATTTCGCCGCAATCTACCCGCTGCGCCAGCATCTGTTCACGCGCCGCCGCTGGCTGGGGCGATGTCTGATTGGATGTCTGTATGCGCCTGCGGCGATTTTGATCGCCGCAGAAACTCTGTTGCGCGTCTCCAAATTCCGCGCGCTGATTCCAATCTCCGCCGTCAATTTCAAGACTTATCTCTCCAACATCGAGCTTGCGCTCTTCGCGGTTTCAGTCATCGTGAGCGCGGCGCTGCTGGTCCGCACGTTCAGGCAGGCGCGATCTATCGTCGTGCGCCAGCAATTGAAATGGGTGATCGGCGGGATGAGCGTCGCCGGAACCGCTTTCGCGATCTTCTACCTTCCGGCCTACCTCACATCGCCGACAATGGCCGGGGTTTCGCCGCTGCTGGAATCAATCTCGATTGCGCCGCTCGTTCTGGTCCCGCTCACGCTCGGCTATTCAATCGTGCGTTATCGTTTGAGCGACATTGACATCGTGATGAGGCGCTCGTTCGCCTACATCATCGCCACGCTGTCGGTCGCGGCGATCTTCGGATCGGTGATGGCCGCCGTCTATGAATTCATCGCTCCGCAGATGGATTCGCAGACCGGCACGTTTTTGATTGCGGCGGTGACGATGTCGGTGCTGGCTATGCTCTTCGCCCCGGTCAAGAACTGGGTGCAGGAGCGCATTGACCGCGTCTTTTACGGCGAGAAATACGATTACCGCGCGACGTTGCAGGATTTCGGACGCGCGCTCGCTTCGACTATCGAACTCGAACCGCTGCTCGACAGTTTGATGCGCCGATTGAAAGAAGTGCTCTCGGTCGAACATCTGGCGATTTTCATCGAAGACGCCGACGAGATTTCGGGCTTCCGCGTGGCGCGGGCCGAAGGGATTGACCGGAAGGTTCCGTTGCCGAATGACCTGCTTTCGATCCTGCGCGCGCACAGCAGCGCGGATGGCATCGTTCGCACGGACAAGCTGGAAAACGCAGGCGACGATTTCGACTTCGAAGAACCAGCGATTCAACCGTCGCGAAATCCGTTCAGTTATTACGTGCCCTGCGCGGCGCGTTCGCGCATAGTCGCGGTTCTGGCTCTGGGGCGCACCACTGACGGCGCGCTGCTTTCGTCGGAAGACACTGCGCTGTTGAGAGCCATCTCCGGTTACGTCGCAGTGGCGATTGAAAACGCGCTGCTGCTGGAAGAGCAGGCCCGGCGCGCTCAGGAACTGGCCCGCCTGAAGGATTTCAACGAGAACATCATCGAGTCAATCAACGTCGGCGTAATGGTGGTCAATCTTCACGGGCGCGTCACCAATTGGAACGGCGCGCTGGAACAGATTTACGGCCTGAGCCGCGAGCAGGCCATCGGCCATCGCATCACCGAGGTCTTTCAATCCGAAATGCTCCGCGCGCTGCGCGAACTGATGGAACGCAGCGAATGGCAGCGGGGCGAGCCGGTCAACGTCTACAAATTCCGCGCGCGCTCAGCCGACGGGCGCGATCTGACGCTGAATATCTCGCTCGCCGCGTTGCAGAGCAAGACCGCCGAGATCGAAGGCTCGCTGGTCGCCATCGAAGACGTGACCGACCGCGTCAGCCTGGAAGAACAGTTGCAGCAATCCGATAAGCTGTCGTCAATCGGATTACTCGCCGCCGGAGTCGCGCACGAAGTCAACACGCCACTCGCGGGCATCTCGTCCTATTCGCAGATGCTGATGCAGCAGATTCCCGAAACCGATCCGCGCCGCCAACTGCTCGAAAAGATTCACCGCCAGACTTCGCGCGCCTCGTCAATCGTCAACAACCTGCTCAATTTCTCGCGCGTCAGCGATTCGCGTTACACGCCGGTTGACCTGAACCGAGTGATTGACGACACGATCCAACTGCTCGAAGCCCAACTGCGCAACACCGAGATCGAAGTCGTGCGCCGCTACGCCGACGACTTGCCGCTTGCGCCCGGCGACGCGCCGAAACTGCAACAGGTGTTGATGAACCTGATCCTCAACGCGCGCGACGCGATGCCGCGCGGAGGAAGGCTGGAAATTTCTACTGAGTCTGACGATGACGCCGTGGTGATCAACATCCGCGACACCGGCCTCGGCATCGCGCCCGAACACCTGGCTAAAATCTACGACCCGTTCTTCACTACAAAACAAATCGGCAAAGGCACGGGGCTGGGCCTCGCCGTCAGCTACGGCATCATCCGCGATCACGGCGGCCACATCACCGTCGAAAGCAAGCTCGGTGAAGGAACTTTCTTCCAAATCACGCTCCCTCTCGCTACACGCCAGATGTTCGCCACAGCAAGCGATTAATTGTAAGCTTGCGCCCGCAACAAAAGTTTTTCCATTTATCTTCCGTTTATCCTCCGCGCGTTACTCTCTGATACACTCTGACGAGTCGCTGACCTTGCCGGCTTAAGGAATGCAAAGATGCGAATTCTGTTGGTCGAAGATGAGCCAAACGCCGCGCGGATGCTGGCGAAGGGATTGCGCGAGCAGACCTACGCGGTTGATGTGGCGGCGGACGGCGAAGCCGCTGTTTATCAGGCGGGCGTCAACGATTACGACCTGATCATTCTCGATGTTATGCTGCCGCTCAAAGACGGCTTTGAGGTCTGCCGCGACTTGCGCGCTGGAGGACTGGCCATCCCGATTCTGATGTTGACCGCGCGCGACGCGGTGCAGGATCGGATCGCGGGATTGGACACCGGCGCGGATGATTACCTGATCAAGCCCTTCGATTTTCACGAACTATTGGCGCGTGTGCGGGCGCTGCTGAGGCGAGGCCAGACGCTGCGCCCGGAGGTTATAGAAATTGACGGCCTCAGCATTGACACGCGAGCGCGGCAGGTCAGGCGCGATAACCGTCAAATCGAACTGACCGCGAAAGAATATGCGTTGCTGGAATACCTGGCGCGGCGCGCTGGCGAAGTCGTCAGCCGCTCCGAGATCGCCGAGCACGTCTGGGAAGAAAACTTCGATCCGTTCTCCAATTTGATCGAGGTCTACGTGCAGCGGCTGCGGCGCAAGATTGACGAGGGTTATGCGCTGAAGCTGCTCCGCACGCGGCGCGGCGAAGGCTATATGCTGACTTCCGCGAAAGAAGATTCCGATGCTTGATTCAGTCAGAACACGATTGACCTTGTGGTACGTCGGCGTGCTGGCGCTGACGCTCGTTCTTTTCAGCGTTGGCGTTTACGCGCTGGTGGAGCGCAAGCTGCACGCGCGGCTTGACGCGGGCTTGCGAACGACGATTGAAGGAACAACCAGGCTGTTCGTGCATGAGAAGGATGAGGGAGAGGCGGACGAGGAAGCGGCGAGAAGCGCGTTGCGCAAATATTACTATCCTCGCCAGGCGGTGGCGATTTTCGATAAGTCAGGCCGTTTGCTGAAGGAGAAAACGTTCGGCGATATTCACGCTACTTTGCCCGCGAGCGTTACGACGCTCGACCGGGACGGACTGCAGTTTTACACATTGTCCGAAGCCCAGACTGGAATTGATGACGGATTGCGCACAGCGGCGCAGCGCATCGTAGCGGCGCCGCAAAGCACGGTTTTTCTCATCGTCTGCCAGCCCGTCGAGGACACTTCAGACGACCTGGAATTGCTCTTCGGCATCCTTGCAACGTCGGTTCCCTTAGCCTTGCTCGTGGTTGCGGCAGGCGGCTGGTTTTTAGCGCGCAAAGCCCTCGCGCCGGTGGTGGCGATGTCGGAGCGCGCCAGGCAGATCAGCGCCGAAAACCTTGAGCGGCGATTGCCCGTCGCCAACCCGCGCGATGAATTGGGACAACTCGCCAGCGCTTTCAACGAATTGCTGGCTCGCCTCGACGCGTCATTCAATCTTCAGCGGCAATTCATGACTGACGCTTCGCACGAACTGCGCACGCCGCTTTCGGTCATGCGTACGACGACGCAAGTGATTCTGGAAAAGCCGCGACGCGAGGAGAACGAATACCGCGATGCGCTGGCGATGATCAACGATCAGACGCTGCGGCTGGCCCGCATCGTGGATGACATGTTCACGCTGGCTCGCGCCGACGCCGGACGCCGCCCGCTGACACTCGGCAGCTTTTACCTAGACGAGTTGATCGGCGAGACAGCGCGCGCCGCGAGCGTGCTGGCTGCGCGCAAGGGTGTAACGGTCGAGGCTGCGGAGTCAGCCGAAATCCTCTGCTACGGCGACGAAGATTTGTTGCGGCAGATGCTGTTGAATCTGCTCGATAATGCGATCAGGCATACCCCGGCGGGCGGCGTTGTTCGCGTCAACCTCACTCAATCCGATTCGACCTGTGAAGTGATTGTGTCTGACACTGGCGAAGGAATTCCTGTCGAAGCCCAGCCGCACATCTTCGAGCGTTTCTACCGCGTGGATAAAGCGCGTTCGCGCTCCAACTCCGGGGCCAATGGCGCTAATGGTGGAGGAGCGGGACTGGGTTTATCAATCGCTCGCTGGATCGCTGAAGCGCACAACGGGACAATCAGGCTCGCGCATTCCGGCCCGGCGGGCGCCGCTTTCGCCGTCGAGCTGCCGCTCAAACGAGCCTGATCCGGGACGCATATTTTTCGACGTGTTTATTCTCTGTTCATCTTCCATCGGGTAAATTGCGCATGCGCTTGCTGCCCTGATCACAAAATTCTTTCGCCAGGAGATATGTCTATCTATGAAACGCCGGGACTTTCTCGCGCTGCTGTCCACTACCGCCGCAACCGTCTTCACCGCCAGGGCTTCCGCCAGGACGCCAGGCAAAACGTTACGAACCGCGATCAATGGATTTTCGCCAGCGCCACAACCGTCAACAGGAACTGTGCGCTTCATCGCTTTCGGCGACGCGGGCACCGGAGACCGCGCTCAATATGATCTGGCCCGCATAATGGCGGCTCATCATTGGGATCAACCTTACGACACCGTGTTATTGCTGGGAGACAACATTTACCCCGACGGCGATCCGGCGGACATCTCGGCCAAGTTCGAGCGGCCATACGCTGAACTGCTGCGTCGCGGCGTCACGTTCCAGGCCGTGCTGGGTAATCACGACGTCAGGAAAGGCCGGGAAGCGCAAATCAATTATCCAAATTTCAACATGGGCGGGCGCGCTTATTACTCGTTCACCAGAGGCGATGGGATGGCGGAATTCTTCGCGCTCGATTCGACTGACTTCGACCGGCGTCAGCGCCAGTGGGTTGAACGGGCGCTCGCTGAGTCGGCTGCGAAATGGAAGATCGCGTACTTCCATCACCCGATCTATTCGTCGGGCGACAAGCACGGATCAAACCTGAAGTTGCGCGCCGAACTGGAACCGTTGTTTATCAGACACGGCGTCGCCGCAGTTCTCTCCGGCCACGACCACACTTACGAACGCACTCAGCCGCAACAAGGCGTGCAGTATTTCGTCGCCGGATCGGGCGGCAAACTGCGGCGCGGAGACCTGAGGCGGGACACTTCTTTTTTCGCCTCCGGCAGCGACGAAGCCAGTTGTTTCATGTCCGTCGAAATCACGCCGGAGAAATTCAGCTTCAAAACGATTGACCTGACGGGGCGTGTGATAGACAGCGGCGAACTGGCGCCGCGCGCCGCCGTGCGCGCAGCCGCATTGGGCAAATGACCTTGTCGGTGATCAATTCACAGTGGGAAAAGCATTGAAGGATCGAATCGAATGACCCGCTGGTTTTACTCATTACTGCTGCTATTCGCCGGGGTCGCCACCGCCCAAGCTCAGAACACGCCTGCCACATTCACGCTCGCTGGAACCGTCCTCGATCAGA
This sequence comes from Acidobacteriota bacterium, assembly GCA_022072205.1. Lineage (GTDB taxonomy): Bacteria > Acidobacteriota > Blastocatellia > RBC074 > RBC074 > JAJVID01. The sequence continues at coordinate 12,238 of JAJVID010000190.1, forward strand.
ACGCGGCGGTGTTGAGTGGAACGCGGGTCACGTTGAAAAGCGCCGCGCTGTCCCGCGATGTTTCGACCGCGACTGACGCCGCCGGCGCGTTCCGCTTCGAGAAGCTGAGCGCAGGCGATTACGAAATCCTGGTCACGAAAGAAGGCTTCAAGCCGACGACGGCGCGCGCCGTCATCGGCAATCGTCCGCCTGCTCCGCTACGGGTCGTCCTGCCGGTGGCGGACCTCGAACAGGAAATCGTAATCTCCGACGCCAACACTCAGGTCAACACCGACACCGGCGGCAATCTGGATGTGGTGTCGCTCAATCGTGAATCGCTCGATAACCTGCCGACGCTGGATCAAAATTATATCGGCGCGTTGTCGCGCTTTCTGGATGCCGGCGCCACAGGCACGAGCGGCGTGACGATGATTGTGGACGGGATGGAAGCGTCTAAATTGGGCGTTTCGCCTTCGGCCATTCAGGAAATCAAAATCAACAACAATCCCTACTCCGCGGAGTATTCGCGTCCGGGGCGTGGCCGCATCGAGATCATCACCAAGCCCGGCGCGGCCCGGTTTCATGGCGAATTCAACTTTCTCTTTCGCGATCAACACCTCAACGCTCGTGACGTCTTTGCGGCGACGCGCCCGCCCGAACAGCGGCGAATTTACGAAGGCAATCTGACCGGGCCGTTCAATCGGAGCAAGGCGCATCCGACTTCATTCCTGTTCACCTTCGAGCGTGAAGAGGAAGACCTGCAATCAATAGTCTTCGCCAACGGGCCGAGCGGGTCAATCCAAAGTATTTTCCCCAGACCGGCGCGCGAGACCGAATTCGCCGTTCGTCTGACACGGCAGATGTCCGAGAAGAGCACGTTCTCCGTTACCTATTCGTACGAGGATGAAAGCGTCGGCAATCAGGGCGTCGGCGAATTCAATCTGCCGGAGGTCGCCGCGAACTTCAAAAAACACGAAGACCTGTTGCGCTTCAATCACAACTGGATCATCTCGCCGAAACTGGTCAACCAGATCAATTTTCTGCTGGGCCGTTACGACGCGCCTACCTTGAGCGTCAATCAGGCGCAACGGATCGTCGTGCAGGGCGCTTTCACCGGCGGCGGCGCGCAGGCCGATTACCTGCGCACTGAAGCGCATTGGACATTGAATCAGGCCCTGACCTGGTCGCAAGGCAAACACGTCGTCAAGGGTGGTATTCAGGTTCCCGATTTCAGCCGCCGGGGAATCAACGACCGCACCAACAGCGCTGGCACGTTCTACTTCTCCTCGTTGCAGGATTACGTTCAGAAACGCCCGTTCAAATTCGAGCGACAGCAAGGCCTGACCAAAGTCGTCTTCTGGGAAATTATCGCGGGCGTTTTCGCGCAGGACGAGTTCAGGCTGAGGCCGAACCTGTCGGTCGCCGTGGGGCTGCGTTACGACCGGCAGAATTATTTCAACGGAGACAGCAACAACTTTGCTCCGCGTTTGTCGGTGGCGTGGGCGCCTGATAAAAAACGCAAGACCGCCATTCGCGGCGGCCTCGGCGTTTTTTATGATCGCACCGGCCCAACGCCGATTTCCGAGTTGCTGCGCTTCGACGGGCAACGGCTGAAAAAATACGTGCTGACCGATCCGGGGTTCCCTGACCCGCTCAGCGCGGGCCAATCGCTTTCCGCCCAGCCTTCCAGCCTCGTGCGGCTCGCTCCCAACGCGGTGATTCCCGCAACGCTGCAATCCAGCGTTGGCGTCGAACGGCAGTTGCAGAAATCGCTGACGCTGTCCGTGAATTATTACTACACGCGCGGCGTCAATCTCTTTCGCTCGCGCGACGTGAACGCGCCTTTGCCACCGATTTTCGCCGCACGGCCCGATCCGAATTTCTCGCTCGTGCGGCAAATCGAATCAACCGGGCGACTCGCCGGCCATTCGCTCGACGTGGGGCTGCGCGGAAACATCACGCCGTATTTCAACGGGATGATTCAATATGCGCTGGGCCGCGCTCGCAACGACACGAACGGCATCGCGGCCTTCCCCGCCAACAGCTACGATCTGGCGGGCGAATGGGCGCGCTCCGATTTCGACGTGCGCCATCGGTTCAATCTGCTCGGCACGATCAAGGCGGGCAAGTATTTCAATCTCGGCGCGGGGTTGACGCTCAACAGCGGCGCGCCTTACACGATTACCACCGGACGCGACGACAACCGCGACAGCCTGACGCTGGAACGCCCCGCAGGCGTCGGACGAAACACGAAGCAGGGGCCGGGTCTGGCGCAGCTCGATCTGCGCTGGTCGCGCCAGTTCCAACTGAACAAGCGGAAGAATGACGAAGGGCCTTCGGTGACCGTCGGAGTGAACGCCCTGAACGTAACCAATCACGTGAACTTCGCCGGTTATGTCGGCAACCTCAGTTCGCCGTTCTTCGGACAGGCCGTCGCCGCGCGCCCTTCGCGCAGATTGCAATTCTCCCTCCAACTGGCTTTTTAGCGCCGGGATGAGCTGAGAGGAGAAACTGCAGGTCAAACTGACTAATCCAACGGGAGAATGGATAAGATGAGATGGTTAGCGCTGCTTTTTTCATTGTTCCTCTTGCCAGCGAGTGGCATGGCCCAAGCGAAGACCCAACCTGCCGACGTATCGAAAAAGGTAGAGGCGCGCACGGGCCACAAGCTCAACCCGACGGCGAAGACGGCTGGTTGGGCTTTGCCTGAAGGAGTTTCGCTCGGCGACGGCGTGTCGGAAGACGAGGCCGTCGCCATCGCGTTATGGAACAACCCGGCGTTGCAGGCCGAATTGACGGCAATGGGACTGGCGCGCGCCGACCTGATCGAGGCGGGTCAGTTGCGCAATCCCTCGCTGACGCTGATTTTTCCGTTCAGTACACGCATACTCGAATCCGTCGCCAACTGGCCGTTCGAGGCTTTGTGGCAACGACCCAAACGAGTAGCGGCGGCCAGACTCGAAATGGAGCGCGTCGAAGAGACATTGGTCTCACGCGCGCTCGACCTGGTGCGCGACGTGCGGCTGGCTTACGCCGATTACGCGATTGCCCAGCGTCGCGCCAGCATGACTTCGGAGGCCGTGCGCGAACGCAGCGAGATTGCGACAATCGTCAACGCGCGGTTTCGCGCCGGAGACATCAGCGAATTGGAAACGAGCGCCGCGCGAATTGACGCGCGATTGGCCGAAGAGCAAGCGACGCGCTTCGGGCACGATGCCGTAATCGCCCGCGACCGTCTGCGCGCGCTGCTCGGCGCCGCCGGCAGCAATCCGAGTTTTGAAATCATCCTGTCGCCCGCAATCGAAACGGCAGGAGCCGATCAACCCGTCAGCGTGAAAACATCCACCGCGACTCCCATCGTCTCCGGACCGTCAGAAACTCTCGATAATCTGATCGAACAGGCGCTGGACGCGCGGCCCGAATTGAAGGCGGCGCAGTTAGCCATCGAAGCCGCAGGCCAGCGCGCGAAATGGGAACGCTCGCGCATCCTCGCTGTCTCGGCCATCGCCAAAGAATACGGACGCGGCGGCAATGGCAAATTCGAGCAAGGGCCGGGGGCGCAAATCGAATTACCGATCTTCAATCGCAACCAGGGCGGCGTCTCGCGCGCCGAGGCCGAGATCGAACGCGCCGCCAAACAATTGATCGCCGCCCGGCAACGCGTCGTGGCGGAAGTGCGCGAGGCCTACGCCCAACTGGCGCAGGCGCGCGAATCGCGCGAACTGTGGCGCGCGCGCGTGCTGCCGCCGCTCGAAGAAGACATCCGCAGCGCCGAACGCGCTTACAAATCAGGCGACGTAGCGTATCTTTTCGTGCTTGAAACCACGCGCCGTTTGACCGACGCCCGATTGCGCGAACCGGAGTTGCAGGCGGCTGAGGCGCGCGCAATGGCGCAACTCGAACGCAGTATCGGAAGGAGGCTGATTGCAAATCGCTGATCTCACATCAATCAATCGGTTCAGTACCGCGAGCGGTAGCGAGCGAGCGCCCCATATTCGCACCATCGTCATCATCGCCTTGCTGGCGTGTTTGTTTGGCTGCTCAAAGCCGCAAGCCGCTGAGAGTCATAAAGCCGCGCCGCCTGCCAAAGTCGAGAACGCGATCAAAGAGTCCGAACTCGCCACGATCAAACTCTCGCCGCAAGCCGAGCAGCGATTAGGCATCGCCACTGCGCCAGTCTCGGTTGAGAAGGTCGCTCAAACGCGCGACTTCGCGGGCGAGATCACGTTGCCGCCCGACCGCACGACAAGCGTCACCGCTCCGATAAGCGGCACGCTGGCGGCGAACAGCGCGCAGCTTGCCGTTGGAACGTTCGTGCGCAAAGGGCAATCGCTCTTCCGCCTGACGCCTTTCCTCGCGCCCGAACGCGATCTTCGCGTGCAGTTCGAGCGCGACACCGCCAACGCGCAGACGCGAGTCGAAGCCGCGCGAGTGCGTTTCAATCGCGCCGAACAATTGTTGCGCGACCGCGCGGGCAGCGAGAAGGCCGTGCAGCAGGCGCGCGAAGAACTCGACCTCGCCGAAAACGATCTGAAGACGGCTCGCGCCCGCCTGGAACGATTTGAACAAGCGCCGATAGCCGCTGACGTGGCCGTCACCATTGCCGCTCCGCGTGATGGCGTCATCCAGAAAGTCTTCGCCAACCCTGGACAAACTGTCGCAGGCGGCTCGCCGCTGTTCGAGGTGGCCAACCTGTCTTCGGTGTGGATTCGCGTACCGGTTTACGTCGGCGACCTGCGATTGATTGACCGCCGTCAAACTGCCAGAGTCAACGCGCTGAACGATGCGCCGGGAGCGCCCTCGCGCTCCGCTCGCCCCGTCAACGCGCCGCCAACAGCCGACCCGACAAACAACACCGCTGATCTCTATTTTGAACTGGCGAACAGCGACGGCTCGCTGCGTCCCGGACAGAGAATGAGCGTGACGCTCGCCGAACGCGCGACGGAAGAGAGTCTGGTCGCGCCCTGGTCGGCGGTGGTGCATGACATCAACGGCGGCGCGTGGGTTTATGAAAACATCGCGCCGCAACAGTACGCGCGACGCCGCGTCGAAGTGCGCCGCGTCGTGAACGCGCTCGCCGTGCTCGCGCGCGGCCCGGCAGCCGGCGCGAAGATTGTCACCGCCGGAGCCGCCGAACTATTCGGCACAGAATTCGGCACAGGAAAGTAATAGTGATTGGTGGTTGGTGGTTGATGGCTGGTGATGGGCAAAAGTTCCATCCACCGCCACCCACCAACCACCAACCACCAATCGCCAACCACCAATTGATGAACTGGCTAGTCTCTACATCACTGCATCTGCGCGTCATCGTCGTCGCGCTCGCCATCGTGCTGATGATCGTCGGCGTGCGCGTCATTCGCTCAACGCCGCTCGACGTCTTCCCCGAATTCGCTCCGCCGCTGGTCGAAATTCAAACCGAAGCGCCGGGCCTTTCAACCGCCGAAGTCGAAAGCCTGATCAGCGTGCCGGTCGAGAACGCGCTGACCGGCACGGCGCAATTGAAAACGCTGCGGTCTAAATCGGTGCTCGGCCTCTCGTCGGTCGTGCTGATCTTCGAGCCGGACACCGAGTTGATGCGCGCGCGGCAGATCGTACAGGAGAGGTTGGCGCTGGTGGCGCCGCAACTGCCTGCGGCTGCGCGACCGCCGGTGATTTTGCAACCGCTCTCGTCCACGAGCCGCGCGATGAAGATCGGCGTCTCGTCAAAGACGCTTTCGCAGATGGAGCTTTCGACGCTGGCGCGTTGGACGATCCGCCCGCGATTGATGGCGATTCCCGGCGTGGCCAACGTGGCCATCTGGGGGCAGCGCGATAGACAGCTTCAGGTGCTGGTTGATCCCGACCGGCTGCGTAACCACAACGTCACGCTGGATGACGTAGTGCGTTCAACGCGCGACGCGGTTTCGGTCGCCGCCGGAGGTTTCGTGGACACGCCCAACCAGCGGCTGTCGGTCGCGCATATGTCCGCCGTCGCACAGCCGCAAGACCTGGCGCGCATCCCGGTGGCTTTTCGCAATGGCGCGCCGCTGCAATTGAGCGCCGTCGCTGAAGTGATCGAAGGATTCCCGCCGCCCATCGGCGACGCGATCATCAACGACGGCCCGGGTCTGCTGCTGATCGTTGAAAAACATCCGACCGGCAACACGCTCGACGTATCGCGCAACGTCGAGGCCGCGCTCAACGCGCTGCGGCCCGGTTTGAAAGATGTCGAGATTGATTCGACGATCTTCCGCCCCGCGACTTTCATCGAAGTGGCGCTGAGGAATCTGCGCAACGCGCTGCTGATCGGCTGTCTGCTCGTGATCGCCGTGTTGGTAGCGTTTCTGTTTGAATGGCGGACGGCGCTCATCAGTCTGCTCGCGATCCCGCTCTCGCTGCTCGCGGCCACGCTCGTGCTTTACTGGCGCGGCTACACGATCAACACGATGGTCATCGCGGGACTGGTCATCGCGCTCGGCGAAGTGGTGGATGACGCGATCATTGACGTGGAAAACATCATGCGGCGGCTGAAGCTCAACCGCGAGGCGGGCAATCCCGAATCGGCCCTTTCGGTCACGCTCAAAGCCTCGCTCGAAGTTCGCAGCGC
>JAJVID010000094.1 GCA_022072205.1 Acidobacteriota bacterium
TTCACCGCGGGAGCGGCGGCCACAGCTTCTTTCAATTTCGCGATGACTTCCTGAGCGAGACTGTCGTAGTCGGCTTTGATCGTGAAGCCTGCGGCGTTGGCGTGTCCGCCTCCGCCGAAAGATTCGGCGACGCGGGCGACGTTGACGCGGTTCTTCGAGCGCAGGCTGATGCGGTAGGTCGAACTGGAGAGTTCGCGGAAGAACGCCACGGCTTCGACATCGCCGACAGTGAGCGGGTAGTTAATGATGCCGTCGGAATCGTCTTCGCTGGCGCCGCTTTGTTCAAGCGCCTCTTTGGTCATCGTGATCCAGGCGATGCGGCCCGATTCATCGCGATGCAAGGTCGAGAGCACTGCGCCTGCCAGCAGGACTTTGGCGTAAGGGTAATTGTAGAAGATCGCTTGCGAGAGTTTGGCCGGTTGCGCGCCGTGGCGAACAAGTTCGCTGGCGATTTTGAAAGTGCGCTCGGTGGTGTTCGAGAAATGGAACGATCCGGTGTCGGTGAGCAGCGCGGCGTAAACGCAACTGGCGATTTCGGGAGTGATCTTCGAGCCGATGGCTTTGGCCAGGTTGTAGATCATTTCGCCGACAGCGGCGGCGGTCGAATCAATCCAGTTGAGGTCGCCGAAGAGTTCGGTCGTCGAGTGATGATCAATGTTGACGACGAACTGATCTTTGAGGCTCAGCAAGCCGGGCCGCGTCACGTCGCTGCATTCGATGACGAAAACCGCGTCGTATTCCCGGTCAATGTCTCTGACCACGCGGACTTCATCGGCGCCGGGCAACCGGCAGTAAGCGTGAGGCACGTGATCGCACATAATCACTTCAGCCTCTTTTTTCAGCCCGCGCAGAATCCAACACAAGGCGAGCGACGATCCGAGGCTGTCGCCGTCAGGTCTGATGTGCGAAGTGACGGCGAAGCGTTGGTGTTTTTCGATCAGTTCAATAACCTGACCTAGCATATGTTTTACTCGATGCTGAAAGCTGAGCGTGGGCGCAGCTTTTAAGGCGCATATCTTTACGTGATCTGATCTCAGGGTTCTGTGGTTTCTTGAGCCTCATTCCTGATTTCATCGAGCAGCCGCATCATCTTGTCGCCGTGCTCGATCGAATCGTCGTAAGCGAAGCTCAGTTCCGGCGTGTGGCGCAACCTGATGCGCGCCCCAATAAGGCGGCGAATGTAGCCTGTGGCGCGAACCAAAGCTTCGAAAGTCTCCTGCTTTTCCTGGGGGGAACCTAAGACGCTGACGAGGACGCGAGCGCGGCGCAGATCGGGAGTTACTTCAACTTCGGTCACCGTAGCGAAACCAACGCGCGGGTCTTTGACTTCTTGAGCGATGATCGCGCTGATCTCGTTCTTCAACTCCTCGGCCAATCTGTGAGAACGGTACGACATAAATTGGTGGTTGGTGGTTAGTGGTTGGCGGTTGGCAAGGATTCTTTACCAACCAACAACCACCAATCACCAGCAACTATAATTGCGTCGGCGCGACTTTCTCGGTGATGAACGCTTCGATCACGTCGCCGACTTTGTAATCGTTGAAGCGCTCGACCGTGATACCGCATTCGTATCCCTGCTGCACTTCGCTGACGTCTTCCTTGAAGCGGCGCAGGCTGCCAATGTGACTTTCAAAAATGACCACGTTGTCGCGGATCAATCGCGCGTGCGCGGTGCGTTTGATCGAACCGGTGGTCACCATGCAACCGGCGACGGAGCCGACCTTCGGCACGCGTATAATGTCGCGGATTTCGGCCTTGCCGATGACAGTTTCTTTGGTCGTGGCTTCCATCAAACCGAGCATCGCATTGCGAATCTCTTCCTCAACTTTATAAATGATCGAATGCAGCCGGATGTCAACGTCTTCCTGTTTGGCCGCGTCGTCGGCGCGCGCTTCGGGCCGCACGTTGAACCCGATGATCACCGTCGCGGCGCCGGTTTCAGTGGCGTTCGACGCGCTGGCCAGCAGCACGTCGTCGTAAGTGATCGCGCCGACGCCCGCGCGGATGATCCGGACTTTGACTTTTTCGGTCGAGAGTTTAATCAGCGTGTCTTTGAGCACTTCGACTGACCCCTGCACGTCAGCTTTCAGAATGACCAGCAGTTCCTTGACCTCGCCTGTCTCCATCTGAATCGCAAGCTGGTCGAGACCTCGTGCGGCGGTGCGGGCCAGCGCCATCGCGCGCGCCTTCGATTGGCGGAATTGCCCGATCTGTTGCGCCTTGGCGATGTCGTCAACAACCTGGAACTGATCGCCAGCCGCCGGCACGCCTTCCAGTCCGAGCACTTCGACCGGGGTCGCCGGAGGAGTCTCCTGCACGCGCTGCGCGTGATCATCCATCAACGCGCGAACCTTGCCGAAGAAATTGCCGACGATGAACGGATCGCCGACGCGCAACGTGCCATTCTGAACCAGCACCGTCGCGACTGCGCCGCGGCCGCGATCAAGTTTCGCTTCGAGCACTGTGCCCGTCGCTTTGCGCTTCGGGTTGGCCTTAAGATCGAGGATGTCCGCCGTCAGCAGAACCATTTCGAGCAGCCCGTCAATGTTCTTCTTCATCTTCGCGGAAACTTCGACCATGGTCGTGTCGCCGCTCCATCCGTCCCAGAGCAAGCCGCGATCAGCCAATTCTTTCTTGACACGGTCGGGATTGGCGTCTGGCTTGTCAATTTTGTTGATCGCTACGACTATCGGAACGCCAGCGGCTTTCGCGTGATCAATCGCTTCGACCGTCTGCGGCATCACGCCGTCGTCGGCGGCGACGACCAGCACGACAATGTCCGTGACGCGAGCGCCGCGCGCGCGCATCATCGTGAACGCTTCGTGGCCCGGCGTGTCCAGGAAGACCACCCGCCGCCTGACGGACGGATCGTCCGGATTCGGCACTTCCACCGAGTAAGCTCCGATGTGCTGGGTGATTCCGCCCGCTTCGCCTTCGGCCACGCGCGCCTGGCGGATGGCGTCGAGCAAACTGGTCTTACCGTGATCAACGTGCCCCATGACGGTGATCACAGGCGCGCGCTGGTCTGTGTCCTCCATCGCTTCGGGAGTGATCTCGAATTCGGACTCGATGATCATGTCCTCGTAATCGCCGAAGGCCACGTCGAATCCGTATTGCCTGCCGATGTCTTTGGCCACGTCGGGGCTGATCGTCTGGTTGATCGTCGCCATCACGCCGCGCTGCATCAACGCCGTCACGATGTCGCGCGGCTTGGCGTCAATCTTCTCGGCGAATTCGCGAACTGTGCTGCCTTCCACCAGACGAGCGGATTTCAGCACTTCAGGCAGCGCGCGCGCGGCGGAGGCCACCGCAAGCTGTTTGCGAGGTATCAGCCGCTGCGTGTTCCCTTCCTGGAACTTCTCTTTTTCACCTTTGTGGCGCTGTTGATGGCGTCCCTTGGGGCGTTGATCTTTCGGCGGGATGTAAACCGTGCGTTGTTGCGCGCCCGATGGCAGCAGATGAACGCCTTTGCCTCGCCCCTCACGTTCGCGTTTCTGTTCGGCGCCGCGCGATTCAGGCTTGGCTTGCTGCTGCGCGCCAACCGGAGCGGGCCGGGCGGCAGCGGGTTTCGGCGCCGCAGGTTTCGGCGCAGGCTTCGGCATCGGCTGCGTCGGCGTCTTCAGCTTGATGACTTTCGTTCCGGTCGGTTTCGCTTCGGCGCGAGCGCCAGCGCCGCCAACGCCGCCTGCGCTAATGGACGGCGGAGGAGTCTGAAATTCCGGCGTAGCGACAGGCGCCTTAAACTCTTCAGCCGGAGCCTCCGCGGCGATCTGTTCGGGTTCAATCTCTTCGATCTGTGGCTGCGCAATCGGTTCTTCTATTACAGGCGCGGTTTGTTCCTCAATATCCGGCTTGACCGCAGGCGCTTGCACAGGCGCCTCCTTCGCGGGCGCAGGCGGGGCCGCCAGTTTGACAACTCTGGATTTCGCCTCTGCGGCCGGCGCGGCCTGTTGCTCGACCGGAGGAACCGGTTGAGGCGGCGTGGCCGGTTGAGCCGGAGTCAGCGTTTGCGGCGCCGGTTGCGCCGGCCTGGCCGTCTTGATCGGTTTGATCGTTGTTTGAGAAACAGGCGCCGCGGGCGGGCGGGACGGCGCCGCCGTCTCCACCGGTTCGGTTGTCTGCTGCGCCTGTTCGACAGGAGCGAGGGCCGCCGCCGATTGCTCCGCGCCTGCCGTATCGCCCGGCGTAGCCGCAGGAGTCTGATGCTTGATCAATCTTGCTCTATGGATGGCTGGGGCCTGCTCTTTCTTCGGATAGTACATCTCGCGGATCTTAGCCGCAATGTTATCTTCAAGCGTGTTCGAAGGCACACTTACATCAACGCCCATACGCCGGGCGTCCTCGAGAATCTTTTTGCTCTCGAGTTTCAATTCTTTGGCCAAATCGTAGATTCTGACTTTATTCATTTACACCTTCGAGAGTTGAGAGTCGGAGAGTCCGGATGTTTTCCAGATAAATGAGACATAACTTCGGATGATCAATTCAACTTCCGGCCGGCTTCCGAAGTCGCCCGCATCTCTCCATCCCAATGAACTCTCAGATTTACTGATCTTCTTCTTTGTCCTCTTTTTTATCTTCCTCTGTTTCGCCCTCTATGTCTACGTCCTCCGCTTCACCTTCGGCGGCGGCTTCCATTTCCTCATCAACAGAGCCTTCCGCTTCGGATAACTCCGTTTCGTCGTCTTCAAACCCCTCCGCTTCCTCGGCCACTTCATGCTCCGCGGCTTCGGCGGCGTGTTGGCTGGCGTGAGCGCGGCGCGCTTCTGTAATCGCCAGGGCCATATCGAGCAGTTCCTGAGCTTCGTCAACGCTCAGATCGAGCCAATCCGAAAGATCGTCAACTGTGGCTTCAGCCAGTTGCTCGACTGTCTCGATGCCATGTTCGGCGAGCGTCGCGCTGTCACCGGCGGAGATGCCTTCGATTGACGAGATTTTCACTTCAGGCGCAGTAATAATCTGCTCCATCTGCGAAGCGATCTCGCGCTTCATCTCTTCTTCGCTGCGGATGTCAATATCCCATCCGACCAGCTTCGCCGCCAGGCGCACGTTCTGTCCGCGCTTGCCGATGGCCAGGCTCTGCTGCTCGTTCTCGACCGTGACCTGCAATTTGCGGTCGTCGAAATCAACGACTGTGACCTTGCTGACTTTCGCCGGCGACAGCGCGTTCGCCGCGAAGATCGCGGGGTCTTCAGACCATTCGATGATGTCAATCTTTTCGCCGCGCAATTCGCGGATGATTGATTGCACGCGCGAGCCTTTCATCCCGACGCAGGCGCCCACCGGATCAACGTCGCGTTCGTTCGAGACGACGGCGATTTTGGCGCGCTCGCCCGGTTCGCGCACGGCGGCTTTGATCACGACCGTGCCGTCGTAAATCTCAGGCACTTCCATCTCGAACAGCCGTTTGAGCAGTTCGGGGTTGGTGCGCGAAACCTCGATCTGCGGGCCTTTCGATTCGCGTCCGACATCGTGAATGACGCAGCGGATGCGTTCGCCCTGCGTGAAAGATTCGACGCGCGATTGCTGCGACTTGGGCATGACGGCTTCGATGCCGTTGCCCAGATCAACGATGACCTTGCCGCCTTCAAACCGTTTGACAAAACCATTGACCAGTTCGCCCAGCCGTCCAATGTATTCCTCGTAAACGTTGTTGCGCTCGGCCTCGCGGACTTTCTGCAAAATGATCTGCTTCGCAGTCTGCGCCGCAATCCGTCCCAGGTCTTCCATCGGGCGGGGCAATTCAAGCATATCGCCGACTTCAGCGCCTTCGCCAACTTCCAAATTGGCCTCTTCGACGGTCATTTCGCGCGACGGATCGGCGATGTCCTCAACAACAGTCTTGATCGCGTATAACTCGATTGACCCGCTGTCCAGATTGTAGCGCGCGTGCAGGTCTTCGCCTGTTTTGAAGTGCTTGCGCGAAGCCGTCACCACGGCGTCTTCAATCGCGCTGATGATGACCTGTGGGTCAATCTTTTTCTCTTTGCTGAGGACCTCAATGTTCTGTGCAATTGAGCTTATGTTCATAACTTCCGCAACTATGGTTCAATCTCAACGTTCGCTTTCACGATTTTGGCTAGAGGCAGGCGGCGCCGTTTGCCATCCTGCTCTTCGATCACGGCGACCGGCGCTTCGTCCTCGCGGTCGAGACCGACGAGTCGCCCGTGAAAATTTCTCTGCCCTTCAATCGCTTCTGAAATCCTGATGTGCGCTGGCAATCCCGCGAAACGCTCGTAGTCGGATTCTTTGTACAACCCGCGATCCAGACCGGGCGACGCCACTTCGAGCGTGTACTGATGCGGAATGATGTCTTCCACATCGAGAATCAAACTGACGCGTTCGCTCACCATTACGCAATCGTCGAGCGTCACGCCACCAGGCTTGTCTATGTAAACCCGCAGGATAGGTTTGCTTCCCCCGGTCATTTCGGCGTGGACGAATTCCAGGCCTTCGCGCGCTGTGACACGCTCGATGATCTCGTTGACACGCGGATCAAGTTTCAATTTCAAACTCCCTCAAATAACTCTGGCGATTGATTCCAGGCAAAAGGTCGTCGGGATGAAGCGATAAAAAAGGTGGGCGCCAGCCCACCTGAAAGTAAGCGCGATGATAGCCGGAAGGATTAACTAAATCAAGACGCATGCCAGAAATGCCTTTTCCGCATTGTGGATTCCCACATACGCGAACGAGGGTTCAATCGCTGTTAATCGGATCAATAATCACTGTATGATGACGAACGTGAGAAGCCGAGTGGATAACCTGAGAAGAAACTATGGCCATCCTGATTGCTGAAGACAATGTCGCTCAACGCGCTTATCTGCGCGAACTGCTGGAACGCGAGTTTGCCGAATACCGCCCCGTCCTGGAGGCCGCCGATGGCGAGAGCGTGGTCAAAACGGCTCTGGCCCAGCGCCCGCAGCTCTGCGTCCTGGACATTCAGATGCCTGGACTGTCAGGCGTCAAAGCGGCGCGCGCGATTTGGAAAGGCTTCCCTGAGGCGCGAATAATTTTCTGGACTCAGTTCCCGCACGAAATCTACATCAACGAAATCCGCAAGATCGTGCGCAGCGTGCAGCCACCTCCAGCCTACGGATTCATTGACAAAAATAATCCCGAAAGCCGCTTCCTGCGCTTCGTCGCCGCCGTGCTCGAAGACGGCGCCGATATGATTGATCCGAATTTCAAGGACGCGTTCACGCAGCCGCTGCTGACCGATTTCGAAGCCGAAGCGCTTTATTACCTCGCGCTCGGATTGTCGAACTGGGCCATCGCGCGCAAATGCCATCTGAGTTTGCGCGGAGTCGAGAGCCGCCTGACCACGCTCTACGAAAAGCTGCTCCCGGCCTCCGCCGAAGGCACGCCGGACGAGGCTTACGACAAACTGGCTTTCAACATCCGCACACGAGCTTATTTCGAGGCGTTGCGGCGCGGGTTGATCAATCAGGATGAACTGGAGAAGGCGAGCGCGGAGTTGGAGAAGTGGCTGGAGAAGGATCGAAAGAAGTTTGCATCCGAGCAAAAGTAATGTTCTCACCAGGAAAACCCAGATTGTTAATTCTCTTTTCGCTGTTGAGCGCCGCTCTTTTCATTCTCTGTAATTCGTTTGCTCAGGAGCCGCCGCTTGACCAGCCTGCGCCAGATTCCAGCCAGAGCCTCACTCAAAAACCGGAAAAGACCACCGATCCTGCCACGCTCAACCTCCACCGCTGGGGCGCGGTGACACTTTTTCACGGACTGCCGTCAGACCGCGTCAACGCCATCGCTGAAGACTCAAGCGGCGTACTGTGGTTCGGCACGGACAATGGCCTGGCGCATTACGACGGGCGCAACGTCGAAGCCGCGCCGAACGAAGCCGCGCTGCCTTCGCGCAAAATTCTGGCGTTGAAGCTCGACACGCGCGGCAATCTCTGGATCGGCACGGACGCCGGCGCGGCCAGATTGCGCGAGGGTCGAATCGAAGTCTTATCCGAAACGCGCGGCCGGGCGGTATCCGGCATCGCCTCGTCGCCATCAGGCGAAGTGACGGTAACCACAGCCAACGGCGAGATCATTCGCTATCAGGAGCAGGCTGAAGGAGAGTTTCGCAGCGAAAGCGGCGCCAGATCCCGCCTCATCGCCACGAAGCTCGATCCGAGCGCTCATCCCCTGCTCAAATCTCCGAATCAATCGAATCAGACTTTGTCGCTCGCCGCAATTGCGTTCTCCGCTGGGGATTGGCTAATCGGGTCGAGCGGGCGCGGGCTGATGATCAATCGCGCGAACGAGCTTCGCCAGGCTTCGATCAAACCTCCGAGGCCTTACTTCATCTCTTCGATTTACGACGACGGCGAGCGCGTCTGGCTGGCGGAACAGCCAAGCAACGAGGCGGGCGGATTGTGGTTGTGGAAAGACGGCGCGCTCACGCGAACCTCGCTCGACGCGGGCGCGATCACATCCGTTCACGGCGGCGGCGGAGAGTTGTGGGCAGGCGCGAGCAAGCAGGGCGCGTTCCTGCTCAAAGTCGAAAACGGCGAGGTGAGGCGGCTCGAACATCTGACGTTTGAAAACACCGCAGGCGGATTGCGCTCGAATCGCATCAACACCATTTTCCGTGACCGCGAAGGCGTCGTCTGGTTCGGGACAGATCGCGGCGTTTGCCGCTACGACCGCAACAGCTTTCGCGCGTCGAACGTCAGCGACAACCCGCAAAGCAATTTCGTCCGCGTGATGCTGACGGCGGCGAATGGCGAGACCTGGCTCGGCGCCAATCGCGGACTGTTCAAACTCGCGGCGAGCGCTGGCGAATCCGGCGCTGATTCGTGGGTCGAAGTCGCGGAGATGCAGGGACGTTCGATTTACGCGTTGGTTGAAAACGGCGGCGCGATATGGGCGGGCACGAGCGGCGGCTTGTTCGTCAAATCGAAAGACTCTTCCGGCTTCACGCGCGTCTCATCACCGGAGACGACAATCACGATCACTAGTGAAACCGAGGTTGAACAACCACAGGCAGACCGAGCGCAACCAGGCGACGGATCAGCCAATCCGCAATCCGCAATCGCCAATCCGCAATCGCGCGAGAGCGTTCGCGCAATCGTCAGTTTTCGCGGACAAATTTACGCGGCGTTTTACGCGCGCGGCATTGAGCGAATTGAAAACAACGCGAGCGGTTTCACGCGCGCGCCAGTTTTGACCGACGCGGCGGCCCAGCGCGCAATCTGTCTTGCAGTCGAGCGCGACAATGGCGCTGACGCCGCTCTGTGGTTCGGGACAACCGACGGCGAGTTGCGGCGGTTCGCCCCGGACAATGGATCGCAAACGACTTCGTTCACATTGCCGCAAAAACAGCCGGCCACTGATCGCGCAATTCGCGCAATCAGCCCCGCCGGCAAAAGAATCTGGATCGGCGCTTCTCAGGGCTTGTACCTACGCGAAGGAGATTCGATCCGTGAAATCAAGCCGGATGTTGATGTGCGGTCTTTGTTCGTAACGCGCGAAGCCACGCCGGAAAAGGCCGCGCGCGAAATCGTCTGGATCGCCACGCAGAACGCGGGATTGATCAAACTGCTTCCCGATCAAAACGTCTTCGCGCGTTTCGACACCGAGCAGGGGCTGGCCTCGCAGCAGGTCTTCGCCGTCGCGCCAGGGGGCAATAACGAAATCTGGATCGGCACGAATCGCGGCGTCACGCGTCATCGCCCCAGCGCGGTCGAACCGCGATTGCAGATCAAACGTCTGGTGGCCAATCAAATCTATCTGCCCGAATATCTGACCGCCGAACTGTCGCTGCCGCACACGCAGCGGAACCTGCTGCTCGAAGTCGCAGGCGTCGGCAGCAAGACCTTCCCCAGCCAGTTTCAATATGAATTCACGCTGCTCGACAAAAAGAAAAACGAGGTGAAGCGGGTTCAAACGCACGACCCGCAGTTCGCCGTCGAAAATCTGCAATCAGGCCCGTACACGATCATCGCGCGAGCCATCAGCCGCGACCTGGTCTACTCGGCGCCGCTCAGCGTTCGATTGCGAATCCGCAGCGCGCCTTTTCCCTGGCCGACGCTGTTGCTTGCGACGCTCCTCGCCATCGCTGTCGCGGCCGCTGTCTGGGCGTTTCGCCAGCAATTGCGGCTGGCCACGACTAATCGCGCGCTCGAAAAAACGAACGTTGATTTGACCGAAACCCGATTGCGGCTGGCCAACGAAACCGAAACGGAGCGCAGCCGCATCGCGCGCGACCTGCACGATCAGACGCTGGCCGACCTGCGACACTTGCTGGTGATGACCGATCAACTGCCGAATTCAACCGGGGATGAATCCGCGCCCACGCCCGTCGAGCTTCGCCGCGAGATCGAAGCCATCTCCAGCGAGATTCGCCACATCTGCGAAGACCTCAGCCCGTCGGCGCTCGAAAACATCGGCTTTCTGCCCGCGCTCGAATCGGCGTTGAGCAATTCGGTCGCGCAACTGCCCGCCGAAGAGAAGTTCGCTTACGAGTTTATCTGCGAGCCGAATCTGGAAGAGCGGCTGCGGCTTTCGCACATCGAACAGATTCAGCTTTACCGGATGGTTCAGGAAGCGCTCAACAACATCTGCCGCCACGCCAAAGCGCGACAGGTGAAGATTTCGGCGAGGGCTGAGAATTCGACCGACCTGTTGATCGAAGTCCGCGATGACGGCGTTGGGTTCGGCCGCGCCGGAATCAACAGAACGGGACACGGCATCGCCAACATCCGTTCGCGCGCGAACCTGATCGGCGCGCGAGTGGAGTGGAGCAACGCGCGCCCCGGCTGTCGTTTTGAAATTCGTAAGCGCGAATGCGTGGGAATGCGGAATGCGGAATGAAGAACACGGATTGCGCGATTAACATCTCTGCTTTTCATTCCGCATTCCGCATTCCGCATTCAAGCCGCTCCCGCCGCGTGGGCGCGCTGAAACTCGCTTCTGGCCTGCCGCTTCAGCGCCACATGAGCGATCAACCCGCCAATGATCAATCCCAGCAGATCGCATTGCAGATCGTTCGGCGTGTCGTAAGGCCCGTGAATGCGCATCCCCGGCTGCGGCCACATGTATTTGTCATCCCACAACTCGACAATCTCGTAAAAGCCCGACAGGGTGAACATCGTCGTCACCGCGAAGAACGTCACCAATCCCAGCGGCAGACGGTAGCCGAAATGATCAAGCCCCGCGCGCAACAACCATACGATCACGGGCGCAGTCAGCGCGGGCACAGCCGTGTGCGTGAATTCGTCGTACTTGAAATATTTGAACGGAGAGTTGTTGTAAAAATCGAACAGGTTCCCCAGTCCATCCAACGCCACCGAAGCCCAGACCATAAACAATAGCGCGAACGGAATCTTCGCGTCGTAACGCGCTTTGACGTAAGCGTAGATGGCCCACAGATAAGCCACGCAGATCGGCGTGCTGATCCAGATGCGCAGGTACGCCATCTTGAGCAGAAAGAGCGTGCCCCAGATCAACAGCCCGGCCACTATGGGGATTTCATATCGTTTGACCGTTTTGTTCATCGTGTCCTCCAGACTTAAGGCAGATTGCAGAGATGATCAGTAACAAAAGCGCCAGTGAAAGAACCGTAATGAAATCGCTCGCGCGCCTGACGGGCGTCGGGCGAAATTCAAGCGCGACGCTGTGGACGCCCGCAGGCAGGTCAATGACGATGTTTTTGACCGCGCCTTCTTTCACTTCAACCGGCGTGCCGTCAACCGCCGCCGTCCAGCCCGCGAAATTCGACGTGCGAAATTGCAGTTGATCAGATTTTTCCAGTTCGACCCGAAGCTTGCGCGATTCCGGCGTCCAGCGTTCAATCGTGACGCGTCCAGCGCCGGAAGCCAACTGCGCCAAATCCATCGGCGGAGTTTCGCGCGGGACACCTCGCGGCAGCGTAGCGTAGTTGTAATGCTCTAAATTCGGCTCGAACGATTGCCCGCGCCACGTTGGCCACGCGACATACCACGCGCTCATCGCCAGCGCGCCGAACAGTAGCCCAACCGTAAGGGAGGGCTTAAGCCATACAGCCACACCCTCCTTAACGGTCGAGCTACCGGCGCACGCGCCAGCCAGCATCGCCACCACAAAACTCGTCAGAGTCAGCATCCGCCACGAATAGACCCCGGTTTCAATTTTCGGAATCAGACGTCCAATCGGCTCGGAATATTTCGTCATCAGAAAACACGCGATCAATCCAGCCGACCCCCACAGCCAGATGCGCGAACGCAAAGCCCTGGGAGCGCGGGCGTCCTCGCCTGTCTGGATTCGATAGGCGGTCTTGCCCGAAAGCAAGCAGGCGAGGACGCCTGCGCCCCCAGGGAGCAAAATCGCGATTGCGTTGAACGTCCAGATGCGGTCAATGCGGACGAAGAACGGATTGGCCGCGCGGTCATAAATCCGCTGCGCCGAATCGTACACGTAGCTGGCGTGATAAGGCCACGCGCGTTCGACATCGTCGTAATTGACCAGCCCCTGCTCGGCGATGGCCGGATAAAAATAAGCCGCCGCGATCATCGAACCGAAGACGAGCGCGCAGCCAACAATCAAAAGCATACGCCATCGCCCCACCCAGATCGCCCACACCGCAAAACACGGCCCGAAGACCAGCAGAAATTGATAAGCCGTAGGCGGGTGGGAGAACAAAAACGCGCCGAAACTTGCGGACAATCCGGCGAAGCTCAGCGCCAACTCGCGGCGTGAACATTCAGCGAGCAATCTCTCCGCGAACAGCAACACGAGCGGCGCCCAGACGAAACTCAAAAACTCCGCCATCGCTCCGCGCTGGTACTGATTGATCAAATGGTACGGCGCGAAGGTGTAGACCGCCGCCGCAATCAACCCCGGCATGCGCGCCATCGTCTGGCGCGCGTACCAGTAAATCGCCACAGCCGATCCGAAGCTCGCCAGCCAGTAAAATCCAATCCAGACTTTCGCCCAGTCGCGCGTCAGAAAATAAAAGAACGAAGTGATGTAATAAGCTCCGGGCGGATAAAACGCCAACGACGGCGCGCCGTAACCGCCGTGCGTTTCGTCGTCCCATCGCGGTTGAATGCGGCCCGATTCAAGCCCGCGATAGAACGCCCGCATCTGGTTGAAGTGCATCCACGAATCGTGCGTCACAGGCATCTCGCCGCCGCAGCAGCCGACCTTCCGGTCTTCGCCGATGACGAAAAACGGCAGCGTCGCAATCGAGGCCAAAACGATGAGCGTCAAAACAACGCCCAGCCGCCGCTTCAAATCGCTTCGCGCATTTGTAGTGTTTGATCGAGCAGCGATGGTCTGATTCATCCGGCGCAGATTGTTGCACACGAGCCATTGTCAGCAAAGAACCTCAAGCGATCACGAAGGCGGTGTGCAATCATCGTTCCGCGCTCACTGAGCTTGCGCGGAACAGACTTGCGCCGCCGAAGTTGATCGCCGCCGCGATCCAAAAGCTCCGTCTGAAAGATTCTCCTGACAGGCGGCAATGCAAGCGCGGGTGTGGTAAATTAGGCCTGCCGCAATTCCAGCGCAGATAAAACCACTCAACGAGGAAGAAAAATGATGGAAGCTTTTCGTGAAAGCATGCTGCAACTGATCACGCACACCGCAACCAACCTGCCGCCAGACGTGCGCCGCGCTATGTCGCGGATGCTCGAACAGGAGCAGGGCGCGCGTTCAGCTCAGGCGCTGCAGGTCATCGCCACCAACATTGACATGGCTTCGGACAACGAAGGCCCGATCTGCCAGGACACCGGCTGGCCGACTTTTGAAATCAAAACTCCGGTCGGCGCAAACCAGATCGTGATGAAGCGCGAGATTCGCGAAGCCATCGCCGAAGCCACAAAACGCGGCAAGCTGCGCACCAACTCGGTTGATTCGCTGACCGGCGTCAACGCGTCGGACAATCTAGGCCCCGGAACGCCGACGATGCATTTCGATCAGTGGGAGAGCGACGAAATCGAGGTCAAGCTGCTGCTGAAAGGCGGCGGCTGCGAAAACAAGAACATTCAATACTCGCTGCCCGCCGAGATTCCGCATCTGGGCAAAGCCGGGCGCGATCTGGACGGCGTGCGCAAATGCATCCTGCACGCTGTCTGGCAGGCGCAAGGGCAAGGTTGCAGCGCGGGCGCGGTCGGCGTCTGCATCGGCGGCGACCGCACGACCGGTTATCAACACGCGAAAGAACAACTCTTCCGCACGCTTGACGACACAAACCCTATTCCGCAACTGGCGAAGCTGGAAGATTACGTCATGCAGACGGCCAACACGCTCGGCATCGGCGCGATGGGCTTCGGCGGTAACGCGACGTTGATCGGTTGCAAGATCGGCGCGCAGAACCGCCTGCCCGCGAGCTTCTTCGTCTCGGTGGCTTACGACTGCTGGGCGTTCCGGCGCTTGGGCGTCGTGCTCGACGCGGAGACCGGGGCGATCAAACGCTGGCTCTACCGCGATGAAAAAGAGCCTGCGATCACGATGTCGAGCGGAGGCGGTTTCGTTCGCACTGGCAAGGAGAAAGTGTTGCGCGCGCCGATCAGCGAAGAGCAGGTGCGCGAGCTTCAGGTCGGCGATGTCGTGCTGATTTCCGGTGAGATGTTCACGGGTCGCGACGCCGTCCACGCCCACCTGATGAAGAACGATCCGCCGGTGGATTTGAACGGCTCGGTGCTTTACCACTGCGGCCCGGTCGTATTGAAGAACGGCAATTACCGGATCACCGCCGCCGGCCCGACCACTAGCATCCGCGAAGAGCCTTACCAGGGCGAGATCATCCGGCGCTACGGCGTGCGCGCGGTGATGGGCAAAGGCGGGATGGGCGCAAGGACGCTGGCCGCGATGAAAGAACATGGCGCGGTCTACTTGAACGCCATCGGCGGCGCGGCGCAGTATTACGCCAAATGCATTGACGAAGTCGTTGACGTGAAGCTGCTCGAATTCGGCATCCCCGAAGCGATGTGGCGGCTGCGCGTGACCGACTTCCCGGCCATCGTGACGATGGACGCGCACGGCAATTCGCTGCACGCGGATGTCGAGAAGGCTTCGGCGGCGGTTTTGGCGACACTGGCCGAGCCGGTGTTCTGAACCCCCGCTCCTCTCCTCACACAAAGAGACAACTGAAAAGCCCTCGCGGAGGGTATGCGGACAAATTTATTTATTGCATTCCCCGCAGGGCCACTTTATTCTTCCGCTGGCTACGATGGATCGCGCCCTAATCCTGCATAGCTTCCTCTCGAGATATGAAATAACGGCCCTCACTGGCCTGCTTGCCGTAAAATCTCGATGTCAAAACAATCACATCTGACCAGAGGCGCACACACACCGATAGTCTTCGGTCAGCGGTAAAAGGAGTAAATAAATTTATGAAGCGATTGCTGACATCCATAATTGTCTTCTTCTTCATTATGCTCTGGCTCGCTTCAGCTATAAATGACCGGAGCAAAACACAGGCGATATTACGCGATGAGCCGATGACCTATTCCAATCAAATCGCGCGGCTGATGCAGCAACATTGTCAAGTCTGTCATCACGAGGGCGGGATTGCGCCTTTTTCTCTGATGACCTACGGAGAGACTTATCCGCTTGCCAGGGCGATCAAAGCGGCTGTCGTCTCGCATCGGATGCCGGATGGCGCCTCAGCGCGGATTGACAGTGGCTGCACAAATGAAGACACCTTCGAAGGCGTGCGACGGCTCACTGCCAGCGAAATCGCCGCTTTTGTTCAATGGGTTGATGCGGGCGCTCCCGAAGGGAACCCGGCGGATATGCCGCCGCCGATGTCATTCAATGATAGCGCGTGGAAGGCTGGCGAGCCGGACATCAAGCTGAGCAATGGCCCGGACGGTTTTGCAGTGCCGGGATCGCTCTATCGGGATTTTTTCCGCCGCTTTCCGATCAAAACCAATTACGAGTCCGATCGTTACTTTGTCAGCTTCGAGGCGCTGGTTGGCACGGGCGACCTGGGCAATCAGATCAATGTCGTGCATCACGTAACGCTCTTCATTGATCCGACTTGTGGATCACTCGAACAAGAGAAGGAGTTTGCCGCCTCGAATCCGCAAATCCCCGGTCCGGGCTTTGAGGGTGAATTCACTTACCCGACGAGTCTGGTCGGCATGTGGTTTCCGGGAACCAACCCGATAGTCCTGCAGGACGGCATCGGCATCAAGATTCCGCGCGGCGCCTGCCTGGTGATGGAGGTTCACTATACGACCTGGCAGCCTGAGACGGTTGTGGACAAAACCTACGTCGGGCTGCGGTGGGCGCGCACGCCGGTCTACAAAGAACGCGTCGCGACACGAGTCAGGAACGAGCATTTCATCATCCCGGCTGGCAACCCACACTACGAGGTTAATGCGGCGCAGACGTTCAATGATGAGGTCACGATCTACTCGCTCGCGCCGCATATGCATCAGTTCGGGACTGACTTCGTGGCTGAAGCTGTGCTTCCCAACGGCGAAAAGAGGTGCCTGATAGATGTCGAATACGAGTTCAAGCACCAGGGAAACTACATCCTCAAACATCCACTCCGTCTTCCCGCCGGAACCACAATCAATGTGCGCGCCTTCTACGACAATTCGGAGGGCAATCCGCGCCAGCTCAATCATCCGCCGATTGATATTCCGTTCGGGCCGGTATCCGATAAAGAGATGTGCCAACTCACCGTCGGGCTGACTCACAACGCTCAGCCACTGCGTCCATCCTCTCCCACCCTTTCGACTATCAGGGTGATCGCGGATAAATTGATTGTCACCGGAAGCGACCTGCGTTCCGGGGCCTTCATCGAGATCAACGGCAAACTACTCCCGGATACCCAACGTAGCGGCAGACTGCCTTACGTTTTTTCAGCTTCTGATTGGCGCGAACTTTGCGGCGAAGGCAAACAAGTGAAAATCGCCGTCGTCAATTCTGACGGCGGGCGCACACAAACAAGGACTTTCGTTTGGCGCGACGCGGAACAACGCGGCGGCTACCCCCATCGTTAGCGAATCTTTTTACGGATGAGCGCTGTGACCGGCAGCGAACGGCGCGCGCTTGCGACGCTGTCCTCTATCGGTCGCGGCTCTCATCCAACTCTCTCGACACCAGCGCGATTTCTCGATAAACCAAGCTTCAGTTCAGCCAGGGCAACGGGTATACTTACAGCCGCGCTTTATCTATTCCGAATCAACCACTAAACCCAGGAATAACGTTATGCTCAAACGATCGGTGTTTTTGCTCTGCCTGATTGTCTCTCTGGCCTTCGCCAGCGATCTAACTCATCGTGTTCCCACCATTGACGACCTGATCAACGTCAAAAGCCTGGGCGGCGCGCAAATTTCGCCCGACGGCAAATACGTCGCCTACACCGTCAACGAAACGGACTGGAAGCAGGACGCCTTCGTCACGCACATCTGGCTGGCGAACGTGGCGACGGGCAAAACATTTCAGTTGACGCGCGGCGAAAAATCATCGAGCAATCCGCAATGGTCGCCTGACGGCGCGTCGCTAGCGTTCACCAGCAATCGCATCGGCGACAAGAATCAAATCTTCGTCATTCATCCAGACGGCGGCGAGGCGATGCAGTTGACCAAAGCCGAGAACGGCGCGAGCGGTTTCGCGTGGTCGGAAGACGGCAAGAGCATAGCGTTCACCTCCAGCGACGCCGACCAGAAAGCCGCGAAGGAACGACAGGATTATCTTGGCGGTTTTGAAGTCGTGCGCAGGGAGTACAACCATTCGCATCTCTGGACATTCGATGTGGCAGAGGCTTTGAAAGCGCCGGTCGCCGGGACGCAGCGCACAAAAGGCCGCGAGTTCAACGTCGGCTCGTTCTCGTGGTCCCCCGACAGCAAACAGATTGCGTTCAGCGCGACGATCAATCCCGATCTGATCAACGGCGGGACTTCGGATGTTTACCTGCTCAATCTCGCCGACAACTCGGTCAAGAAGCTGGTCGCGCAGCCCGGCCCCGACAACAACCCGCGATGGTCGCCCGACGGCAAGCTGATCGTCTTTTCGTCGGCGATGGGCAATCCGAAATTCTTTCACGCAAATTCAAAGTTGGCCATCGTGTCAGTTGACGGCGGGACGCCACGTTCGATCACTGACGCTTTCGACGAACAACCGCAGTTTGTCGAATGGAA
The DNA here is from genome assembly GCA_022072205.1 of Acidobacteriota bacterium. Lineage (GTDB taxonomy): Bacteria > Acidobacteriota > Blastocatellia > RBC074 > RBC074 > JAJVID01. The sequence goes on from JAJVID010000094.1 coordinate 18,081, forward strand.
CGCCGACGGGATTTATTTCAGCGGCTTGCAGAAAACGGCTTCACACCTTTTCCGTGTTGATCCGGCGACGGGCAGGATCACGCGAGTGACCGCGCCGGACAATTTGATGGCTGGCGGCTTTTCGTTTACGAAAGACGGCAAACAGATTGCGTTCACTTCCCCGTCGCCGGCTTCGCTCAACGAAGTTTATGTTTCATCAATTCAGGCTTTCTCGCCGCGCAAGCTCACCTCGATGACCGATCAGGTCAAGGACTTCACGCTCGCCACGCGCGAAGTCATCTCGTGGCAAAGCAAAGACGGCGCGACCATCGAAGGCGTCTTGATCAAACCCGCCGATTTCGATCCGGGCAAGAAATACCCGCTGCTCTGCGTGATTCACGGCGGGCCGACGGGCATTGATCGCCCGACGCTGCTCGACGCTCGTTATTACCCAACCGATATCTGGACGGCGCGAGGCGCGCTGGTTTTGAAAGTGAATTACCGAGGCTCGGCCGGTTATGGCGAAAAGTTCCGGCAACTGAACGTCCGCAACCTCGGCGTGGGCGACGCGTGGGACGTGATCTCAGGCGTTGATCATCTGATCGGCAAAGGCTGGGTTGATCCGAAGCGCGTCGGCTGCATGGGCTGGAGCCAGGGCGGATACATCTCGGCGTTTCTGACAACTTCGTCTGATCGCTTCGC
>JAJVID010000006.1:0-4003 GCA_022072205.1 Acidobacteriota bacterium
CTGCGCGGCACGCGCTCGCGCCCGACGGTGGCTGAGACCGTTCGCTACCGCGATCACATTGACGAAGCGATGCGGAAGTTTCTGGCGCGAGTTGGCGAACGCGCCGACGCGCAAAAGATTCTCTCGCTCGTCCGGCTGGGGCTTGAACACGAGATGCAGCATCAGGAATTGCTGGTTTACGACATCAAACATCTGCTCTGCGATGTTTACGCCGCGTCGAAGACGAGCGCGCTCGCTTCGTCTGAAAATGTATCGGGGATGGCTGAAATCGAAGGCGGGCTGTTCGCGCTCGGTTACGCCGGCGCAAATTTCGCGTGGGACAACGAAAAGCCGCAGCACACAGTCTTCCTGCAGGATTTCGCGATTGACCGCGCGCCGGTCGGCAACGGCGATTTTCTGGAATTCATCAACGCAGGCGGTTATGAAGATTATCACTGGTGGCTGAGCGAGGGCTGGGAAGCGGTGAAGCGAGAGCGATGGCGCGCGCCGCTTTACTGGGAATCGCGCGACGGCGCCTGGATGATCCGCGACTTTCACGGCCTGCATCGCGCCGAAGACAAAGCCAGCGAGCCGGTCGCGCACATCAGCTACTTTGAAGCCTCGGCCTACGCGAAGTGGGCGGGCAAGCGTTTGCCCACCGAAGCCGAGTGGGAGAAGGCCGCGACATTCGATCCGATCAGCAAATCGAAAAAACAATTTCCGTGGGGCGACGCTGCGCCTGACGCTGCGAAAGCGAATCTCTTCGACAATCAATTGTGGGCCGTCGCGCCGGCAGGCTCATTGCCGCAAGGCCGCAGCGCGACCGGCTGCCATCAGATGATCGGCGACGTGTGGGAATGGACGATGTCGGATTACGCGCCGTATCCGGGTTTCAAATCCGAATTCGACGAGTACAATGACAAGTGGTTCGTCGGACAAAAAGTTTTGCGCGGCGGATCGTTTGCGACGCCTGCGATTCACATCCGCTCGACGTATAGAAATTTCTTCCATCCGCCGGAGCGTTGGATGATCGCGGGTTTCCGTTGCGCTAAAACTCTTTGATCCTTCGAGCGACAGTAATCCGATAACGATTCATTGGGAAGGAGTGAAGATGGCGAAATGGGCTTTTGAACCGGGCCACACGGCGGCGGAATTTTGCGTGCGGCATATGATGGTGACTTACGTGCGCGGGTGCTTCAAGAACGTGCGCGGCGCGCTGGTGTTCGATCCGGCCAACCCGCGCGACTCATCGGTCGAAGCGACGATTGACGCTCGAGGCGTTTGGAGCGGCGAGCCGGATCGGGACGCGCATTTGCGCAGCGCCGATTTTCTGGATGTGGAGAACTATCCTGAGATCACTTTCAAAGGCAATCAGGTCGAGATCACCGGCGATCACGATTACAAAGTCACAGGGGATTTGACGATTCGCGGCGTGACCCGGCCCGTGACCTTGAGCGTGCGCTATCTGGGTCAGTGGCAAACGCCGTGGTGGGAAGACGGCGTGGACAAAGGGCCGAAGACGCGCGCGGGCTTCGTCGCCAGGACAGAGATCAATCGCCACGACTTCGGCGTGAACTGGAATGCGACGCTGGATCGAGGCGGCGTCGTGGTCGGTAACACCGTGCAAATCACGATTGACGCCGAAGCCATACTGGAATCCGAATGAGCCGAAAAGCAATGATCAACGCATCATCAGGCCGTTCAATCGCACAACTCGCCGGGGAATTGCAGGAGGCTCGCGCGCGCCTGCTCGAACTCATCGCCGATCTGGACGACGAGCAAATGATCGGGCCGCGTCTGGCCATCGTGAACCCGCTGCGATGGGAGATTGCGCACGTGGCGTTTTTCCAGGAGTTCTGGCTGCTGCGCCATCTGCGCGGCCACGCGGCGATCAGGCCCGCCGAAGATCTCGATCCCGACAAACTCTACGATTCGGCCCGCGTCGCGCACGACACGCGATGGGATTTGCCGTTGCCATCGAAGCGGGACACGATCGCATATACCCAACGGATTCTCGATCGCGTGATCGAAGAGGTGAACAAGGGCGCAGCCCGCGACGCGAACGGATTCGACGACGCCTATTTCCTCGAACTTTCGTTGCTGCACGAAGACATGCACAATGAGGCGATCACGTACACGCGGCAAACGCTCGGTTACAGCGCGCTGCGCGTGGGCGAGTGGGAGAGCGGGCGAGCGGGCGAGTGGGAGAGCGAGGGAGCAGGAGAGTGGGGAAGCGGGAGAGTGGGGGACGTTTATGTTTATGTTCCTGGCGGAAAGCTTTTGTTGGGCAGCGATGATGATTCGGGCTTTGTCTTCGACAACGAGCAATTGACGCACGAAGTCACAGTTGAACCTTTCTACATTTCACGCGCGGCTGTCACGCAAGCTGAGTTCGCCGAATTTGTCAATGACGCCGGATACCATCGTCGCGAATTCTGGAGCCGGGACGGGTGGCGATGGCGCGCATCCATGGGCGCGTTGCATCCTATTTACTGGAAGTCAATCGGTGAATGGGAGTGGGCGCGCAGAGTCTTTGATCAATGGCTGCCGCTCGAACCCGATCTGCCTGTGATTCACGTCAACTGGCACGAAGCCGAAGCCTATTGCCGCTGGGCGCGTCGCCGTCTGCCGACCGAAGCTGAATGGGAAATAGCCGCGAGTTGCGAGCCAGCGGCTGATGGCCGCGCCATCACAACGCGCAAACGCAAATATCCCTGGGGCGACGAGCCGCCCACGCCTGATCGCGCGAACCTCGATTGGCGCGCGGGCGGATGCGTCTCAGTGAATGCATTGTCCGCAGGCGACAGCGCGTTCGGAGTTCGACAGATGATCGGCAATGTGTGGGAATGGACGGCGACAGACTTCGGCCCCTATCCCGGTTTTGAACCCGGCCCGTACAAGGAATATTCCGCGCCCTGGTTTGGCGATCACAAAGTTTTGCGCGGAGGCTGCTGGGCGACGCGGTCGAGATTGATTCGCAACTGCTATCGCAATTTTTATAAGCCGGATCGAAGAGATGTTTGGGTGGGGTTTCGGACTTGCGCGTTGTGATTTCAGATTTGAGATTCGAGATTTGAGATTCGGAATTCGAGATTCGGAATTTGAAATGAAGATCGGCATTGTCACTCCTGCGCCGCCGCGCACGCGCCACGGCAACCGTGTCACGGCTCTGCGCTGGGCGAAGATTCTGCGACACCTGGGTCATCGCGTGACGATCACGCAAAGCTATGAAGGCGAAGCTTTCGATTTGCTTGTTGCGCTGCACGCGCGCCGCAGCCACGACGCGATCAAACGTTTTCATCGTGAACATCCCGACAAGCCGCTGATCGTCGCGCTGACCGGCACCGATCTTTATTGCGATCTGCCGAAAAGCAAACGAGCGCAGCGATCAATCGAACTCGCGACGCGCCTGATCGTCCTTCAGCCGAAAGCGTTCGATGAATTGCCAAAACGCCTCCACTCCAAAACGCGCGTCATCTATCAATCAGTCGAACCATATCCTGAAACCTCACACCGCAAACCTGACACCTTTCAGGTTTGCGTCATCGGCCACCTGCGCGAAGTCAAAGACCCGTTCCGCGCCGCGATGGCTGCGCGATTGCTGCCTCAATCCTCGCGCATTCAAATCATTCACGTGGGCGGCGCGATGAACGAGAAGATGGCCGAACGCGCGCGACGCGAGATGCGGATCAATCCGCGTTACAAATGGCTCGGCGAACAATCGCCGAGTCGCGTTCGACGAATCCTGACGCGCAGCCAGTTGTGAGTTCATTCGTCCCGCCTGGAAGGCGGGGCAAACGCGGTTTCGGAGGCGATAGTCGCAGGCACGCCGGTCATCGCTTCGCGCGTCGCGGGCAATGTCGGATTGCTCGGCGAAGATTACTCGGCGTACTTCGATGTGGGCGACACGCGCGGACTTGCGACTCTGCTTGAACGCGCCGAAGCGGATGCTGGCTTCCTGGCTGAATTAAGATCGCGTTGCGAGCGGCTCGCGGCGCCGTTCAAACCGGAGCTTGAACGCCAG
>JAJVID010000006.1:4103-18552 GCA_022072205.1 Acidobacteriota bacterium
TGTGGGCGACACGCGCGGACTTGCGACTCTGCTTGAACGCGCCGAAGCGGATGCTGGCTTCCTGGCTGAATTAAGATCGCGTTGCGAGCGGCTCGCGGCGCCGTTCAAACCGGAGCTTGAACGCCAGGCCTGGGTTGATTTGCTCGAAGGCTTGTCCGCGCGTCACCTTCGGTAGAGAGGCGCCGAATTCCGCAAGTAAGCTCCTGCGGCGCTCAGGACTTTTGCAAAATCGTCAGGGTCTAAAGCCCAAGGCCCACAACCTATCACCTATAAATTTTTTCTTCGATGGCTCGATCAGACGGCGCTTCGCAGGAAAGGTTTTTAGGTTGTAGGCGCTCGGTGATCGGTTTCAGTTTATAAATGGGCCATAGCCGAGTTTGCAAAAGCCCTGCCAGGGCGCCTGAGCTGATAGTTGTGGCGCGCTTGGCCAGCCGCGCGCTTGATGATACCTTTGCGGCGCGATCAACCGCGCCGACTATTATTTCAAACAACGGAGAATTCATTCGATATGACAATCGCTGATGCGCCTGCAATCGCTCAACTCAATCCGCCTCGCCGAATTCTGCTCGGCCCAGGCCCAAGTCCCGTTGATGATCGCGTGCTTCGTGTGATGAGCGCGCCGCTCGTCGGGCATCTCGACCCGCTTTTTGTTCGCACGATGGACGAAGTGCAGGAACTGTTGCGGTATGTGTTCGAGACCAACAACCGTTTGACGATCCCGGTTTCAGGCACGGGCAGCGCGGGGATGGAAGCCGCCGTAGTGAATCTGCTCGAACCCGGCGAGGAGATTGTCATCTGCATCAACGGCTATTTCGGCGAGCGGTTGAGTGAGATGGCTCTGCGCGCCGGAGCGAAGCCGATTCGCGTCGAATGCGAATGGGGCGGGCCAGTTGATTTGGAAAAAGCCCGCAAGGCGTGGCGCGAATCGAACGCACGGGTTTTGTTCGCGGTTCACGCTGAAACTTCGACCGGTGTGTTGCAACAGATTGCTCCGCTGCGAGAGATCGTTGACGAGCGCGACGGCTTCTTGATGATTGACGCGGTGACAAGCATCGGCGCGCATTCGATCGGCGTTGATCGCAATCGCGTTGACGCCTGTTACGCCGGAACGCAAAAAGCTCTTTCGTGCCCGCCGGGATTGGCTCCGGTGACTTTCAGCGACCGCGCCGTCGAGAAGATCAAATCGCGCAAGACCAAAGTCGGCAGTTGGTATCTCGACACGAACCTTTTGACCGCTTACTGGGGGGAAACTTCAGGCGGCGCGCGCGCGTATCACCACACGGCTCCGATCACGATGAATTACGCGCTGCACGAAGCCTTGCGCATTGTCGCCGAAGAAGGTTTGGAGAATCGCGCAAAGCGGCACGAACGCAATCATCGCGCGCTGGTCGCCGGAGTCGAAGCGATGGGGATGAAGATGGCGGTTGCGCCTGAACATCGTTTGTGGACATTGAACACGGTCGCGATTCCTGATGGGATTGACGATGCGCGCGTGCGCAATCGCTTGCTCAACGAATTCGACATCGAGGTCGGCGGCGGACTCGGAGTCTTCAAAGGCAAAGTCTGGCGCGTAGGTTTGATGGGCGCGGGCAGCACGGAAAACAACGTGTTGTTGCTGCTCGGCGCGCTCGAAAAATGTTTGAGGGACGAAGGATTCAAAGTCAAAGATTCGGGTGTCAGCGCGGCGGCGGCGTTTTACGCAGGGAATTGAAGGCCGGAATCCGATTTTGGAGATTGATTGAAATGTATTGTCCACGTTGCGGATCGCAGAACACTGAAACAACCAAATTCTGCCGCCAGTGCGGATTGCCACTTCAGCAGGTGACCGGCTATGTGGCGACCGGCGGAACGGGCGCGCTCACTCAGCCTCCGGCTCAACCGGCGCCTCCGCCGCAATTTGCGGAGACAGCGGAGATGATGGCTCTGAAGCATAAAAGGACGCTGACGATTCTCAGCGTCTGCATCCTGCCGATCATCTTCGCCATCATCGCTGACGATGTTTTGAAATTGGACGACCTGGCTGGAATCCCGTTTCTGCTCGTTCCACTCGGCATCGTGTGGGCGTCGTTCCGGTACAAGACTCAGTTGCGGCGATTGCAGGAGGAGCAGTTGCAGCAGTATTACGCGCAGCAATACCAGCAACCAATGCAGCAGGCGTCGGCGCCTCAACCTCTGTTTCAATCGCAATCCGCCCAACCGCAGTTGGACGCGCCGAGGACGAACCCGCTCGCCGACCTCTCTCACGGCAGCATAGTCGAAGACGAAACCCGGAAGTTGCCCGAACATCGCAGATGACGCTCTACCGCTTGCGGCGAAAGCGGATGGTGAGCAGCAGAGTCAAAGCCAGAGAGAGCGCGCTGATTATTTGTCCAGCCAGTTCCGCCGTCATCGGAACAAGTTTCAATTCAATTCGATGATGTCCCGCCGGAGCTTTGATCCGAAGCAAGCCCGAAACCGGCGCAGGCTGCGCGCTCAGTTGATCGCTAACCTGCGTCTGCCAAATCGGGAAGAAATATTGTCGAACGTCGAGCGTGGCGCCCGCTTCGCTGCGGACGCTCAAGACGATCTTTCCGGGGCGCCACGTTTCGATCTTCGCTTCGGCCTTTCCTTCAGAGACGAACATCCTGTCTGCATCTCCACTGGCCTTGCCGGCCTGCACGATGAATCTGTCGCGGTCAACCCATCGCGGCCTGTATTCGAGCGCGTCCAGATCGTAGCCGACCAATTGGCTGCGCGGCGCGCTGAATTGATGATGCGTTTTGTAACCGCGCCAGGCCAGCGCCGGAGTCGCAATCAACCAGAACAGCGCGATCAACGCCACGATACCCCGGCAAATCCTGATGCGTTTGCCCGACTTATTCATCGAATGAAATCCCAGCGCGAGCAGCGCCGACACTGCCAGAGCCAGAATCGTATTGAAGCGGAAAGGGAATTGAATGTTTTGCAGCAAAGGCAGCGCGCGCCAGACCGGACTGCTCAGCGGCGTCATCAGGAATACAACGATCAGCGCCGCGATCATCCAGAACCACCGTTCCTGTCTCGCCTGTTCATCCTGATCGAAACTCGAAACGAAGAACGCGCAGCCCGCCGCGATCAAGGCGCTGGCGACGATCCAGTCGAGATGAGCGCGCAAGCCCTGCGGCCAGAGGCTGCCGAAGATAAACCACTTCTCGAAGCGCACTTCCGATTTCATCAACTCCTGCATCGAGACGAACTCCCGCATCGTGACGGCTGGAAGCAGATAGATTGCGGACAATCCGAGGCCGAGCGCCATTGCGGCGAATGCGAGCAACACGCTCTTCCTTCGCTCTTCCGGCTTCGCCGTGACAAGCGCGTAGCCGATTGGAAACGGCGAGATGATCATCGCCGTCGGCAGATGGCTTGCGATGAGCAGCGCGTAACTCACGGCCAGTCCAATTGGCGCCAGCCTTTCGCCGTCTTTGATTTGATGGGCGAAATAGAAGATCAGCGGCGCCCAAACGAAAGCGAAAAGCTCGGCGAACGCGCCGCGAATGTAGAGATCAGCGATCGTGTGATACGGCGCCGCCACGAACAGGATCGCCGCGGCGCAGGCCACGTTTCTTCCGGCGATCCGATTGAGCCAGAGGTAAGCGCTCCAACCGGAAGCGATCAGCGCGAACGCCGCCATCAATCCGAGCCGCAGCCATCCCTGCTCGTCGCTCCCGAAAAATGGTTTGAGCAGGCTGGACAGGTAGTAAGGAATCGGCGGATAGAAAAAGAAAGCCGGGCTGCCCAGGCCGCCGTTCAAATCCGACAGCCAGCGCGGATACGGATCGCCGCCCCAAAGCTGTTCGGAGAAGTGAGTCAGCCAGAGCGCGTGAATCCAGCCGTCGTGCGTGTGCGCCGGAAAGCCGAAGATGACCGCAGGCGCCGCCAGAAACAATCCGGCTGCTGTGATCAAAATCAAATGGGCGCGGCGTTGGTGTAACCAGAGTTCAGAACGCATTCGATGATGGGTATAAGGCTAATTTGCTGACTCAGAAATTTTTGGCGGGTGTTCGCCACCTGCGAGAAGCAGGCGGCGTAGCTTGACAAGCTCAGGGCGATTCAGGCGCAAAGCTGCAACAGTGGCGCGTCCGGTAGCTGTTAGCCCAATGATCTGTAGAGAGTCATCACTCCAAGCAAAATGATCCGACCATTTCTGGCGTCGTGGATTGAAGATCGCAACCAGGCGTTTAGTTTGAGGGTCGCGGGCGCGAATGCGATGTCCTTTATAGCCATTGCAGCCGCAAGCAAGCGCCAGATTATCGGGGGCGGTTTTGCCACCGCATTTTACAGAGACAACGTGATCAACGTTGAATGTTTGAGGCGAGCACGCAGCAGGGCTGAGACAATACTCGCAGCGCCATCGGGCGCGCGCTTCGACCAATCGCTTTTGTTTGGCTGAGGGGCGTTTAGAAGACATTGCGCTTTTTTTGCAAGCCCATCTCTCGCATCAGTGTTTTGACATCGGCTCCACGCATCTGCGCAAGCTCGATCAAAGCTTCAAGACGCTCGACTGCCATCCACTCCAGGCGGCTTATCAGTTCCTGGTATTCGGTTAGCTCCGATTCGGTGATCGTTTCATCCTGAAATTTACGCCGCAAACGATTGAAGCGTCGCGCGGCGGTGTCTGGCAAGCGCGAATTCAGTCTGATACGCGCGAGTAAATCTTCTTCAGATTGAAAACGTTTGGTTCCGATTTTTCCACTGGCTTCGCGTCCCTCGCCACTTTTCCATTCTTTAAATCGCCGCTCGAATTCGCGCCGTTCGTCATCTGGCAACTGTTTGACTGCGGAGAGCAATTGTTTGACGGAAAATTGAGTTGCAGCTTGTCTCATTGACATCGTGTCGCCTCCCTTCGCCGCTTTATCCTAGCCGTCGCCAGCTATGCTTTCAATCCCAATCCCAAAACTTCGCGGCAATACCTGAGGCTCTTTTCCAACTCGGCCTTCTGAAATTCCTATACGGAAATAACGGAACTATCGGAAGAAGACCTGGAACCAATCTGAAAAATCCGTCTGTTCCGTTGTTTCCGCTGTCAGGCTTCCGAAATCAGACACCCTGGCTTAGACTTCGCGCGCTTTCAAAATCAACGTTCACAATTCAACCACAACCAAAAACTGACCCGAACGGTAATGAGGATTTCAAACCATGATTCAAGTGATTGACCGTCGTGATTTCATCAAACAGTCCGCGCAAACGGCAGGCGCCATCGGTGTCGCGGCTATTGCCGGCGAAACATTGATCGCCGCGCCGAAGCAACTCTTCAAAATCTCGCTCGCCGAGTGGTCGCTGCACAAGGCGTTGTTCACGAAACAAATGGACAACCTCGATTTCGCCAAAATGGCCAGGCAGGATTTCGGCATCAGCGCGGTCGAGTACGTCAATCAGTTCTTCAAGGACAAGGCCAAAGATCAGACCTACCTGCGCGAGATGCTCAAACGCGCGCGCGACCTGGGCGTCGAGAACCGTTTGATCATGTGCGACGGCGAAGGCGCGCTGGGCGATCCCGATGCGGCCAAACGCCAGCAAGCGGTCGAGAACCATTACAAGTGGATTGAGGCCGCGAAATTCCTCGGCTGCAAAATGATTCGCGTCAACGCGCAGAGCCGGGGCAGTTACGAAGAGCAGCAGAAGCTGGCCGCCGACGGCTTGCGCAAGCTGACCGAGTTCGGCGCCAAACACAAAATCGCCGTCGTCGTTGAAAATCACGGCGGGCTGTCTTCAAACGGGCAATGGCTCGTGGGCGTAATGAAGTTGGTCAATCATCCGATGTGCGGCGCGCTGCCCGACTTCGGCAACTTCCGCGTTAGCAGTGAAGAAGAGTACGACCGTTACAAAGGCGTGACTGAAATGATGCCATTCGCCAAAGCAGTCAGCGCCAAGTCGCACGATTTCGACGAACGCGGCGAAGAGATTCATACCGATTACCACAAGATGATGAAGATAGTGCTCGACGCCGGATACAACAGCTTCGTCGGCATCGAATACGAAGGCGACAAGATGAGCGAGGCGGACGGGATTCGCGCGACGAAGAAACTGTTGGAGAGGGTTCACCAGGAATCGCTGACGAAGGCTAAATAGAAATGCCGTCGGGTTAAATGAAAAGCGCGGGGGCTTGATCAGCCGTCCCGCGCTTTTGTTTTATCCGTTTGATCGAGAGATCACTTGATCTTCAGTCTGACGGCGTTGCTGGTTTTGCCGTCAATCGTGAAGGTCAGGTTGACCTCGCCCGCGCCGGCCATTGACGCCGGCACCTGCACGTTGACCTGATCGAGTCCGTCAAACTGGCCTTGAGCGGCGAAGCCCAGAGGCGTGACATCCGTCGAGCCGATCTTCATCGCCATCGCGGTCGAAGCGAAACGGAAGCCGGTGCCGAACAGCGACACGAAATTGCCTGCGCTGATCTCTCTGGGCGTGCCGTCGGGATTGCCCATCAGGATGGTGAAATTTGCGCCGTCGGTTGAGGCGACCGCAGCCGGAGCGCCGTTGCCCGCTGAATTCGACGTGAAGATACCCGGCGAACTTTGCGAAACATTGAGCTGGCCCTGCGAGACCGTGCCGTCTTTGGCCACGACGACAATCGCCGCCGTGCCGAGCAGCGTGCCGACGGGGACCAGATAGTTGATCTGACTGGGTGAGACGAAGAACAGTCGCGCCGCCACGCCGTTGACATAAACCGACGTGCCATCGAGCGAGACCGGCAGCGGCTGGGTTGTGGCGACAACCGTTTGCGAAGCGAGTTTCGTCCCGAATCCCGCGACGATGGCTTCCGGCGTAGCCTGATTGAGTCCGTACTTCGCGGCGTCCGCCGTCGCAAACGCTGCGGCGTTCACGCTGGCCGCTGGCGCTACGACGATGGCCACCGGAGCGGACAGCAGTCCTGAGGCGCCACGCGCTTGAACGAACAACGTCCCCGCATTGGCGCGCAACGCCGCCGGAATGACGACGTTAAATGCGCCAGTGGAAAGATCCAATTGCGCGGCTACCTGCTGTCCATTGACCAGCACCGAACTTGTCAGCACGCTGGTCAGGTCGCTGCCGGAAATAAGCAGCGCGATCTGAGCGTCCGTAGCGCCGGTTTCGAGGAAATAGGCGCTCGATTGCTGGATGGCCACAGGCGCGGCGACAGATGTAAGCTGCCCGCGGATGACTCCACTCGAGTTCGCGGATGTGTGCAGGTTGACGTAAAAACCGGGCGGATTCGTAACCAGTTCCCGCAGCGCGATAAGCCCGTTCGCATTCGCGGCGGTTATCTGAACTTCAAAGTTGAGTGTTCCTTTGCCCGTCGCAGTCGTTACCGTGTTCGCTCCGCTAAGCCCGGTGTTGATCACAACGCTACCATTGTCCCCGGCCACTCCCTTGTGAATATGCAAGCCATTGATGACTGAACCGGCGGGTAGGTCATATTGCACGGTGAAAGTCACTGTGCCGCTGATGATCTGGCCGGTAGTCGGATTGCGAACAGGTTTAATGGTGATGGTCCCTGTTCCGCTCGCATTGGCCGGTAGCGGCGCCGAAGGGTCTTTTTCCTGCGCGGTAGTCATTGCGACCGTGTTCGACAGCGTTTCGGTGAGTCTGACGAGTTGTCCGCGGATGGCTCCTGCCGTATTCACGTTCGTATGCACGTTGACGTAAAAGCCCGCTGGTTTTGCGAGCAGTTTCCCCAGCGCCATCAGGTCTACGCTGGCCACGTTTGCGTTGATCAATGCCGTCCCGTTGGTCAGGGGCAGGGGAGTTCCGGCGCTGATGCCCGAATCGAAGCGTACAGAACCGTTAGACGAGATGTCGCCTTCGTGAATGTGCAGGCCGGTGATATTCGCCGCGCCGGGAATAGAAACTGTTCCGAGGAAAGACATCGTAGCGGCGGTCACATTGCCGCCAGCGTCACGCGTAACGGTGATCGTGACCAGCATTCCGCCAGTCGCGTTGGCTGGAGGGGTTACCGGCGGATTGATTTCGGCGGCGGGGCTTAAACCCACAGTCGCCGTGTAGATTTCGGCGGCGCTGGCGGGGATCGCGAACGCTATCAGCATTAGCGCGAAGAGGGAGGCTGTAAATCCTACTGTTCTTTTCATCGTCTTTTCCTTTCGTGATTTGAGCGGATGCGATTGCCGATTCGGCTCAATCGCATTCGCCCGGAGATCGGGTGTATTGGCCGTATGGCCATAATTGACAGCCGGAAGCGAGCGATACCCGGGTATCGCCACGCGACCGGCGTCCGATGACAACGAACTGCGAATTATTTCGGATTCCAGCAAAGATATGTTCAGCTTTACTTGATAAAGAGTTGCACTGTGTTGGCTGTCTTGCCTGCGGCCATAAAGACCACGTCCACCAGGCCGTTGCGCCCTGCGAGAGAATTCGGGATCAGGATGTTGGCCTGATCCAGTCCGGCGAATCCACCTACCGGCGCAGTGGCGACGAAGGTCGAAGCCGTTCCGCCGACGGTGGCGCTGACCGCCGTTTGCGATGCGGTTCGGAATCCGGTTCCGAAGGCGAGCAGCACAACGATGTCGGTCGCCGGTCCAAGATCAATCGGGATCGGATCGAAGCGATTGGCCGCCGCGTTGAACTGAGCGACCGGCTCGAAGGTGTCAACGCCGTTTCTGCGCCGCAGCAGCACAGCCGCCGCGACGCCCTGCCCGTTGGCGTTGGCCGAAAACAACGCCGGAGCGACGGACTCGATGGTCGCAGTTCCCTGAGCGGTGTCAACGCCGTTGCGTTGAACGGTGATGGTTGCGGTACCGTTGGCTGTGGCGGTCGGGATCAGATAATTGATCTGCCCCGGTGAGACGAAGAACAGCGGCGCCGCGACGCCGTTGACCAAAACCGATGTTCCGTCGAGCGTTGTCGGCAGCGGGAGCGCGGACGCCTGGGCGACATTCGTTGATAAACCGGCCCCGAATCCCGCGACGATGCCGTCGGGTGTGAGCGAGCCGTTAAGCGCAAAACTCGCCGCTGAAACGCTGGCGAATGGCGTGAGCGCTGGAGCGGGCTGGATGGTGGCGGTTTTCGTGTAGATGTAATCTCCCAGTTCCGTGCCGCTGCCGTTGGCCGCGTTGCCTGCGACGTAGAACGTCACCGGCCCAATGCTCTGCGCGGGAGCCTTCCATTTGAAAGTCCAACTACCTTGATTCGCGCCGTTAGGCGAGGTCCCGGCGAAATTATGCTCGATGTATTCGCGTAAACCGCCGCTGACCACACCCGTTATTTTTTGCGTGCGAGCCGGTTCGGTGGCGCTCAATTCGCCTGCTTTCTTGTTCTGAGCATCGAGCGCCGTCGCTTCAAAACCGTAAAGCTGGCGATTTGTTTGATTGAGCGTGACGGTCACGACAATCTCCTGGTTTGGCGCGTAGGTCGCGGGCAATCCTGTGATGCTGAGCGTGCCGGGGCCGCTGTTGAGAGGAAAGCTGACGTGACAATTCGATGTCGCGCAGGTCGGTTCGCCGGGCGCGCCAGTGCGGCTGCTCGGCGGGCCACCGGAATTCGCGGTCACTCGTGAAACGCCGGGAGCAAGGACGGCGAATCCTGCAAAGAAAAGAACGATGATTGAGAGTTTGAATGTTTTGTTCGTCATAAGCAGATGCATGGAGAGATGGATTGATTACTTGATGTTGAGTTGCACAGGAGCGCCCGTGCGCGTGGCTGGCGGGCCATTCAAAAACGCGCCGGCGATTGAGCCGTCAAGTCCGAAAAGGACAAACAGCGCGCAGGATATCGCCACGACTGAAAGCTTGAACGGTCTGTTTCGCATATCAGGTTTTCTCTCTTATTTTCTATCTTTACTACGCGGATCGAGGCCAGTCGGATGCCTGCCCGGAGACAGCGGCTGAAGTGGCCAATAGACGGGCCTCAACCTCGTTCCACAGTTATCGTTCAATTTTTAAAGAAGGGGGTTGGAGAGGAATCCGAAATGCTCCTCAAGCTTGTTCTTCATGGGCAATCGTTAGAGTATCCTCCGCGATAAATCGCCGTAATTTTTTTCGCCGGCTTTAACGGCTCTCAATTTTTCGTCTCTTTAGCGGTTTTTTTCCGGCCCAGCTTTCACTGGTATAACCGAAGCAACCGCTTTCAAAGTGTGACCGAGCATCCATTTCATCAATTCAGGTTCGGCGTAGGCCTTATCCCAGGAGTTGTGGCCGACTTTTTCGTATTCGGTGTATTTGACGTCGCCGCCTGCGGCCTTCAACGCCTCGTTCATCTTGCGCGATTCGTCCGGCGGCACGACCGGATCAGCGCCGCCGTGAAATATCCAGACCGGAGTCTTGCCGATTTTCTTCGCTGTTTCCGCGTAAGGATCGGCGTTCGGGGCGTTGTCCTGCGCGGCGTTCAGAGCCGGAGCGCGGGCCGGAGCGCGAATGCCGCCGCAGACCGGAGCCAGGGCGGCGAATTTGCCAGGATGCTTCGACGCGATGCTCCACGTGCCATAACCGCCCATCGAAAGACCGGTCAGGTAGAGCCGGTCACGATCTCCATTGAATTCTTTTACAGATTGCTCGAACGCTTTGAGCGCCTGTTCTTGCATGGCCGCTTCCGTCCACCAGACGCCCTTGCGGCATTGCGGCATCACGACGATGGCGGGAAAGCGGTCAACGTTGCGGCGAATGGCGCCGCCAATGCCGACTTCAGTTTGGACAAAGCCATCATCGCCGCGTTCGCCCGCGCCGTGCAGAAACAGGATCACCGGCCATTTCTGCTTCTTGTTCCAGTCGCGCGGGACATAAACCTGATAGCGGTATGTTTCGTTTCCGACTTTCACCGTTCGATTGAGAAAGCCGGTTTCAGCGCCGCGCGCAATCACGGGCGCGGCGAACATCGTGACGCTGAGCAGAATCAACAAGGTCATTTTGCGAGAGGTCTTCATGAGCGCCTCCTGAAGGCAGATTTGTTGTGAAGTTGTAAAAGTTGAGTGAATTCGCGCGCATTCTATGCGGACGCTCGGCATGTGACAAGGCTCGCCGCTAGCCAAAAACGGCTCGCAGTCGTATTATCGGCCACAAAGTGAAAACCAAACGGGATGGGTGAGCGTAATAGCTGATCACTCAAGAAACTCTTCACCGAAAAAGAAGAAAAACCAGGAGCCGATTATGACCAAGTCAGTGCTGACCTTTGTATGCGCGCTCATGCTCGCGCTTGCGTGCGCCGTTGTGTCCTCGGCGCAATCGCCCGAAACCACATTGTTTCAAAAACCCACCGTCAACGCTTCAAACATCGTCTTCGTTTACGCTGGCGATTTGTGGATCGTCCCGCGAACGGGCGGCGACGCCAAACGGCTGACGACCGGCGTTGGAACTGAAACCGATCCGGTCTTCTCGCCTGATGGGGCGATGATCGCTTTCACCGGTCAGTACGACGGCAACACCGATGTTTACATCGTGCCTGCTTCCGGCGGCGTGCCGAAACGTCTGACTTTTCACCCTGGCGCCGACATTGTCAGCGGATGGACGAATGACGGGAAGCGCGTGCTCTTCAACTCGACGCGCAACAGCTACTCGAATTTCCCGCGCCTGTTCACAGTCGGCCTTGACGGGAGCTTCCCTGAAGAACTGCCTCTGCCGATGGCCGAGCGCGGCGCGTACTCGCCCGATGGCGCCTACATCGCTTACGAACCGCTGACGCAGTGGCAGCCCGAATGGAAACGATACGTGGGCGGGCAGCAGGACGTGATCTGGATCGCCAAACTCTCCGATTCTTCAATTGAAAAACTCCCGCGCGAAAGGTCGAACGACCGTTACCCGATGTGGCCAAAGGGAGAGGGTGATAAAGTCTACTTCGTCTCCGACCGCAACGGCGGCTACTCGCTTTTCTCATTCGACACGAAATCGAAGCGAGTCACTGAACTCGTCAAGAACAACGGCCTCGACATCAAATCGGCTTCAGCAGGTCCCGGAGTCATCGCCTACGAGCAGTTCGGGAGCATTCACCTTTACGACATCAAATCTAACAAGTCGCAGAAAGTGAACATCCGCGTGGCCGCCGATGTGGTTACAGTACGCCCGCATTTTGAGAAAGTCGGCAATCGGATTTCCAACGCGAGCATCTCCCCGACCGGCGCGCGCGCCGTTTTTGAAGCTCGTGGCGAGATCATCAGCGTCCCGGCTGAAAAAGGCGATCCGCGCAATCTGACCAACACCACAGGCGTGATGGAGCGCGACCCGGCCTGGTCACCCGACGGCAAATGGATCGCTTACTTCTCGGATGAATCCGGCGAATACGCGCTTCACCTGCGCGACCAGAAAGGCGCGGGCGAAGTGAAGAAGATCGCGTTGCCGCCGACGTTCTACAACTCGCCCATCTGGTCGCCCGACAGCAAGAAGATCGCCCTCTACGACAAGAAACTCCAGCTTTGGTACATCGAGATCGAAAAAGGCTCGCCGGTCAAAGTTGACAGCAATCCAATCGGATTCAACGACAGCGTGATGGAGCCGGCGTGGTCGCCCGACAGCCGCTGGATCGCTTACGCCAAACAATTGCCGAATCTGCTGCGCGCCGTCTTCGTCTATTCGCTCGAAACCGGCAAGACGCATCAGATCACCGACGGGCTGAGCGACGCCCGCTACCCGGCCTTCGACAGGAGCGGCAAATATCTCTATTTCACGGCCAGCACCGATCTCGGCCCCAGCATCAGCTTCGCCGATCTTTCAGGCATCGCCCACCGCTCGACGCGCAGCGTTTACGCTGCCGTCCTGCGCAACGACATTCCTTCGCCACTCGCGCCTGAAAGCGACGAAGAGAAAGTCGCCGAGGATAAGAAGGATGGGGAGAGCGGGAGAGCGGGAGAAGGGGAGAAGAAGACTGACGCCGCGCCTCCCGCTGGCGCTCCCAAGCCGCCCGCGAAGAAAGATGAGCCGACGCGCATTGATCTGGAAGGTATTGATCAGCGCATCATCGCATTGCCGATTCCAGCTCGCAGCTACGTTGGCTTGGCTGCGGGAAAGGCGAACAACATTTACATCCTCGAACAGCCAGTCGCTCCCGCCGCGCCGGGCCAGTTCGGGCAGACCGTTCACAAATACGATCTCGAAAAACGCAAATTCGACAAGGCGCTCGATGGCGTCACAGCGTTCGTGGTGTCGGCCAACGGAGAGAAGGTTCTTTACCGGCAAGGCCCCGCCAATTGGACGATCAAGCCACTGGCGGCGCTCGGCGCGCCAGCGGGGCCGCCCGCTCCGGGCGCCCCATCGGGCGTTCTGAAGATTTCGGAGATGGAGGTTTACGTTGATCCGAAGGTCGAATGGAAGCAGATGTACAACGAGGCCTGGCGCAATGAACGCGATTTCTTCTACGACAAAAATCTGCACGGGTTGAACCTGGAAGAGATGAAGAAGCGATACGCGCCGTACGTCGAAGCCGTCGCGCATCGCAGCGATCTCAACTATCTCTTCACCGAGATGCTCAACCAACTCACCGTCGGCCATATGTTCATCGGCGGAGGCGATCAGCCGTCTCCGAACTTCGTTCCCGGCGGACTGCTCGGTTGCGATTACAAGGTCGAGAACGGGCGTTACCGTTTCGCCAGAATTTACAACGGCGAGAATTGGAACCCGAATCTGCGCGCGCCGCTCACCCAGCCCGGAGTCAACGTCAAAGAAGGCGAGTACCTGCTAGCTGTCAATGGGCGCAATGTGACGGCTGCCGACAACGTCTACAGTTTCTTCGAGTCAAAGGCCAACAAGCAGGTCGTGATCAAAGTCGGCCCGAACCCCGATGGCTCGAATTCGCGCGAAGTGACAGTCGTGCCCGTCGCTGGCGAACAGGGACTGCGCAACCTCGCCTGGATCGAAGGCAATCGCCGCAAGGTTGATCAACTGTCGGGGGGCAAGCTCGCTTACATCTACATGCCGGACACGGCGGGCGGCGGTTACACCAGCTTCAATCGCTACTTCTTCTCGCAGACGAACAAGGACGGCGCGGTGCTCGACGAACGCTTCAACGGCGGCGGATTGCTGGCCGATTACGTCGTGCAGCACCTGAGCCGGCAGCAACTGAGCATGATGCATTTCCGCGAAGGCAATCAGGACGTGCCGGTCCCCGCCGGAGCGATCTACGGCCCGAAGGCCATGATCATCAACGAAATGGCCGGATCGGGCGGCGACGCGATGCCCTGGTTCTTCCGCAAGATGAAGATCGGGCCGCTCGTCGGCAAACGCACGTGGGGCGGTTTGATCGCTTCGTTCCGCCCGCCGCCGTTGATGGACGGAGGCAGCCACACCGCGCCCGACGCCGCAATCTACGGCTTGAACGGCGAATGGGAAGTCGAGAACGCCGGCGTCGGCCCCGACATCGAGGTCGAGTTCGATCCGGCGGCGTGGCGGCAGGGCCGCGACCCGCAACTCGAAAGAACCGTCGAGTACCTGCTCGACGAACTGAAGAAGAATCCACGCCCGAAATTCAAACTGCCGCCGTTCCCGAATTACCACAACGGGACGAAGGCGGCGGCGGG
>JAJVID010000125.1 GCA_022072205.1 Acidobacteriota bacterium
GATCAACAAGTTGACTTCCTTGATGACTCCGCACTTTCTTCATTGTAGGGATCTCCACAGTGAAGATTGCGGCTCATCTGTTTCTCACTCAAGACTTTGAGTGACTTTTACAGCGGTAGAAAAAAAATAGAAAGCGTTTGAATGAATACGCGAGCATTGATGCCGCTGTCGCGTTCTCACTCTCTCCCAGTTTGCTACTTGGCCGGATAAATTTGATAGAGCATCAGGTAAACGATCACGCCAGTCACCGAAACATACAGCCAGATCGGCAACGTCCAGCGCGCAATCTTGCGGTGGCGGTCAAACCTCTCCTTCAACGCGCGGGAAAAAGTGACGAAGACCATCGGCACGATTACAACCGCCAGAACCGTGTGCGTGATCAAAATGAAAAAGTAGACCGGGCGGACGATTCCCACCCCTTGAAACCTCGTCGGGCCGAGGTCTTTGCTGAAGTGGTAGGTCAGGTACGAAATCAAAAACAGCGTCGAAGTAACGAACGCGCTAATCATGCAGGCCCGGTGGGCTTTGATGTTTTTCTGCCGAATGTAAAAGTAGCCCGTGATGAGCAGGATCGCGCTGATGCTGTTGAGAACCGCGTTCAGAGCCGGAAGTTGTGAGATTGACATATGAATCAACAGAGCGTGACGAGTCGGCGCTCGACTCGCCGTTTTGAAAATTGCGATATTTAAAAACCAGTTTGACCAGCCCGCCGATGATCGCCAGCGTCGGCGCCAGCAAAACCAGAATCGCCGTGTTCACCGTCGTTGCGACCTCAGCCGCATTTTCGGCGTTGGCGATGTTCGCTTTGCACATCGGGCAGGCGAACGCTTGCGCGGCGGAGACGATCAGAATCGCCGCGCCGTTCATCATCAATTTTGCGAAACGTCCGAAACGCATATCACCGCCAATAGAAGATCAAAATCAAAAGATAAATCCAAAGCCCATCCAGGAAATGCCAGTACAGCGCGGTCGCGTCAACCGAAACGCGGCGGCGCACGGCGGTCCAACTGGCAGGACGACGCGCCATCACGTAAGCCAGCGCAATCAATCCACCGATCAGATGCGCTCCGTGCAAGCCGGTGAAAATGTACGCGTATCCGCTGTGATGATTTTTATTGACGTAAAAGCCGCTGGCTACCAGGCGCTTCCACAACACGATCTGCGCGCCCAAAAAACACAGACCGAGCAGCATCGTGGCCGAAATCCAGAGTCTGAATCTGTCTTCGAGCCGCCGCCGCAACGCGCGGCGCGCCAGTTCCATCGTAACGCCGCTGGCCAGAATGAAACTCGTGCTGACCCACAAAACGCGCGGCGTGACCAGCGGTTGCAACCTCGCGCGGTTGAAAATGTAAGCGCTGGTCAACGCCAGAAACAACATCGTGATGCTGACTATCGTCAACCTGATCGCAAGGCTGTAACCTTCCGGCGGCGGCGTCAGTTCATTGCTCCATCCGCCGCCGCGCCCGTCATCTCCGCCGTAACCGCCATCTCCAACATCATCGAAGCCTCCGCCATCGGTCGAAGGCGCGTCAGTTTGTTTCGGTGTCAGTGTCGTCGCCACAAAGTACCTCGAAAACTCAATCAAGCGATTCGGTCTGCATCGAATAATCTTTCGCCGCGCCCGGTGTCGAATACTCGTAAGGCCCGCGATGAACGACCGGCAGGCGGCCCGCGAAATTCTCCATCGGCGGAGGCGTCGCAACCGTCCATTCCAGCGTCGTCGCTTCCCAGGGGTTGTCGCCAGCGCGCGCGCCTTTCCGCAAACTCAACAGGAAATTGCCCGCGAAAATCAACTGCGCCGCAGCCGTCACAAACGCCGCAATCGTGATGAAGATGTGCAACGGTTCGAGCGGCTTCAAAAAGTCGAACCAGAGCGTGTCGGCGTATCGGCGCGGATGTCCCGCGATGCCCAGCAAATGAAACGGGACGAAGATCGCGTAAACGCCCGCGAACGTCAGCCAGAAATGCAGCTTGCCCATCGTCTCGTTCATCATCCGCCCGAACATCTTCGGAAACCAGTAATAAGTCGCCGCGAAGATGCCGAAGACCGCTGCTACGCCCATAACCATATGAAAATGGCCGGTCACGAAATAGGTGTCGTGAAAAACCATGTCGAGCGCCATCTGCCCCAACACCAATCCGGTCACGCCGCCTGAAACGAACAACGAAACGAAACCGATGGCGAACAGCATCGGCGTGGTGAATCGGATGCGCGCGCCCCACAACGTGCCCAGCCAGTTGAACGTCTTGACCGCCGACGGAACGCCGATGACCAGCGTCAGAACCGAAAACGCCAGCCCCAGGCGCGGGTTCATTCCGCTGACGAACATGTGATGGCCCCAGATCAGAAATCCCAGCGCGCCAATCGCCAGCATCGCCGTCACCATCGCGCGATGGCCGAAGACGGGCTTGCGCGCGAACGTCGCCATCACATGCGAGATGACGCCCATCACCGGAATGATCACCAGATAAACTTCCGGGTGACCGAAGAACCAGAAAAGGTGCTGCCACAACAGCGGCGATCCGCCTCCTCCTTCGATCACTTGTCCCGTCACGACCAGTCCGGCGGGCTTGAAAAAACTCATTCCGAAATTGCGATCAAGGAAGAGCAGCAGGCCCGCGACGAGCAAGACCGGGAACGCGAGCAGCGAGATGCACGCCGTCGTAAACCATCCCCAGCAGGTCAGCGGCATTCGCATCAGCGACATTCCTTTTGTCCGTCTCGTGAGCGTTGTGACGATGAAATTGATCGAGCCGAGAAACGCCGCCAGACAAAAAACGCCGATGCTGACGAGCCACAGATCAGCGCCCGCGCCTTGCCCCGGCCCCGCCGAGGCGATTGCGCTCAGCGGCGGATAAAACGTCCAGCCGCCAATCGGCGCGCCTCCGGCCACAAACAGCGCCGCGATCAAAACAACGAAGCTGGCGAACGTCAGCCAGAACGAGAGCATGTTCAAACGCGGAAAAACCATCTCGCGCGCTCCGATCTGGATCGGCAGAAAATAATTGCCGAAGGCCGATTGCGGCGCGACGCTCAGAACCATAAAGACCATCATCGTTCCGTGCATCGTCACCATCGCCAGATAAAACTCAGGCTTCATCAATCCATCGCTGAAGCCGTTGGGGAAAATCATTTCGAGCAGCGGCCATCGTTCCTGGGGCCACGCCAACCGCAGCCGTATCAGCAGCGACATCAGCGTGCCGGCCAGCGCGGCAGCCAACGCGAGAAAGAAGTATTGAAGGCCGATGATTTTGTGATCGCGGCTGAAGACGTACTTGCCGATGAACGTGGCGGGTTTCTTTATTTGAGGCAGAGCCTGGATTTCTTCGGACATCGCTTACTGTTTGCCGTTCTTCTTCAACCATTCTTCGTAATCGCGCGGCGACTTCACGTCCAGATAAGCTCGCATCTGGTGGTGGAACTGGCCGCACAATTCGGCGCAGGCGATTTCGTAACGCCCTTCGCGCGTCGCGGTGAAATGAATGTTGATCTTCATACCGGGCACAGCGTCCTGCTTCATCCGCAATGCGGGAACATAAAAATCGTGAATCACGTCCTTCGACAGCAGCGACAGGCTGATCGGACGATTGGCCGGCGCGACCAGCGTCGGCGTCACAATGTCGTCTTTGCCCAACGGGTCGTTCGGATCAAGGCCGAGCGGCCCGGGACGCGCGCCAATCGAATTATCGGCGTCACGGTAAAGCCTCGGATCAGTGCGCCCGAACTTTCCATCCGGGCCAGGATAGCGGAAGTTCCACACGAATTGCTGCGCGACGGCCTCGATCTGCACGGCGCCCGGCGGCGCCTGATTCAATCGCAACCGCGCCCAGACTCTTTGTCCGGTGATCGCCAGCGCGATGAAAACGACAGCGACACATCCGGCCAGAATGAATTCTACTCGCGCATTGCCCTGCGAAGGCGAGGCGCGTTCGCCGTCCTTCGCCCGGTAGCGCCAAACGACATAGCCCAGCGCGGCGTGCGCGAGCAGAAATCCAACGCCGATGACCGCCAGTGTGATCTTGAACTGGTGGTCAATCATTGCGCTGTGCGCGGCGACCGATTCGGGCAATCGCCACTTCGACCACGCGAAGAGGCCGGCAGTGACGATTGCCGTAAGCCAGATGGCAATTGCGAGTAATCGAGACATAAGAGTAGGGAGTGGGGGTGGGGAGTGGGGAGTGGGGAGTGGGGAATGAATAACAAGCTTCAACTCGCAAATCTTCATTCCCCACTCCCTATTCCCCAATCCCCACTCCCTGCTTATGGGATCATCATCGCCGGTTGCGCCTTCAACGACCCCGGCTGGTAAGCGACTGAACCATCGAATGTGAAATCGGCTTTGGCGTCGGTCTTCTCGGCGACTTTGATCTTCGCCGTCTTCGCGCCGTACCGCTCGTGCCAGGCTTCGATCTCGTATTCGCCCGGAGGCAGTCCCTTGATCGTGAACGCGCCGCTCGCGTCGCTCACCGCGAAGAACGGGTGCGAGAGCACGGCGATGTGCGCCATCATCCACGAATGCTGGTTGCATTTGACCGGGATCATGACTTCCGGTTTTGAAAACTTGCGGATGATCGGCCCCTGACCCGCCAGTTGCGATTCGTTCCATTCGCGGTTCACTTTCGGCACTGGATGAATGTTGTGGTTCGTCGTGTCTGAATTGACGATCCTCAGCGGCTGGCCGGTCTGAATGCCAAGCACGCGCGGGACGTATTTGCAGCCTTTTTGATCGAGCGTGACATCATTCGTGGGCGTTTCAAACGCCGCCTGCGGCAACCCGCTCTTCACGTAAACAAAAACGTTTTGCAGCTTGCCGTCTTTGACGACCACGTCGTCGAGGAAATTTTCACCCTCGCATTTCGAGTCGTTGGACATGTCCAGCTTGCTCGGCGCGGGAACGGCGCCGGTGAAACTGATCACGCCGGTGACATTGCCCTCATTGCCCGACGGCTTCCACACAGGCCCGGCGGGAGTAGCGGTTTCCTGTTTGCCGCAACTCACGCCGAGCGCGACCGTCACGGTAAATAAAAACGCAGCGATGGTTCGCCTGGAAAACATTGCTTTCGGTCTCCTTCGTTTTTTGATCGTTTTAAAATTGCCGGATGTTTGTTGTTTGATTGAATTTCAGAATTGAGCGGCAATCATCGCATATTTGGCGTTGCTGGCAAATGACCCGCGCCGCGCGCCTTTGAAGTGGGCTGCGGGCGCGTTGATGGTGTAGAATGCGGGCCGGGTTAAATTTCAAATAAAGGAGACTGGAAATGCCGAATGAAGACAACACTCAGCAGATGTCTAATTCAAACAGCCAGGTGATTGCAGCCATCAGGTCTCTGGAAGACAGAGTCGCCAATGTGGAGCAAATTATTGTGGCGCGTTTGAACACCACTCGCCCGCTTGACCAGGAGCTATTGGCTCGGCTTGATGAACTCGTCACCGGACAAACTGTAATCCGGGAAGAGCAGGCTGCGATGCGCGCGGAGCAGGCTGCGATGCGCGCGGAGCAGGCTGCGATGCGCGCGGATTACGAGAGATTCCGGGAGGAGACTGATGAAAACTTCCGGAAGATAATCGAGAGGCAGGATATTTTGAACAACGATAATCTGGATCTTCGCCTCGAACATCGCCGCCAGTCAAAGCGCATCTCACGCCTCGAAGAGGCGCACACCAAGTAATCAGTAAAAACAATGAGAGGGAATCGCAATGCGACTCCCTCTCATCAGCTTCAGCCCTTCATCAATCCCATCAGAAATTAAGTCTGACGCCGAATTGGAACTGTCGCGGATCAGCCGCCGAAGTGAAGCCGAGTGGCGCAGTCGGCTTCTGGGCGCTGCGTCCGCGCAGATTGAAATCGGTCAGCGGCGTCGCGCCCGTCGTGCAAGGCGTGGGCAGGCCGTTGGCCACGCAGGCTCCGCCGATGACGTTGTTGATCCCCAGGAAGTTGACCCGGTTGAAGAGGTTGAATCCCTCAACCGTGAATTCCAGGTAGCGGTTCTCTTTGACGAAGAAGCGGCGCGCCAGGCGCATGTCGAAGCTGTAGAACGCCTCGCCTCGCCCGGTGTTTCTTCCGGCCAGCCCCGGCCGGTCGCTTTGCGAACGGCCATCGCCGTTGGCGTCAAAGCCGAGCAGCACGTTGAACGGACGCCCGCTTTGCGCCACGACGATTGGCGCCAGCAGCCAGTCGCGCGCGACCGCATTTTCAAACGGGCTTTGAATGACTGCGCTGGCCACGAAGCGGTGGCGTTGATCGAAGGCCGACAGCGCGCGGTCAAGCCGCAGGTTGAGCGGGTTCTGCGCCGAGAAGTCGCTGTTGAAGTCGGTCACCTCGTCAATCGCCTTCGAGAAAGTGTAGTGCGCGTTGAGGCTGAAATTGCGGGCGAACCGCTTCTGCAACTGCGCGGTGAAGCCGTGATAGAACGAGCTGGCGGTCGTCTCGTAAACGTTGTCCTGGAATCGGAGCGGATTGCGAAAATCGCTGGTCAATCCGGCCTGCGTCTGCGCCGCCGTCGGGAAGCGGATGAAAGTCGGGCCTCCCTGCGGGTTGAGCGGATTGACCGGGCCGGTCTGCTTGAACTGATTGATGTCGCGGTTGCGCGTGACGTGAATGCCGCGCGTGTAGAGATAGCTCAGTTCCAGCGAGACGCCCGCGCCGAGGTCGCGCTGCACACCGAGGCTGGCCTGGTAAGTCGTCGGGTTGCGATAGCCAGGTCCGAGGCGGAAGCGGACTTCGAGCGGCGCGCCCGGTCGCGGATTGATGTTCAACGGCGCGCCGGAAACATCAGCCAGCGTGATCGCGCGAGTACCGAGCACGCCGCGCGCGAGCAGCGTTTGATAGACCGCGAACGACGTGGGCAGCCCCAGCGCGCCCGATGTCGCCGTCGCCAGCACGATGTTGATGTTGCTCGGATCGCCCATTCCGCTCAGCTCGGTCGTCACGTTGGCGACCGCGTTGTTCAGAAAGCCGGTGAAAATGCCCACGCCGCCGCGAATCGCCGTCTTGCCATCGCCCCACGGATCCCACGAGAAGCTGACGCGCGGCTGAAAGTCCTTCTTGTAAGTCGGGACAAAGAACGGCTCGTTGTGGAGCGAGTAGCGCAAGCCGTAATTGAACGTGAAGTTTGGCCGTATCTTCCAGGTGTCCTGAGCGTAAAGGCCGGAACGGGTCGTCCACGAATTGGCCGCCGCGTCGCCGAACCCCTGCTGATAAACAATCGGCAGGTTCAGGTTGTACGACTGCAAGGCGTTGATCGGCGCGGCCAGCGCAGGCAGCAAGCCCGGCTGGTTGGCCGTCAGGAATTGCGTCAACTGCTGCAACACGGCCGGCCCCAGAGCCGGGTTGAGCGCGATAATGTTCCCCAATGGGAGCGCCGCGCCGAAGTTGAAGCGCCCGCCGAAAAACGTCTCGCTGGTCGAGGTGACGCGGTGGGCGAAGATCGAGCCGCCGAATTTGAAAGTGTGATTGCCGGTGACCTTCGAGAAGTTGTCGTAGATGTCGTAATGCCGCTCGATTGTCTCCGACGGCAGGAAGATGTCGCGACCGAAGAAGCCGAAGCCTTCGATGTTGATTTCAGGCCCGAACGGATCGTTAGTGAAAAAGCCGCCACGCGTGTAGCTGTATTGCAGCTTCAATTCGTTAAAGGCCGTCGAACTGAACTGATAGTTGTGCGAGGCAACGACGCCTCCATTGAATCCGCTGAACTGGCGGCTGCGCGTAACGGCTGTCAGCGCGCCTGCCGCCTGATTTTCAAACTCGCTGTCGGTCACGTTGAAGCGCAGATAGCCGCTGCTGCGGTCGCTGAAAATGTGATCGAGCCGCGCCGAAAACTGCGTCTGTGCTTCGTCGAACGGAAACTGTCCGCTGGCGTCGGTGAAGAGCTTGATCGTGCGCGGATACGCCGCCTGCGTCGTCGTCAAGGCTCCGCGCAATCCGGCGGCCAACGGGGCGAACGCCTGAACGCCGCCCAGATAATTGATCAGCGCGTTTTGCGAAGCGGTCGGCTGAAAAATGTTCGGATCGTTGAGCAGATTGAGAAAGGCGGTGCGTTCCTGGCTCAGCCTTTCGATTGCGGCGAAGAAAAACGTCTTGTCCTGCCGGAACGGGCCGCCGAACGATCCGCCGTATTGCTGGCGGTTGAACGGCGATTTGCCATTGGGATTGAAATCGAATGCGTTGCGGGCGTCGAAGGTCTTGTCGCGAAACAGGCCGAAGGCGCTGCCGAAGAAATTGTTGCGGCCCGATTTCGAGACGATGTTGACCACGCCGCCCGATGCGCCGCCAAGCTCCGCGCTGTAACTGTTGCGAACGACCTGAAACTCCTGCACCGCCTCCTGGCTCAGTGTCGCCTGCACGCCGCCCGACGAACTAAGCGTCTCGGCGCCGTCCACCTGAACCATATTGCCGCGCCCGTTGTTGCCACCGAACGAGAGACCTGATTGCGGCGTTTGCGCGACGCGGAAGTCAGACGAGTCGGCGATGCTGTCGGCGTCCACCACGCCCGGCGTCAGCAGCGCGTAATCGAGAAAGTTGCGGCGGTTGATCGGCAGGCTGCTGATCTGCTTTGTGTCAATCACCGAGGATTGTTCGGAACGCTGAGTCTCGACGACCTCCGCGCCCGCCACTACGTCCACCTGAATCTCGACCTTGCCTGCGGCGAGTTTGACGGGAATGTTGGCCTGCTGGCCGACGGTCAATTCCAGCCTGGTCGTGGTCGCGGCGAAACCTTGCGCTTCGACCTTCAAATCGTAAGAGCTTGGCAACAGGCCCAGAAAAATATAGGAGCCATCGCTGTCGCTCGTCGCGGTTTTAGAGGAACCTTTGGCGGCGTCGGTCAATGTGATCTTCGCGTTGGGAATGGCGGCGCCGTTGGCGTCGGTCACCTGGCCGCGTAATTCCGCCGTCGAGCTGGAAGCCTGGGCAAAGGCCAGAGTCGCGCCCGCGATCATCACAAGAGACGCAAGCGCAGTCATTGCTGTTAATCTGATCGTGTGTCTCATAGAGGTATCTCCTTAACCAGCGAGGTTGAACGCGCCTTTCAAATGCCCTGGCCGGTTGATTGATGGATTTATTCGTTTGGTAAAGGAATTACTGATTTTGCCCCAGCAATGAGCAGTTCCGTTTATTTGATCTTGAACAGCAAAGCCAGCAAAGAATGGTATTGATTGAGAGTTTCCGAACTGCTGATAATTTTTCTAAATGACGCGAGAAATCTTAGTTATCGAAGGCGAGAAAGGCAAATGCCCCTACGCGCTCTCTTTCATAAAAAGCGCAGGCAGAGTTTTGAGAATGATCTTCAGGTCGAGCCACGGCGACCAGTTTTCGATGTAGTAAATATCCAGTTGCACCATCTGCTGGAACGAGAGCCGGTAACGGCCGCTGACCTGCCAAAGCCCGGTCAAACCGGGCTTCACGTCCAGCCGTTTGCGGTGCCAGGTTTCGTAACATTCAACTTCGTAGGGGATCGGCGGGCGCGGGCCGACCAGCGACATCTCGCCTTTGAAGACGTTGAAGAGTTGCGGCAGTTCGTCGAGGCTCAAGCGGCGAAGCAGAGCGCCTACGCGCGTCAGCCTGTCGCCATTGATGAATTTGTAATGCGGTTTTTCTTCGGCGCCGAGATTCACGCCGCCTTGCCCTTTGATCATCCGCGCCATGTATTCGCGGTGCGCGCCGTCCACCTCGACATCATCGAGCATCGAGCGGAATTTATAAATTTGGAAAATGTGGCCGTCCATTCCCACGCGCTCCTGCCGGTAAAGCAGCGGGCCGCGCGATTCCAGCTTGATCGCAACCGCGATGATCAGCCACAGCGGCGCGGTGAAAAGCAGAATCAACGAACTGACGATCAGATCAACGCCGCGTTTGAATATCCGCGCTGAACCTGAAAGCGGCTCCTCGAACAGCCTGACCATCGGCACGGCGCCCAATTGTTCGACGTAGGTTTTGCGCGGGATGCAGTTGAGCAAATTGGGCACGACTCGGAACGTCACGCGCGAGCCGCGTCCGCATTTGACCATCGTGTCGAAGAGCAGTTGCGGACGAATTTCGGAATCGGTGATCAGTACCTCGCGTATGCCGTGCTGGCGGATGAAGCGGTGCATCTCGTCATAACTGCCCAGCGTCGGCCACGATTTCAGCGCCTTGCTCTTCGGCGGTTTACCGTCAGCCGTCACGAACCCGATGACCGAGCGGCCAAGTTTCGGATCGTGCGCGATCTCTTTGACGCACATCTCGGCGCCGCCGTTCGAGCCAACGATCAGTATCGGGATGACGTTGATGTGACGGCGGCGATAAAACGTCTGCATGCTGCGAAGCGCCGCGCGATGGCCGGTGAAAACGATCAGAGCCAGCAGATAATAAAAGATGAAGACCAGACGCGAATACGAGAAGGCCGAGTAAGCGAATCCACCCCGGTAAAAGAACGCGATCACCGACGCCAGCAGCGCTCCAATCGAAACCGCCTTGAAGATGTTGATGAAATCTTCGCTGAAAGAGAACTCGCCGCGAACGCGATACAAGCCGCGATACCAGAACGTGGCGATCTGGATCAACGGGACGAAACAGAGCACGCTCAAATATGGATCGAAGCTCGGATGAAAACCGTATGGCAGCGTCAGCGCGAACGGGCCGAGGAGCTTTTGCGCCGTGACGAAAATCGTTTTTTCCGGGTGCCTGAGCCAATAGGCCAGAACAAATAAAAAGGCGGCAAGCAATCCGTCGAAGATCACGAGTCCCGCGGTGATGATCTTGATCGCGTGTTCGCTGAGCGGCCAGACCAATAGCCGCTGGCGTGGCGGCGCCGCAAGGCGCGCTTCAGATTTTTCGGTTGGAAAAGTTTTGCTACCCGATTGCGTTGTTAACGATGACATCCTGCACCGGCCTGGTAATTCTTGAACTCGTGAGGGGGGAAAGGCGGCGTGATCTTACGTTATGAAACGCGCGACTGCAAACGCTAAATCGTTTGGCGCCCGCAAGGTTCGTGGCTCTTGAGAAAATCGCTTCACTGCTGCTCTACTATCGCCGCCAAACGGATTAACCCGCCGCCGGGAACGCGGGCGGCGCCACAAGACACCAAGATTCAACAAGTGGAATGAAACATGCGACGAGCGATTAAAATCACTGCTCTCCTGCTCTTCCTCGCGGCTCTGCTTTTGCCATTCAAGAACTCCCGGGCTGGCGCCGCGCAATCCAAAGTTAATTTCAAGCGCGACATTCAACCCATCTTCCGCGCGCATTGCGAACGCTGCCACCGCAGCCCTTCAGCGATGGCGCAGTTGCGGCTCGATGACAAACAGTCCGCGCTGAAAGTCATTCTCCCAGGCGACAGCAAAAACTCGCGGCTCTTGCATCGCATCCTCGGCGAAGGCGGCGAGGCGCGAATGCCGATGGGCGGCGAGCCGCTCAAATCCGAACAAATCGCGTTGATCCGCCGCTGGATTGATGAAGGAGCAAATTGGCCGGAAGGCGATCAATCCGCAATCCGCAATCCGCAATCCGCAATCTCCCGGCACTGGGCGTTCGTTGCGCCGCTTCGCCCATCATTGCCCGAAATCAAAAACAGGGCGTGGATCAGAAATCCGATTGATCGCTTCGTGCTTGCTCATCTTGAAAAAGAAGACTTGCGGCCTTCACCCGAAGCTGACCGCGTTACGCTGCTGCGCCGTTTGAGTCTCGACCTGATTGGCTTGCCTCCAACAATCGAAGAGGTCGAATCGTTTCTCAACGACAAAAGCCCCAGCGCTTACCCAAAGCAGGTCGAGCGATTGCTCAGCAGCCCGCACTATGGCGAGCGGTGGGGACGCGAGTGGCTGGACGCCGCGCGCTACGCCGATTCCGACGGTTACGAAAAAGACAAATCGCGTCAGGTCTGGTTCTACCGCGATTGGGTGATCAACGCGCTCAACGCCGACAAGCCTTACGACCAGTTCATCGTCGAGCAGATCGCGGGAGACCTGCTGCCAAACGCCACGCAGGATCAGATCGTCGCCACAGGCTTTCTGCGCAATTCGATGAACAACGAAGAGGGCGGCGTTGATCCCGAACAGTTCCGTATGGAAGCGATGTTCGACCGCATGGACGCCATCGGCAAAAGCGTGCTCGGCCTGACCATCCAATGCGCCCAGTGCCACAACCACAAATTCGATCCGCTGCGCCAGGAAGAGTATTACCGGATGTTCGCCTTCCTGAACAATTCGCACGAATCGAACATCGCCGTTTACACGCCCGCCGAGCAGATGAAGCGCGCCGAAATCTTCCGCCGCACGCGCGAGATCGAAGCCGACTTGCAACACAAAAATTCCGACTGGCA
Organism: Acidobacteriota bacterium; assembly: GCA_022072205.1. Lineage (GTDB taxonomy): Bacteria > Acidobacteriota > Blastocatellia > RBC074 > RBC074 > JAJVID01. The sequence continues at coordinate 12,298 of JAJVID010000125.1, forward strand.
AAAACGGATGGCCGAATGGGAAGAGCGCGTCAGGAACGATCCTCCAGCATTGGCCGAGTGGAAAGTCATTCAACCGGAAGTTGACGAAGACTCGACTGACGGCCAGCGATATTTGCCGCAGCCGGACGGGTCGTTCCTCGGCGCCGGTTACGCTCCCGTCAAACACCGCGTGATGATGAAGCTCAAAACAGACGTTCAAAACATCACCGCGTTCAGGCTTGAGTTGTTGAACGACCCGAACCTCCCGCTCGGCGGCCCCGGACGTTCGGTCAAAGGCTCGTGCGCGTTGACGGAATTTGAAGTCGAAGTCGCGCCAGCGTCCGATCCGAAGAAGAAGACGAAGATCAAAATCGCTCGCGCCACATCGGACATCAATCCGCCCGAACGCGAACTCGAACCGATCTTCGACGACAAGACCGGCAAGCGCCGTGTGACAGGCCCGATCGAGTTCGCAGTTGACGGCAGAGACGACACAGCCTGGAGCATTGACGCCGGTCCCGGATTGCGCAACCAGCCGCGCAAGGCCGTCTTTCAAGTCGAAAAACCGATCTCGAACGAGGGCGGCTCGATCCTGACAATTTATCTGAGCCAGCGGCACGGGGGATGGAACAACAACGACAACCAGCAAAACAGCCTCGGACGGATGCGGCTCTCGATTACGACCGCGCCCAACGCCGTAGCTGATCCGCTGCCAGCCGGTGTGCGCGAGATTCTCTCGATTCCGCGCAAACAACGTTCTCCGGCTCAGATTCAAACCGTCTTCGGTTACTGGCGCACGACCGTTTCCGAATTCGACGAAGCGAACCGCCAGATCGCCGAGTTATGGCGAGAGCACCCCGAAGGCTCTTCGCAACTGGTCTTGAACGAGCGCGGCGAGATGCGCCAGACGCATCTGCTCAAACGTGGCGACTTTCTCAAGCCCGACAGAGCCGTCGCCCCTGGCGTTCCCGCGTTCCTTCATCAACTGCCCGCTGGCGCACAGCCCAATCGTTTGGTCTTCGCGAAATGGCTGGTTGACCGCAAATCGCCGACGACGGCGCGCGCCATCGTCAACCGCATCTGGCAATCTTATTTCGGCGCCGGGCTGGTCGTGACTTCCGAAGATTTCGGCAAACAAAGCGAAGCGCCGTCGCATCCTGAACTGCTCGATTGGCTGGCGGTCGAGTTGATGGAAAACGGCTGGAGTTTGAAACACGTTCACCGATTGATCGTCAACTCGGCGACATACAGTCAATCGTCGCGTGTCACGCCGGAACTGCTTCAACGCGATCCGTACAACCGTTTGCTCGCGCGCGGCCCGCGACTGCGCGTCGAAGCCGAACTCGTGCGCGACATCGCGCTATCCGTCAGCAGCCTGCTCAACCCAAAAATCGGCGGCCCGAGCGTCTATCCGCCCGCGCCCGGATTCCTCTTCGAGCGCCCGTTCAGCTTCGGCCCAAAGGTCTGGAATGAGGAGAAGGGCGAGAATCGTTATCGCCGAGCGATCTATACTTTCCGCTATCGCTCAGTTCCCTACCCGATGCTTCAGGTCTTCGACGCGCCGACCGGAGATTTTTCCTGCGTGCGCCGCGCGCGATCGAACTCGCCGTTGCAGGCGCTGGTCACGTTGAACGAACCGCTCTTCGTCGAAGCGGCTCGCGCGCTGGCGATCAAAACGTTGAAAGAAGGCGGGACGAGCGACGAACAGAGATTGGTTTACGTTTTTCGGCGCGCGCTGGCGAGAAAGCCCTCGCAACAGGAGGCGACGGAGTTGTTGGGATTGCTCAACCGGCAGAGAGAACGCTTCATCGCGGGCGAATTGAATCCGTGGAACTTCGTGGCGGACAATCCCGACAAGCCGTTTCCGCTGCCTAAAGGCGCGAGAATGGAAGACGCGGCGGCGTGGACGGCGATTTCGCGCGTTCTGCTCAACTTGGACGAAACGATCACGAAAGAGTAGGGCTTGAATCTGGTCGTGTTTTGGGGCCTTCACCGTGTATCGTCTGTTGGCGCCGGAGCAATTCAAATCAGAGGTGAAAGCTATGACTTCAACTGCAACTGACTATCTTGAAGCGATTGATCATCTGCCAGTCGGCGGAAAACTGTATCTGGAGGACGTGAGCTGGGATGAGTACGGCGAATTGCTCGAAGAGCTTGAAGGTAAGCGTCACGTGCGGATCAGCTATGACAATGGGAGGATGGAGATTATGACTCTTTCGCCGGAACACGGAGCGCCTGCAAGTCTCTTCGGCCACCTCATCCAGATTTTGACTGAAGAGCTTAATCTCGAGTTTGTCTCAATTCGCTCAACCACTCTCCGGCGGAAAAGCCGATTGCAGGGCAAAGAGCCTGACGATTGTTTCTACATCGGCGATCTGAACAGAATCCTCGGCAAGAAGCGGCTGGACATTGATTTTGACGCGCCGCCTGATCTGGCTATTGAGGTTGATGTGACCAATTCCACAGTTGACAAAATGGCGATTTACGCCGGCCTCGGCGTGCCCGAAGTCTGGCGTTATGACAATTATCAGGTCGAGTTTCACAGCCTCGCCGGAAAACGTTACAAACAGGTTGCGACAAGCGCGCGCTTCCCTTTCCTGCCGCCCTCGGTCATAACAGATCACCTGGGCATAGGAACCACACAGGGGATCAACACGATGCGGCGGGCCTTCCGCATTTGGGTTCACGCTCACAAGCCATAATTCAATTGTCGTTTCATCACCGTATCTGCGAATAGCTCGTCGGGCGCAGAAAAGCCGCGTGAATGTTCGACACGGCCTCCGGATCAGTCCAACCCGGTTTGTTCCTCACTCGCGCCCAATCGGGATTCGCCCTGAACGCATCCCACGCCTTTTCGCGCGCAGCCATGTTGTCGAATCCGACCAGATAGGTCAGATGCGGCAATCGCGCGCCAATGATCGCTTCGCCGAAGAAGACCGGAGCGAACCCGCAGTCGCGGAAAATTTTGATCTCTTCCTGGTTGAACATCTCGATCTTGTTGCGCAGGCTGAAAGCGCTGCGCGATTCGTAAGTGCGAAGCTCGAAAACACGCGGCGGGCGTTTCTCATCGGTTGGCGGGATTTCGATCTTCGGATGCGAATCGAAGGCTTTGAGCAACGTGGATTCGTAACGCGCGTATGGCATTTCATTCGCCGCATCGAACGCCTGCCAGGCTTTCACGAACTCCTTGTCGCCGCGCATCGCCTCCCTCGCCGACTGCATCTCGGCCAGCGATTTGTAATCAATCAGGACTACGAGCGATGGGCTGCGCAAGCCCGAAATCACGTTGAAACAACCGACCGGCCCGACGTTCTGACGCTTCATCATCGGCAGTACCTGATTTTGAAAGAATTCCTGAATGCGGGCGGGTTGGATGTCGTTGCGCATTTCGTAAATCCGCAGTTCATAGAAATGATTGCCTTCAGCGGCGATGACGGGAACGTTTGCCATCCCCGCGACACTCGCGGCCACACCTGTTTTCAAAACGTCTCGACGATTCATCTGTCTTCTCCGGTTTGGGATTTGAGATTCAGGATTTGAGATTTGGGATTGATCAGCCTTCCGCTGGTTTTGCGCCAACACCGAGCCATCGCTTCTTCGCCGTCACAGCCACTCGCTGGTCGGTCGCCAGCCGCTTCTCGGCCCAGCGCGCCAGCCGCACGAACGGCAAGCCCATCAAAAAGTAGATCGCGGCGGTCATCACTCCCACACCGATATAGTCGTAGTAGGTCGAAGCCAGTTGCCCGTAAACCTTGGTCAATTCGACCATCGTGATCACCGAAACGATTGACGAATCTTTGAACAGCGCGATGAAATCGTTCGTCACCGGCGGGATCACCAACCGCATCGCCTGCGGCACGATCACGTATCGAAGCGATTGAGCGCGCGTCATCCCCAACGATAAAGCCGCTTCCATCTGCCCGCGCGGAATCGCCTCAATGCCGGCGCGGTAGTTCTCAGCCTCGTACGCCGCGTAATTCAAACCGAGTCCGACGACAGCGGCGACCAGCGGCGAAAGCCTGATTCCGATGTTCGGCAATCCGTAAAAAATCAGGTAAAGCTGAATGAGCAGCGGCGTGCCACGAAACAGCTCGACGTAAGCGCGGGCCAACCAGGACAAAGGCTGGGGCGCATACAGATAGATCAACGCCACCATCAACCCAATCACTATCGCGACAGCCATTCCCAGAATCGAAATCAGCAGCGTCATCGGCGCGCCGATCAACAACAGCGGCGGCAGATAGCTTTTGTAACGCTCCAACCTCTCGCGCCACGTCAGCTTCTTCGTGATGTTCTGCGTGAATTCTTCGTAGACCTGCCCCGGTTGCGAGGCCGAGGAGAATTTGGCGAAAAGCTGATCGGTCTCGGCGTTCCAGATGCCCCACTTTTCGTAAATGCGCCGCAACTCGCCCGATTTGACCAGCGCCAGCAGAGCATCGTTCACCTGCTTCAACAGTTCCGCATCTTCCTTGCGCACAGCGATGCCGTATTCCATCCGCTCTATGCTCGGCCCTGTGAATTTCAACTTCGGATTCGGCTTGGCGTAGTAGACTGCAATCGGCCAATCCATCAACACGGCGTCCAATCGCCCGATGGCCAGATCGTCGTAGGCGTTGTTCTGATTCTCGTACGATCGAATCTCCATCCCGCCTTCGCGCTCCAGAATCCGCTGCGCAAGTGAAGCCTTCAACGTGCCGGCGATCTTGCCTTTCAAATCGGCAAGCGAGTTGATCGCATTCTCTCCAACGCGCACGCTGAGTTGCTCGCCGCAAACGTAGTACGGGATCGAGAAATTGACCTGCTGTTTGCGGTCGTCGGTGATCTCGATGCCGTTGACCGCCAGATCGTAATTGCCGCGCTGCAATCCGGGGATCAAACCATCCCACTGATTCTGAACGAAGACCGATTTGCGATTGAGTTGTTTGCCAATCGCGTTCATCAGATCAATCTCGAAACCGATGATCTCGCGCGGGTTTTTCGGGTTGGGCAGCAGATACGGCGCGCCGCCTTCCGCATCGCCGCCCCAGCGCAACGGACTGGCTTCCTGGGCATCGGCGAAAGCGAAGAGGTGAAGAAGCAAGAAAGCCACAGAGCCACAGAGACACAGAGCAAGAAAAGGGAATGACTTTACTCTCCCTGACAATTCTCTGTGGCTCTGTGGCTCTGTGGCTTTTAAGTTCTTCACAAGAAGCTCCTGAGGAAGTTGCGTGTGCGTTCGTCACGCGGCGAGGTGAAAATCACGTCCGGCGAATCGCTTTCGATCAGTTCGCCGTCGCTCAAGACCAGGATTTTGTCGGCCACTTCGCGCGCGAATCTCATCTCGTGCGTCACGACAATCTGCGTCATCCCCTCGTCGTCGAGCTTTCGCATGATGCTCAAGACCTCGCCAACCAGACTTGGATCGAGCGCTGAAGTCGGTTCGTCGTAAAGCATGACCTTCGGCTCCATCGCCAACGCGCGGGCAATCGCGGCGCGTTGCTGCTGCCCGCCCGAAAGCTGCGACGGGTAATAATCCATCCGGTCGCCCAAACCGACTTTCTTCAACAGCTCGCGCGCCTTGGGTTCCGCCGCCTTCCGATCAATCTTTTTAACTACCATCGGCGCGAGCGTCGCGTTTTCCAGCGCGGTCAGGTGCGGAAACAGATTGAAGCTCTGAAAGACCATCCCGGCCTCTTCGCGCAACTGCCGGAGCCGGGCGTTGAAATCGCGCGGCGAAAGGCCATTGTTCCGATCCAACGTGATCTCGCCGATGCGCACGCTGCCGCCGTCGAAAAGCTCAAGGCCATTCAGACATCGCAGCAGAGTTGATTTGCCGCAGCCCGACGGGCCGATGATCGCGGTCAATTCAGACACTTCGACATCGAAGCTTATGCCGCATAGCGCGGTGACGGCGCCGTAATTTTTTCGCAGGTTGTCTACTGAAATTAACGCGCTCACCTAGTTCACTCGCTTCTCTCTTCCTTGCCAATATTTTTCGCGCAGCAGGTTCTTCTGAATCTTGCCCGTCGCCGTACGCGGCAACGCGTCAACGAAGCTCACTGTCTTCGGGCATTTGAAATGCGCCATGTTCGCGCGGCAAAACTCTATGACCTCGCTTTCGG
>JAJVID010000167.1:0-2252 GCA_022072205.1 Acidobacteriota bacterium
TAGCGGTTGTTGCGCAACTCGTCGCAAATATCCTTGACTGATTCTTTAACGTCGTCGTCAATCGAATAGATTTTGCCGCCGGTTCCTGCGGTCAATTGCTTCAGAGCTTCGGCTGGCTTCGGCGCGTCTTTGCGAAGCGCGCCGCGTGTGCGGTCGCGCACCTGAATGGCGTAGACCGTGATGTTCTCGTCCTGAAGCTTCGGCAGCAATTCGTCGAATTTTATCTTGCTGTCGCGGTCAAGCCCGTCGCCGACGATGACGATCACGCGTTTTGAAAATCCAACCTCCGGCCTCAGCACGTCTTCCATCACCACGTTCATCGCGTCGAACAAGCGCGGCGTATCGGTCTTGCGCAGCAGTTCGAGCGTGCTCTGCAACTGTTTCGGGTCGTCGGTGAAATCGGTGATGACTTCGGGTTTGGTGTCGTAGCCGATGACCATCACCTTGTCGCCTTCATAAATTTCGGGCGCGAAGGCGGCGGGTACGCTGGCCAGCTTCCTCACGTCAGCTTGCAGCGTCAGCGAATTGTCCATCAGCACGACGATGCGCGCGGGCGTCGGGTCGGGCGCGAACGATTGAATCTCCTGGCGCACGCCGCCGTCGTAAATTTCGACGGCCTGTTTCGGAATGATCTTTTCGTCTTCTTCTTTTTTGGCCGCGTCGCCGCCAAGCAGCGATTTCGGTTTGTTAGGGTCTTCGACGCGCTGCGCGATGACGTTGATGACGGTGGTGCGTTTGCCGGCTGCGGGGCTGCGGCCCGATTGCGCGGTCGCTGGCGCAGCGAAAGAGAAAAGCCACAGAAGCCCAGAAGCGCAGAGCAGCGGCAAGGCTACGATTATTCTCTTCGTTCCAGCTCTGCGCTTCTGCGTCTGTGTGGCTTCGATCATTGCTTCAATCCCTTTCGTTTTTAATTGTCGCACGCCCCGGTCGCGCATCCGCCCCCGGTCGCGGCGCAAGCCGTCGCCGCTTCCTTCTTCTCGGTCTTTTCGCTCTTGGCTGGCTTCTCGGATTTTTCAGACTTGCCACGACTGGCGTAATCGCTGGCGTACCAGCCTGAGCCTTTCAGTTGAAAGCTGGTCTGCGAAAAGATTTTTTCAAGCTTGCCTTTGCATTCGGGACAACGGGTCAGAGGCTTGTCACTCATCCTCTGCATCACTTCCAGATGATGTCCGCACTTCTGACAGGAATATTCGTAAATAGGCATATCCGTTTCCATTCCTCCTGGTTTAACTCATAATTTCAATCGGAGAATTTCGGCCAAAAATTTATCACAACGCCGCAGGTGTAAACAACGCAGCGCAAATTAGCCTCAGTTCAGCTTGTCGCCGCGCGCCGACTTGATGGAGAATCGGCCCCGACGACATTCGTCGAATTCGCAAACAACAGACAAAGATCGGGAGAATCGTTATGACGCCTCAAAAGCTTCGCCTGCCAATAGTCTTTGCTCTCTCCATTTCGCTCATGATTTCAATTTTTGCTCAAACACGCTCAGACACGTATCGCCCTACAGTGCGCGGCGTGCGCGGTGTCGTCGCGGGCGGTCATCCGCTCGTGGCCGAAGCCGGCCTGAGGATGCTGCATCGCGGCGGCAACGCGATTGACGCCGGTGTGGCCGCGACGCTGGCCGCCTCGGTCATCGAGTTTTCGCATTTCGCTTTCGGCGGCGAAGTTCCCGTGATTATCAAACCGGCTAACAAACCTGTCATCACGATCAACGGACAGGGGCAGGCGCCTGAACTCGCCACGCGCGAATTTTTCGAGAAGCAAAAGTCAGCGAGCGGCGGCTCAACTCCGCCGATCCCTTCGACCGGGCCGTTTGCGGCGACTGTGCCCGGCGTGCTCGACGCGATGATCGTCGCGCTCGACAGCTACGGCACGATGAAGTTGGCTGACGTGATGCAGCCTGCGATTGAGTTGGCCGACGCTTTCCCGATTGACGAGATGCGGGTCAATTACATTCACAACACGCGCCGGGTGTTCGAGCAATGGCCCGCCTCGCGCGACGTCTTTCTGCCGAACGGTCAGGAGCCGAAGATTGGCGACATCTTCGTTCAAAAAGACCTGTCGCGGACGCTGCGCGAACTGGTCGGCGTTGAAAAGAAAAACGCGCGACGTGGCCGCCACGCCGCGCTCGAAGCCGTGCGCGATTATTTCTATCGCGGGCCGCTGGCTAAACGTTACTGCGACGCGATTGAGCAGGCCGGCGGGTTGATGCGCGCTGGCGACATGGCCAAATTCCGCGCCGAGATTGA
>JAJVID010000167.1:2352-6742 GCA_022072205.1 Acidobacteriota bacterium
TCAACTCGCACGACATCCCCGAAGCCGAACGCGCAAACGATACGACCTGCGTCAACGTGATTGACGCGGCGGGCAACGTCTTTTCGGCCACGCCGAGCGGAGCATGGCTGCCCAGCTTCATCGCGGGCGGCACGGGCATTCCGATCTCGTCGCGCATGCAGAGCTTTCTGCTGACGCCCGGCCATCCGAACGAATTGAAGCCGGGCAAGCGCCCGCGCATCACGCTTTCGCCGACGCTGGTTTTGAAAGAGGGCCAGCCCTTCGCCGCGCTCTCGACTCCGGGCGGCGACAATCAGGATCAGGCGTTGACGCAGGCGCTGCTCAACGTGATCGAATTCGGAATGAACCCCCAGGAGGCGGTCGAGGCCGCGCGCTTCGACACTGCGCATTTCGTCAGCTCGTTCGCTGACCACAGATTCAGCCCCGGCAGTCTGAGCCTCGAAAAACGCTTCGGTGAACAGGTGATCGAAGAAATGAAGCGGCGCGGCCACAAGGTCGGCGTAATCGAAAACTTCGCTCCGACCTCGGCGCCGACGATTGTCATTTACGATCCGAAGACGCGGTTGATTCAGGCGGGCGCGGATGTGCGGCGCGGGCGTTACGCGATGGGATGGTAGCGATGTGACCGATCGGGGCGGATCAGTCACATCGGTTCCACATCACTCGACATCGGTTGGATCATTGAAGAGCACGGTCAGCTTGATGCTGCCGTGCTTGAATTGCGGGAAGCCCGGCGCAGAGCGGTCTCCCGGATCGAGGTTCGATGCCGTGTCGTCAGGCGGGAAGAGGATCAACGTGTTCAGGAAATCGAGCAGCTTGCTGCGGAGGGGATACGGCAAACGGCGGAACTCCTGCTGCGCCTCCTGAGCTTCGCCGCCGTGCCGCAGAATCACTTCAGTCAAATTGACGCTGCGCCCGTCGTGTCCGTAAGGCGCGGTCGTTCCAACGCCCCACAGCGGCCTGGTCAAAAATTCCTGCCTGATTGTACCGTCGAAATTCCGCTCGTAGAAATTCGGCCCCAGATCGTGCCGCTTAAAATCGGTAAAGATGTTTTTGACAACGAACCGGCCAAAGCGAGGCCGTTTGATCGCCGGCCATCCGCTGCCGTCGTTGATCGAGTTGAAGAGCGGGATCGCGGTGGCGAAGAGATTGTTGAAAATACCGCGCTCGGTGTCATAGAGGGACTCGACCTCGGCTACGCGCCGGTCGCGGTTGATCGTCAAGTCGGGCACGTGGCATACGGCGCACCCAATCTTCTCGAAGATTCTGCGCCCAATGGCCGTTTGGGTGTTCTGCTCGTAGATTGCGGGGGTGAAGTAGTTGAGCAAGTAGAACTCCATAAAATCAACCAGACTGACCGGAATTTCGTTCGCCACGCCGTCCATGTCAGGGTCGTCGAGCGCAGTGGCCGCAGGCGCGGGTTTTATCTTGTCAATCGAACCGTCCAATACCATGCCGGATGGCGTGATGATTCTATTCCCGGCCGCCGCCGCCGTCAGGTCCGGATCAACCGCTTGCAAGCCCATCTCGTCGTTCCACGCGCCGACTATGAACTCCCGGATCGAAATTGTACCGCCGTGCGCGAAGAATGGTTTGACGCGCAAGTCCGCGTCAACGCCTTCGATTTCAGATGTGTCAACCGCGCCGTTCGGGTAAGCGGTGATGGAGCCGTAATGGATGCCTTTGCTATTCAAACGTCTGGTCACCGCACACTGTTGCGCTACAGCTTCGGAGATTGCCCGCGCGCGGATGGCTCGCAGGTCGGCGGTGATTTCGTCGGCGAGCATCTCCCTCAGGCCAAGCCCGAACAGGTGAGGCGAGTCGCGGCTGTCAGGCCGCGTCACCACGTCTCCGCCAAAGCCCGCCGAGCCTCGCGGACGTCCGTGGCAAGCTGCGCAACTGTCAGCCAACCCCGCGCCCAGAGCCAGATTGACGTTAATATCGCCGACGCCATCGCCGCTGAGCGGCCCCGCGCCTTCGCTGCGCAGATGTTTTCGTTGAAACAGTTGCCGCCCGCGGCGGATGGCCCGGAACGGGTCACGCGCGATGATGAAGGCCGAAGAGTTGGGCGTCAGCGCATCGCCGCGCCCCGCGCCAATCTGTTGGGCGAGCGATTTATTGATCCCCTCGTTCGCTACATTCGGAGTCCTGGTTTTGTCGGGCAGTTGACCGAGCGCCGTCGCCGTCAATGCGGCTAGCGCGACGCAAATCACTAACGCTTTCATCTTTTGTTCAGGAGTCATTGCATTCCTTTCGATGGGGAGAGTTGGTGATCGTCGGATTGGAGTCGTCGTCAAACGAGCGCGGAGTTGAAGTTCGAATACGCGAACTTCAAGTCGCTCGTTCGAGACAAACCGGATTTCAAGATGCGATAGGAGCCTGGGGAGGTGGTTTCCAGATATATGTGAGGAGCGTGTCTGCCTGAAGCCTGAATACTGATTCCCACATCCTTCAGAAGTTTTCCTAAGGCAGGGTTAGAGAATCAGCCTTTCAGATTATTTGTCGGTTTCGAGTCGTTGAGACTAATAGCATCGCGTTCACCTTAAGTCAATTTACGAAATGGGCGCTGAACCGGAGAACCGATTCAGCGCCCATTTGACGAGGGAGAGGCGATAAAACCTCCCCCTACTCTACTGTTCTCTGGCTGCCTCATTGCTCGGATCACTCGGTAATCTTCCAGTTGTAGACCCTGAGCAAGTCGTTAGTCAGTTGGAAAGCGGTGAAGAAATTGGCAGTCGCCGAGACGCGCTTGATCGTCAGTTCGTCTTTTCTGGCGCTGTAACCAGCGATGCCGCCGTTGCTGTTGATCTTCCATTTGACCGTTCGCAGCTTGTCGTCCGAACTGCGGCGCATCGTGACGGTTGACGCCGATGCGGCGAGGTCGCTCATCTCGTCGTCGTAGATGTCATCGCCGCGCTTGTCAACGATCATGCCTTCGCCGCTGACGCGCCAAGTGGCGATCTGCGCTTTACCGTCCTCATTGATGAACGCGGTCATGAATCCGAAGGTGTCGAAGAAATCGCCGCCTTCGCCCTCGGTGTCAATCGCGATCTTGAAGAGCGAATTGGTCGTCGCGGTCACTGCGCCGAACAATCCTTTGCCCAGCCTTTGCAATTGGCCGCTTGAATTAACGTCCCAAACGTCAACCTGCAATTGTCCGCCGCCGTTGCGCAGCGCGGTGACGACGCGCGCTGTGCTGCTCAAATACGCGCCGAACTTCAGCGTTTTGATCGCGATCTCCTGCGCCGCGCCCGCGTTGTAAGTGTCCTTGAGCGTCACGGTTTTGTTCGTGTTGTTGAACTCCCACACGTCCAGCCGCAGATTGCCGCCCATCGTGCGAATGGCTGTGACGACGCGGCCCGTCGTGCCTGTGCCCTGCGCTTTAGCGACGGCGACTTCCTGCGCCTCGACGCCGAAGCCCAGGCCGTATTGCGTCAGTTTTGCGCCGTCGTATTTCCAGGAGATGACGGTAAGTTCATCGGCAGCGCCGAGCGATGCGGTTGCGAAATTGACGCCGTCGCTGATGGCCAGTTCCTTCGCGTGAATGGCCAACGCTCCGTCGGCGGTTCCGGCTGTGGCGTCGTCTTTGAACGTGATCTGACCTTCCTCAGGATCAACATTCCAGGCCGCCAGTTTGAGCGAACCGTAGTTGTTTTTGAAGGCCACGACATGCTGGTTTTCGCTTGCGCCGGTTCTGACGGTGTTGACCGCGACACGGCTGATCGTCTCGCCATCGCCCTTGCCGTTGGTCGCAATGTCGTAATAGTTCGGCGGAGCGGCGTCTTCGCCGATGGAGTATTGGTAGGCGTTGATGAGCAGTGAAGCCGGATTGTCGCTGACATCGGTGTTGACCAGGATCACGGCGTCGCAGTTGTTCGGCAATCGCGTTATGTAAGTGTGCGTCTCGAAACTGTCGCCCGGAGAGTCGCCGCCTTTGCCCAGGTTTGTTTGGCCGTCCGCCGACCAGGGCCGATCCCACGCCAACGCCGTCGAATTTTCATTGGAGTCTTCGAGCGTGGCGTCGAGCAACTGGTTAGTCATGCTCGAATTCAGAAATCTACGGTAACGAATCGCCGAGAGAAATTCGATCAACGCGCGCGATGAAGCGTTCCATCCGCCCGCGCCGCAACCCTCGTCCCACAGCGGGAACGATTGGCCCTGCTGCCACAACTGGCCGTTGAAGCTGAGGCAATCATCCAGCCCTTTGCAACGGCCGAAGTAATAAGACGTGGCGCTGTATTGGCAGGTCAGGCCGCCGAGGTCAATGCTGTCGGCCCAAAGCTCGCGCGTTTTGGCCACTATGTCCTGGCTGCTCTTCGCGCCGGTCTTGAATTCAATGATCTTTCGCAACGCCGCGAAATTTGAATTGTTGTAAGAGCGGGCGCAGACC
>JAJVID010000167.1:6842-18331 GCA_022072205.1 Acidobacteriota bacterium
CGGCTGTAAATCACGCGGCCGGATTGCGCCACCATGAACTGATAACCGACCACCTTGTTCTTCAACCCATCGTGGACGGCGTGCGCCATCTTCTCGACATCGGCGAAATAGAACGGCTTTGAGTTATCGGCGCTGACCGTAGCCATGAACGTATTGACGCCGATGGTGTAAGGCTCGATGTCAACATAGGCCGGAGCGACGTCGTCAAAATCGGGGCCGTCTTTGACCTGGCCGAAAGCCGTGATCGAGCCGACGCCGCTTTGACTGTTGAATTGACGTACGACGTAATGAGCTGTGTCGCGTTTGAAGAAGAAGATATGCCACTCCCAATTCTGCCCGTTGTGGAGAGGCGCAAAGCGCACAGACGAGAAGTCCGCGCCTATCGGAGCGTCGTAAATGTTCTGCCCCGTGACGCCGTTTGCATTGACGGTCTGAATGACGAAGCGTCCGAGCTGATCGTTGGCTTCTCCAGGTTTTTTCTGCGGATCGCCCGCCGCTTTGTAAAGCAGCCGGTAAGTCACGCCGCCGACCGCCAGATGATCAACGCTCGTCCATCCGCGCGACCAATCGCCTTCGCCGATCTTCTGCCCGTTGATGGTGTAAGCCACCGCATTGCCCGTCCACGTGTCCACGCCCAGCAGATAGTAAGCGCTGTTGTAATAGTAGAGGCTGAAAAGATTCTTGTCCTTCCAGTCGCTGTGCGTCGAGACGGTCATCGAGCCGAGATTCGGTTGGCCGTTGTCGTAAAGGTGGAACGTGCGAACCTTGCCCGTGAACGAATCGAGCGTGATTAAATAGGTCGTCGCTGCGATCTTCACGGTCTCGGCGCCGGTGCAGCGTAGATCGCTGATCACGTCATTGCCCGTTTCCCAGGACACCGTTCCCAGACTGCCGTCAGAGTTGAGCCGATAGGTTTTGCCCCTGCCCGTATTGCCGTTGAGCATGATGACGAACGACTGGTTGCTGACATTCTTGAACACGCGCGCGAGGTTGTAACCGGGCACGTTGCCGAGCCAACTCGCGCCGCCGCTCCTGGCTTGAACCACGCCGTTTGTGTTGAGCGGGTAAATGTCGAAGTCGGTCTTCGGTGTGGGCGTCGCCGCTACAGCCAAAGCCGGCGCGGCGTTCGCCCGCGCCGAACGAAAATGTTGCAACGCAGCCAGCGCCAGCGCGAATGCGATGAACGCGACTGACAGACGATTGAAAAGCGAATATGGTTTTGACGTTTGAAGTTTCATTGCCTCTCCTTTCGCAAGCCCGCTTGCCGGCGGGCGTTCGGACAAATCAGCAAAGTCAGGTTGACTAATAATTGGTTGCTTCTCGCCACGGCAGGCAATTTATCTTCTTCTTCCGTGTCGCGCTGTTAGGCTGTTCACTGCGAGAGAGTGAGATGGATCACAGTTGGAGTTCTCGGACGGAAGGCGTGAATTTGAATTGCGGGAAGCGCGGTAAAAGTCTGCCCGGCCCTATCCGCAACGTCTGGCGAGTGAATGCGAATCGTGGATCGTGATGTGATGATCGCGGTTGACCGAGATGTAGCCGCGCTCTTTATACGAAACCAGTACCTTGTTCGTGTGCTCGCGCGACGCGCCGACCAGACTGGCAATGTCGCTTTGCGTCAGGCGGATTGGAACGTGTATGCCGCCTTCAGGTCTCCGCTGGCCGTAGCGTTCGGCGAAGCTCAGAATCTGGCGCGCGACGCGGTTTTCGACTTCCAGCGAGGCCAGCGATTGAATCTGTTCGTTGGCCGAGCGTAGACGCGCCGAGAGCGTGCAGGCCAGATTGCAGGCGAGCATCGGAATCGCCATCAGGCAATGACGAAAAGCGTCGCGATCCATCCAGAGCAATGTCGTCTCTTCGAGCGTCACGACGCTGGCCGAGCGGTTCGTTTGATCGAGCGCGCTCATCTCGCCGATGACCTCGCCGGGGCCGAGGATGGAGATGATCACATCCGCGCCATCTTCCTGCTCTGCATGAATTTTGACCGTGCCGTTGAGGATGAAATAAACGACCTCGCCCGTCTGCTCGACCGTCATCAATGTTTTTCCGGCGGGGAATGTTTTCCTGTGCAGCAATTGGCTCAACTGGCGCTGATCGGCGTGATGTAAATTGCGGAACATGTCAATCCGACCGAGGTCGCTCAGGTCGAATTCCGTCGGCAGATTCATCTTGAGTGTTTTCATACTGCTTGTCCTCCGTTTGACCGCCAAAGCGAATTGCTGGAAATGAACCCAGTTGATTTTCTCCCTGCCATTGAATAACGCGACAAACGAGGGTAAAAACTCGGATCGGCTGCAAAAAAATCCCCCAGATTTGCGAGTGGCCTGATGGATGCGCCTCCACCCAACGAAATCACCCGGCAATTGATCGCCTGGAGCCACGGCGATGCGGAGGCGTTGGAGCAGTTGATTCCCACCGTTTATCAGGAATTGCGGCGGATGGCCGGCCGCTATCTGCGTCAGGAAAATCCGGGACACACTTTGCAACCCACCGCTCTGGTTCACGAAGCCTGGCTGCGGTTGATTGACCAGACGCGGGTCAACTGGCAAAACCGCGCGCAATTTTTCGGCGTGGCGGCTCAGATGATGCGGCGCATCCTGGTTGATCACGCGAAGACGAAACATCGTGAAAAGCGCGGCGGCGGCGCGAGCAAATTGTCGCTCGACGATGTGATCAACCTCTCTCAGGAGCGCGCGGCTGATTTGATCGCGCTCGATGATGCGCTCGATGCGCTCGCCCGGATTGACGAGCGGAAAAGCCGCGTGGTCGAGCTGCGATATTTCGGCGGATTCAGCGTTGAAGAGACCGCGCAAATTCTGGAAGTCTCGCCGGACACGGTGATGCGCGATTGGAAGATGGCGAAGGCGTGGCTTTATCAGGAACTGAAGCGAGGAGAGCCGAGGTGACTCCTGACCGGTGGCGACAAGTCGAAGAGATTTTTCACGCGGCGCTCGATCGCGCGCCCGGCGATCGCGCGGCCTTTCTCGACGAAGCCTGCAAGGGCGATCCGGCGTTGCGCAAAGAGGCGGAGAATCTGCTTGCGTCGTTCGATGATGCGGGGGATTTCATCGAAGCGCCGCTCGTCAGCGATTCGTTATCTTCATCAGCGCAAACAAAATCAATCCTCGGACATAAGATCGGCAATTACGAAATCCTGCGGCTTCTCGGCGCGGGAGGGATGGGCGAGGTATATCTGGCGCGCGACGTGCGGCTCGACCGCCAGATCGCTCTCAAAATCCTCCCGGCGCAATTCACAGAGGACCCGGCGCAGGTGCGGCGCTTCGAGCGCGAAGCCCGCGCCGCCAGCTCGACCAATCATCCGAACATCATCACGATTCACGACATCGGCGTGGAAGGCGGCGCGCATTTCATCGCGACGGAATACATCGCCGGGCGCACGCTGCGCGAAATCATCGCCGACGGAAAAATGGCGTTGCGTGAAGCTTTGGAGGTCGGCTCGCAAATCGCCAGCGCGCTTGCCGCAGCTCACGCGGCGGGCATCGTTCACCGCGACATCAAGCCGGAGAACGTGATGGCGCGCCCCGATGGTCTGGTCAAGGTTCTGGATTTCGGCCTGGCCAAGCCGATCAAGGCCGGAGCCGTGTCCGGCAATCTGCGGTGGCCTGAAGCCGTCAATCCGTATACCGATCCCTGGCCGCAAACCGATCCGAGAATGCTGATGGGCACGCTCGCTTATCTTTCGCCCGAACAGGCGCGCGGAGAAGAGATTGATCATCGCACGGACATCTTCAGCCTCGGCGTCGTGATTTACGAGATGATCGCCTGCGCGCGGCCATTCAAAGGCGAGACGGCGGCGGCGATTCTGGACGCGATTTTGAAGCAGGAGCCTGAGCCGATTGCGATTGGCGAATTGTCCGGCGAACTCAATCGCGTCATCGGTCGAGCTTTGGAGAAAGACCGCGAGGCGCGTTATCAAAACGCAAGCGATTTGCGCGACGATCTGCAACGGCTGGCGCGACACTTGGAGGCGGAAGAAGGTCGCGCCGACAGGCAAAGAATTTCGCCGCGATGGTTGACCAAAGCGGCGGCGCTGGCTGCTGTGATCGCGGTTTCAATCGCCCTCTGGCTGGTCTGGCGCGCTGGCATATCGAAAACCTGGGATCTTTCCTCGCCCCGGCCCTCTCCCTGGATTGACGCGGTTTCCGTCAATCTCACTGGTTTTCCCGGCCACGAAATATTTCCCTCGCTTGCGCCTGACGGGCGGAGCTTCGTTTATTCGCGCCACCTCGACAATCAATACGACATCTTCGTCCAGCGCGTCGGAGAAATGCAGGCGCGCAATCTGACTGCCGATTCGAAAGTGGATGATTGGATGGCCGCGTTTGCGCCGGACGGATCGCGTATCGCGTTCCGGTCCGAGCGCGACGGCGGAGGCGTCTTCGTGATGAACGCCGACGGCGGCAATCTGCGGCGCTTGACGCAGGGAGGATTCAATCCGGCCTGGTCGCCCGGTGGCGATGAGATTGTCTACGCCACTTCTCCGGCCAACAGCCCACACTCGCGCGGCGACGCCAACAGCCAGCTTTGGGTGGTGAACGTGACGACCGGCGAACAGCGGCGCATTGACACCGGATCGGGCAAAGACGCCGTACAGCCTTCGTGGTCGCCCAGCGGCGCGCGTATCGCCTATTGGGGATTGCGCGGCACCCACCGCGACATCTGGACTGTTCCGTCGCGCGGCGGCGAACCTGCGGCGGTGACCAATGACGAAGCGACCGATTGGAATCCGGTCTGGTCGCCGGACGGCAAATATCTTTATTTCGCCAGCGACAGTCACGGCGCGATGCGATTCTGGCGCGCGCCGATTGATCAAACGACGGGGCAAACGCTGGGCGAGCGCGAAGCTGTGACCGGGTCGGGAGCGGAAAGCTGGCATCCGAGTTTTTCGCGCGACGGCAAGCGGCTGGCTTACGTCAATTACATCGTCAAAGAGAACATCCTTCGCTTCGAGTTCGATCCGCAGCGAGAGATCATCACTGGCCAGCAGACGCCGATTACCGGCGGCGCTCGCCGAGTGACGGCGCCTGAGCTTTCGCCGAATGGCCAGTGGCTGGCTTATTACACTTTCGGCAGTCCGCAGGAAGATATTTTCATCGTCAGACAGGACGGCTCCGAACCGCGCCAATTGACCAACGACAGATTCCGCGACCGCGTGCCGCGCTGGTCGCCGGATGGAAAACGGATCGCATTTTATTCCGACCGCAGTGGCGGCTACGAAATCTGGATCATCAATTCTGACGGCTCCGGGCTACGGCGTTTGACCGAGTGTGGCGACCGGAATTGTTTTTATCCGGCGTGGTCGCAGGACGGAACGCGGCTGGCTTTTTACAAGGCCGGCGTCAACACTTTCATCGTCGAGTCTGACAAACAGTGGGCTGAGCAAAGGCCGCAAGCTTTACCGGCGATGCCCGGCGCCGATGGTCACTTCGAGTTATGGTCGTGGTCGGGAGACGGACGAATGCTGGCCGGTGTGTGGCGGGGCGGAAAATCTCCCGGCGTTTTCACTTATTCGCTGGCTACGCAGCGATACGAACGGATCACCAGCTTCGGCTCCGACCCGGTGTGGCTCAGCGACAATCGCCGGTTGCTCTTCATTCACAAATTCCGGCTCTATCTGGTTGACAGCCGCGCCAGACAACCGCGCGAAATCCTGTCGCTCGGCAGCTTGCGCATCTCGCTGGCGGCTCCCGCGCGTGACGACCGGCAAATCTACCTCAGCGTGATCTCTCCGGAATCCGACATCCAGATGCTTTCCTTGAAATAAGCCTGAGCGCCCTTTTGTCCAAGCCATCAGCCCTGTGCTAAATTCGACGCCGCTGTCCCCCTGCGCGCCGCGCGAGCGGCAGAATAATTTTGTAGCCATCTTGTAGTTTGAAGTGAGGGAAGTTTGATCACTACCACTACTCATCGCCTGCGCGAGCTTCAACAAACCGTCGAGAGCGTCATCCGAGGCAAGTCGGAGGCGGTGCATCTGGCGATTGTCACTTTGCTGGCCGGCGGGCATCTGCTGGTCGAAGACGTTCCCGGCGTGGGCAAGACGACGCTGGCGCACACCATCGCGCGCTGCCTGGATTGCAGTTTTCAACGCATCCAGTTCACCAGCGACCTGCTGCCTTCGGACATCGTCGGCGTTTCGATTTTTAACCAGCACAGCGGCGAATTTGAATTCAAGCCCGGCCCGATTTTCGCCAATGTGATTCTGGCCGACGAGATCAATCGCACGACGCCCAAGACGCAAAGCAGCATGCTCGAAGCGATGGCCGAAGGGCACGTGACGGTTGAAAATCAGACCTACGAATTGCCACGCCCATTCCTGGCGCTGGCCACGCAAAATCCATCGGAACATCACGGGACTTACCCGCTGCCCGAATCGCAACTCGACCGATTCCTGATGCGCGTCCGAATGGGTTATCCATCTTTCGACGAAGAAAAAGAGATTCTGCGCCAGCAGACGCATCATCATCCGCTGGAACAAATCACGCCGGTCATGAACGGCGACGACGTGCTCGACCTGCAGGAGGAAATAAAAAACGTGCGTGTTGACGACGCGCTGCTCGATTACCTGATGGAGATAGTGACGGCGACGCGCAATTCCGAAATGCTGGATCTGGGCGTCAGCCCGCGCGGGTCGCTGGCGTTGCGACGCGCGGCTCAGGCGCTGGCCTTCACCGAAGACCGGTCGTATTGCATCGTGGACGACATCAAGCGACTGGTCGTCCCCGTCTTCGGCCATCGCGTCGCGGTCAATTCGCGTTATTCGAGCCGCAACGGCGCGGGCAATGAGGCCGATTCCGTGCTGGCTGAGATTGTCAGAAGTGTGAGAGTTCCGATTTAGTGGCTGGTGGTCGGTGGTTGGCGCCTGCTGCCGCATCGCTTCCCACCAACCACAGCCGCCAACCACCAACCGCCATGCCTTCTTTTTTCCGCCACAAGAAATCATTCCGCTTTATTCTGATCTCGGCGTTGTTGACGATTTCGGCGATTGGCGTGGCGGTGATTGCCGCGGTTGCGGGACAGATGGGCGAATCAGAACTGGCGTCGCTGGGATCGAAGGCCGCGCTCGGTCTGGCGCTGGTCATCGTGCTTTACGTCGCGCCGCGTCTGGCGCGCAACATCAATTTCAACTCCGAATTTTCGATTCACGTTCCCAACGCGGGGCTGCTGTTTTTCGCGCTGATCCTGCTGGTCACGATCCTTTCCCTGAGCAGCGGCAACAATCTGCTTTATCTGGTGCTGGCGGCGCTGCTGGCGACGATGTTCGTTTCGTGGGTGACCTCGCGCCTGGACCTCAATCGCGTCACGGTGTCTGTCCGGTTCCCGAACCACATCTTTGCGGGCGAATCAGCGCCGTTCGACGTGACGGTGGCGAATCGCAAAAGGTTGTTGCCCTCGTTTTCGCTGGCTGTGGCGATGTGCGAGCAGGACTCATCGCCGGCTGCGAACAAAAAATCGAATGAGAATACGCCGCCGGCGAATTTGACAGAGCTTGTTTACCTGCCGATTGTTTCGGCGAAGACCGAAGCGCGCGCGCGCATCGAACGCGGCTTTGCGCGACGCGGAATTTATCCGGTCAACGGTTTTGTCGTCCACACCCGCTTTCCGTTCGGCTTCATCGAACAGCGGCGGCGGCTGGAGGCGGACGGAGAGATCGTCGTTTACCCGGAGCCGCGGCCGCTGGACGAATTCCGCCGCGCGCTGCCGCTCCTGCAAGGCCGGGTTGAAGGCCGCGCGAAGGGAAGCGGGAGCGATCTTTACGCGATCCGGCGGTATCTTTCGAGCGATCACAGGCGCCACATTGACTGGAAAGCGACTGCGAAGACCACGCAATTGATGGTGCGCGAATTCACGCGCGACGACGATTGGCGCGTCACTATTTTGTTTGACGCGCACGCCGAAAAGGAGCTTGCCTCGACGCCGGAGTTCGCCGAAAAGTTCGAGCGCGGAGTGACGCTCGCCGCCAGCCTGATTTCGCATTTCGTCCGCGAGGGCGCCGAGACGCGCTTGATCACCAGCGGGAACGATTCCGGATTCGGCCTGGGGCGCGCGCATTCTTACAAGATGTTTTACCAACTGGCGCAACTCGCGCCCGCGACGGACGCGGACGAAATCGTTTTGCCGCCGCATTCCGATGATCAGTTCAGGATCGTAGTCGCCTCGGCGGCGCGAAGTTCGTATTGGAGCCATCAGGCGGATTCAATCGAGTTCATAAACTTTGAAGAGATGTGATGAGTCTTGAACGCTACTTCATCTTTTCGTCTTATGCGATGTTCACGTCCGGCTTCGTGATGCTGGCCTCGACGCGCCAACTGGACGTTTTCTCGCTGGCGCTGTTCGCCATCGTGCTGATCGCCGGCTGGCTGATTGACACCAACCGCGTCAGATGGAGCGTCGGGCAGCGTTGGGCGAACTGGCTGATGGGCGGATGTCTGACTTTCGTCGTGTCTGAATGGTATCTGCTCGGCGTCTCGCCGGTCGTCGTGATCCTCCACTTCGTTTTCTTCGCGTCTTCGCTCAAGCTGCTTAAAAGAAAGACCGCGCGCGACTGGCTCTGGCTTTACGTCGTGACGTTTTGCCAGGTGTTGATGACGGCGGGGATGATGGTTGATACGACTTTTTTCTTCCTGGTCGTGGTCTATCTTTTCACGGCGGTTTCGGCGTTCATCGGATACGAGATTCACCGTTCGGGTCAGGTTTTCGCGGCCAACAATTCCTCGCGCCGGATCGCGGTCGAATACTGGCGAGGGGGCGAAGGCTCGCGTTTGCGGCTAAACGCGCCGCGACTGCGCAGTCTGCCGCTGTTTTCGGCCTTCGCTTTGGTGGCAATCCTGCTGCTTGCCGCGCCGCTCTTTCTGGCGATGCCGCGCGTCTCCAGAGGTTTTTCGCGCAGCGGATTGCTGCGAGGCGAAACGCTCTCCGGATTTTCCGACAGCGTCAGGCTGGGTGAAGTCGCGCAGGTCAAACTCAATCCGCAGGTAGTGATGCGCGTTCGCGTCAGATTCCTGCGCGGGCAGGGACAACGGACGCTGCGATGGCGTGGCGTGACGCTCGACAATTACGACGGACAGACTTGGAATTACACAGGCCAGAAACCGGTCTTCACGAAAAAGAGCATGGACGGTTACCGGCTGAGCGAAGGCGAATGGAAGTACGGCGACACCGAGCAGCGATTTTTCGTCGAACCGCTCAACATCAATACGGTCTTCGCCGCGCCTCAGCCTTTGCTGGTCGCGGGGCTGCCCGAACTGGCGCGCGATGAAGGCGATGGAATGTGGACTGCGCCGCACGATTATTACAAACTGGATTACACCGTTCTGTCTGACACGGATGAAGTTTCCGACGCGGAACTGGCTGGAGAGAATCCGCGCGCCTACCCTTCGGAATTCCAGCGCCGTTATCTGCAACTGCCCTGGGAACACGACCGGCGAATTGACGAACTTGCGGCTCAGGTCACGCGCGGAGCCAGGACGCAGATCGAGATCGCGCGCCGGATCGAAAACCATTTGCGCACGGCTTACAGTTATACGCTCGACCTGCATCGCGTCGAAGATGGCGACCCGGTGGCCGATTTTCTCTTCAACACGCGCGAGGGGCATTGCGAGTATTTCGCTTCGGCGATGGTCCTGATGCTGCGCTCGCGCCGCATCCCGGCGCGGCTGGTCAACGGTTTCCAGATGGGCGAATACAACGACGCGGCGGACGTTTACACGGTTCGACAGTCGGACGCGCATTCCTGGGTCGAAGCTTATTTTCCCACGCGTGGCCACGCTGGCGGATATGGAGGCGTGTGGGTGGCGTTCGATCCGACACCGGCGGCGGGCCTGAGCGTTTACGGCGGCGGTATGGCGGCGTGGCTGCGGCATCATCGCGAAGCGATGGAGATGTTCTGGCTGGAACACGTCATCGGCTTCGACACCAACAAACAGTTCTCGATGGCCGTCGCCGCGCAGCAATGGGTTTCGCGGATGTTCTCTTCCTACAAGTGGGATGTCTCTTCGTGGTGGATTGATTGGATTCCGAAATTGGGGCAGAAGATCGAATCCTGGAAAGATCGCGACGACGTGACCGGCGCGAAAACGCCCGAAAGCGCATCGTCGAATTCCACATCCGACTTCGCCGCGCATCCGCTGGCGCTGGCATTGCTGGGACTGGCGCTGGCCATCGTCGCCGTCATCTTCTGGCGCAAATACAGCCAGTCGTGGCGGAGAACCGCCAGACACGACAGCGCGGCTTCCGCCGTATCGTTTTATCAGGAGATGCTGCGGACACTGGAACGCGCGGGCCACAAACGCGCCGTTCATCAAACCCCCGCCGAATACGCCGAACAATTGCGAATTCCCGCCGTCACTGAGATCACGAATCTTTATCAGCAGGTCAGATTTGGCGGACGGCTTCTTGGCGATGATGAGGTCACGCGTGTCAGCCTTTTGCTACGTGAATTGAGAACGCAACCGGGTGAATTCCGCAGATCACGATTTCATCCGTCTGTTTCGTAATCTCTTCTTCGGTCTCACAACCTCCGAATGGCCATCACTGCAATCATCACAATGTATTCGGCCTTCCTCGCCGTAGGCTGGCTGGCCGCGCGCAAAGTCAAAGACGGTTCAGCGGAAGACCTGATCGTCGCCGGGCGCGCGATGCCCGTGTGGCTGGCGACGTTGACGATGACCGCGACCTGGGTTGACGGCGGCTATTTGCTTGGCACCGCCGAAGGCGCGTTCAAATCGTCGCTGGCCTCAGGCGTTCAGGGCGGCCTCTGTTTCGGCGTCAGCCTGATTCTGGGCGGATTGATCTTCGCCGGGCGAATGCGGCGGTTTGAGTTCACCACGCTGGTTGATCCGTTCGAGGCGCGGTTCGGCAAACATTGGGCGGCGGTGCTGTTTTTGCCGGCTATGATGGGCGAAGTTTTCTGGAGCGCGGAATTGCTGGTCGCCATCGGCTCGACGTTCGGAGTGATTCTGAAAATGCCGCTCGCGACAGCGGTTTTAATCTCGGCGGCGGTAGTCATCGCTTACACGATGGTCGGCGGAATGTGGTCGGTCGCCTACACCGACGCGTTTCAACTCGGATTGGTCGTGATTGGTTTGGCGGTCGCGATGCCGTTTGTGTTCGGCGCGGCGGGAGGTTTCGACGCGAGCTGGTCGGGCTACATTGCCGCGCGCGCTGAACGCGGATTGTTTTTTCCGCCAGCGCGAGCGAATGGAAGTTTCTGGACTTCGCAAACGATCATCGGCTGGTGGGATGTCAGCCTGATGCTGGTCTTCGGCGGGATCCCGTGGAACTGTTATTTCCAGCGCGTGCTCTCGTGCCGGACGCCGCGCAAGGCCCAGCTTCATTCGGTTTTCGCCGGAGCGTTGACGATTTTGCTGACGATCCCGCCGTTGCTGCTCGGCGTGGCGGCGTTCAAATACAACTGGCCTTCCGATCTGCTCGCGCAGCTTCAGGCGCAGCCTTCGCAGACGTTGCCGATG
>JAJVID010000108.1 GCA_022072205.1 Acidobacteriota bacterium
GCCGCCGCCGGACTCCCGCTGAACGAGTTCCTGAACCTGCACATCACCGACCCGAAAGTGGCGGGTTCGGGATTGCAACCGCCCTTCCCGAACTTCGTCCAGTTGTTCGGCCCGGGCGCGACGGTGGCGCAGGCGCTCAGGCCCTTCCCGCAGTACGGCAACATTGACAACCTGCAACAGCCCGTCGGCAGCACGTCCTACAACGGCCTGCTGACGAAGCTGCAAAAGCGCTTCTCGAACAACCTGACGCTGCTGCTCTCCTACACGTTCTCGAAGACCATCGGCGACATAGACTCGTTCCAGGGAGCGTTGGCAGGCGCGCAGAACGCCATCTTCGCCCGGTCGTTCCAGCAGGACTATTACGACAACCGGGGCGAACGCTCGGTGACGAGTTCGGACATTCCGCACGTGCTCGCCCTGAGCTACACCTACGAGTTGCCGATCGGCCCCGGCAAGCGTTTGCTCAACAAACGCGGCGTGGCCGGTAAAATCGCGGGCGGCTGGCAGGTGAGCGCGATTCACCTTTACCAGAGTGGTCGCCCGCTCTTCCTGGAGTATCAGGCATTCGGAGCGAACAACCCGTTCCGGGCCAACGATGGCTTCAGCTTCCGCCCGAACGTCGTGCCGGGCAAGCCGCTCGTCAACCCGGCTTACGACCGGCGCTGCGCGGGGCCGCTGGCCGCGACAGCCGGACGATTGCCCTGCCAGTTTTACATCAACCCCGAAGCCTTCGTCGCGCCGCCGCCGGGCGAGTTCGGTAACGCGCCGAAGTTCTTCTCCAACCTCCGGGCGCAGAACTACTACAACGAGGACATTTCGATCTCGAAGCGGACCGCGATCACCGAGCGGGTCGTGATCAACTTCCAGGCGAACTTCTTCAACGCCTTCAATCGCGTCGTGCTCGGCACAGGCGGGGCGCCGACCACAATCTTCAACCTCGCGCCGAAGGACCTGAGTCAGACATCGCTTGCTGGCAGCAGCACGCCGTTCGGCATCCTGACTTCGCAGCAGAACGGCGCGCGACGCATCCAGTTCGGATTGAAATTGGAGTTCTGATGAATTGCCACAGAGCCACAGAGACACAGAGGCAGAGAGATAGGAAGATGAAAACACAACTTGGAAAGTTAGTAGGGAGGCCCCGAGAACAGGTCCGACATCTGTTTCTCTTCCTCTACTTCTCTGTGTCTCTGTGTCTCTGTGGCAAAGCTTTTGCTCAGAACACCGGCGGCGTATGGGTTCGCCCGAAGGACACGAGCGGCGCGTTGATCTGGGGGCGACGTGACGGCCTCGTCTTCGGCCTTCCATCGCCGGGCGGGATGCGAGGCCCGCGCGGGCTGATTCGCGTCGGCGTTATCGGCAAAAACGGCGAGGCGGAGTTGATCAATTTCATCGCCGTCGAGCCGGTCGGCAAAGGCTTCGGCTCTCGCTTCAGCCGCATGGCCTTCAGCGAACTCGAAATGAGCGAACTGGACGCCGGAACGCGCGGCAAGCGGCTTTGGACGGCGACGCCACAGGGCGAGTTGACGACGCTGCCCGCCAAACCGAAACCCATCGAGCGGCTGAGCGTGCGGATTGAAGTCGAGCCGTTCACCGCCAACCGCGCTCACGTCTACGTCGTCGCCAGCGTCTACAGCGACCGCCCGCGCGAGCTTGAATTGACCGTGCATCATCACGACGACAGCGCGCCGATTGAAGAGTTGACTCTGACGGCGACTATGGGCAATTACGAGCGGGTGCGTTATCTTTGGCTGAAAGACCGCGTCGTTGACAGCCGCGAATTGTACGCCGGTTACAGCGGCGACGCCTTCATTGACAAGGAGAATTACCCGCGCGACGAGATGCTGACGTATGGCGACGGCGACGCGCTCGCGCTTGTCACCACCAACGAGGATGACCCGTCGAGCGTTGCTGTCGTCGCGCGGCCCTCGTGGACGTATCGCTCGATCAAGCTCACGCAGTATTGGCGCGTTCCGGCCTGGCATATCCAGCCCGATTTGCGAGTCAAGGTCAACGGGCGGCGCGTCTACTGGGCTTCGACGACGCCGATACCGGGCGGGCTGGCGTTTGAAAATTTCGAACTGCGCCAGCGTTACGTTCCGGGTCAGGCGTTCGTCTTCGGCCTGACTCCGAAACAGCCGTGGGAGTTCGAGCCGGGCATTCCGAGACTGGCTGCGCGGCCCAAATAAGGCAGGGCTTTTGCCGATAACTAAAACCTACAACCGACCACCTAATACCTATAAACCTTTCCTTCGAACCATCACTTGATTGAATCTTCGAAGGAAAAATTTATAGGTCGTGGGCTGTAGGTCTTGGGTTTTAGGTCCTCCTTGATAACTTTGCAAAAGCTCTGCGCAAATTCTACCAGGAATGTCATGACCAAAAATCTTCCCGAAAGATTTCGACTGCTTGGCTGCTGTTGCGTAGCCGTCCTGCTCGCGTCATTCGTGATGGGCGTGATCGCGCAGGATGATCAAAGCCGGATCGCGCGGCACGCCGAAGCCGCGCAGCAGGCTCAGCGCGCGGGCGACTTCGCCACGGCCATCCGTGAGTTCACGATTCTCGCGCGACTGCTTCCCGAAGTGGCCGAGGTTCACAGCAATCTGGGCGTGGCCTATTACTTCAACAAACAGCGCCGCGAAGCTCTGGTCTCCTTCGAGAAGGCGCTCAAGCTCAAACCGGATCTGGTCGCGGCATTGATTTTTTCCGGGATCGTGAATTACGAATTGTCGCGGCCCGCGCAAGCGGCGAAGTTGCTGGAACGCGCCGTTGAACTGAGTCCGGCCGATCCGCTGGCGCAAACCTGGCTCGCCCACAGTTACGCCGCGCAATCTCGACTTCGAGAAGCCGCGGATCATTTTCTGATAGCGTCCGAGCGTTCGCCGAACGATGTGGATATTTGGTACGGGTTGGG
Source organism: Acidobacteriota bacterium (assembly GCA_022072205.1). Taxonomy (GTDB): domain Bacteria; phylum Acidobacteriota; class Blastocatellia; order RBC074; family RBC074; genus JAJVID01. The sequence goes on from JAJVID010000108.1 coordinate 2,912, forward strand.
GCGCGTCTATCTGGAGCTTGGGCGGCAGGAAGTCAAACGGCTCAACGAGACCGCTCCCGACGGAGCGCGCATCCTCCAACTGGCTGGCGACATGTGGCTCCTGCGAGGCGAGCGGGGGCACGCGCTGGCGCTCTATCAGGAGGCTTTGAAACGCCGGCCCGATCTCGTCGAAATCCGGCAAATAGTCGGAAGGTTACTCGGCCAGCAAGAGAATTCGGAAGCCTCTTCGCCTGCATCTGCTATCGGCGCACCCTCTTCTTCAGAAGATGCGCATTACCTGGCCGCCACGGATTTCCGCGAGCGCGCGCAGCGAGCCTTTGAGCGCATCTCGGCGCTCGGCGCCAACTCTTACCGCGCGCATCAAGTCCTGGCCGAATCGCTTCAGGCTCAAGAGCGCGTGGATGAAGCCCTCGTTGAGTATCGCGCGGCGTTGAAATTGAAGCCTGATCTTGCGGGCGTTCATCTGGCCATCGGGAATCTGTTGATGAGTCAGGGGCTGGCGGCGGAGGCTCTGGAAGAATATCGGGCGGAGTTGTCGCTGCGGCCTGATGACGCGGAGGTTCATTACCGCACGGCGCGCGCATTGATCGTCCTGGGCAAAGGAGAAGAAGCCGAAGCCGCGCTCAATCGGGCGCTGGCCGCAGGTGGCGCGCCCGCCGCGACGCACAGAGAGCTTGGGCGGATTTACCTCGGTCGCGGCCAGGCGGCCAAAGCCGTCCAATCGCTTTCAACATATTTGGCGGCGAATGCGAATGACGCCTCCGCCCATTTTCTGATGATGCAGGCGTACCGCAGGCTTGGCGACGCGGCGGCGGCGGAACGCCACCAGGCGAAATTCAAAAGTCTGTCGGATGACGAAAAACGACGAGCTTCAATCCAGGAGGCGTTATCGCTGTTCAGCCGAGGCAAGAAGTCTGAGCAGTGAGACGACTGTCGAAGATGAAACGAACCCTTCACCTGATTTTAGCCTGCTGTCTGGCTGCCACATTTGCCATTGACGCTGCTCCGGCGCAAAACAATCCGCTCGTCAGCGCGGGAGACTTCATCAAAATCTACGACCCAAGCGTTGGCGAAGACGCCCGGTGGTACATCAACGACCACTGCTTCGCGCGCGGCAAGGATGGAGCGTGGCATATGTTCGGGATCACGCACGCCGAACCGGCGAAACCGCTCGATGAAAAACATTTCGCACACGCGACGGCGTCGAACCTGACGCAAACTCCGTGGAAGAAATTGCCTTTCGCTCTGAGCGCGGACGAAACGCGGCAGGAGACCATCCTCTGGGCGCCTCACGTGATTCTCTTCAACCGAACCTACTACATGTTTTATGTCGCCGGTGGAGCCGATCACACGAAATACAAGATCAACCTCGCCACGTCCTCAGACTTGAAGACGTGGAAGCGCCACGCGAAGAACCCGATGGTCGTTGACGGTTATGACGCGCGGGACCCGTTCATTCTGAGAGACAAAAACAGATGGATTATGTACCACACCGCGAACAGCGAGCCGGCGGGCGGCAATCACATTGTGGCGTACCGGACGAGTAAAGACCTGGTCAATTGGAGCGAGAGGAAGACCGCTTTCACCGATCCCACGTCGGGGACTTTTGGCGGGCCGACCGAATCGCCTTTCGTCGTGCGTCGCGGCGAATTTTATTACCTCTTCATCGGGCCGCGAGGCGGTTACGTCGGCACGGATGTTTTTCGCAGCAAAGACCCATTCCGCTGGACTCCGGCGGACAAGGTCGGGCATATCAAATCTCACGCGGCGGAGGTTGTGCGCGACGCGGATGGCCGCTGGTACGTGAGCCATTCGGGTTGGGGACAAGGGGGCTTGTATCTGGCGCCGCTTTTCTGGAACGACGGTTTGGACGAAGCCGAAACGTCGCTGCCAATTCCAAAGTAAGACCGAAGCACAGGTCGCATAGATCAAAAGGAGAACTTGCGAATCATGAGATCAAAAGTTTTATTCATATTGGGGCTGCTGCTCTGCGCGCCTTTGCCAGGACTGGCGCAGGAAGGGCAGCACGACGGACTGGTCAATAATCTGAGCAATATCCATCGCATCTCCAACGCGAAGACGCGCTCGATCAGTCCGGAGAACTTCACGGGCGAGAAGGGCAAAGGCGGGATGGCGATTGAGGGCGTCGCCTCGTATGCGGCCCGCGATCTGGGACAGGGCTGGAAAGTAAATCCCTTCATCATCATCGAGCCGGGCAAGACTTTCACGCTCGCCGAGATCAATGGATCGGGCGCGATCCAGCACATCTGGATGACGCCGACCGGCAATTGGCGCTTCTCGATCATCAGGATGTACTGGGACGACGAGAAAGAGCCGTCGGTGGAAGCGCCCGTAGGCGACTTCTTCGCGATGGGCTGGGGCAAATACGCGCCTGTCGCTTCGATTCCGGTCGTTGTCAATCCGGGCAGCGCGTTCAATTCCTACTGGCCGATGCCATTCAGAAAGAAGGCGCGGATCACGATGGAGAATCTCGACGCGCAAGCGATGCGGCTTTACTACCAGATTGATTACGCGCTGACACAAACGCCTGCCGACGCGGCTTACTTCCACGCACAGTTCAGGCGCGTCAACCCGCTTCCTTACAAACAGGTCTACACCATAGTGGACAACGTCAAAGGCAAAGGCCATTACGTCGGCACATACCTAGCGTGGGGCGTAAACAACAACGGATGGTGGGGCGAGGGCGAGATCAAGTTTTACCTGGACGGCGACAAAGATTTCCCGACCATCAACGGCACCGGCACTGAAGACTACTTCGGCGGCTCTTACAATTTCGAGAACAAGGAGAAGAAGCTATACGAGGAGTACACCACGCCGTATCTGGGCTTGATTCAGGTCATCAAACCTGACGGGCTGTATCAGGCGCAGCAGCGGTTCGGCCTGTACCGCTGGCACATTCCCGATCCGGTGCGCTTCGATCAGGATTTGCGGGTCACGATTCAAGCGCTCGGCTGGCGCAGCGGCGGCAGGTATCTGCCGCTCAAGGACGACATCTCTTCGGTCGCTTTCTGGTATCAGACCGAGCCGCACGCCGCATTCCCGAAATTGCCGAGTAAGGACGAGTTGGAAGTGAACTGAAAATAGAGCTAATCGCGACCATGACAGAAAAGATATCAGCTCGACTCGCAGAGATTGTTGAAGCGTTACCGCTTCGCCCAGGCATGCGCGTCTTAGAGATCGGGTGCGGGCCGGGTGTGGCTGCACGCGCCGTGCTGAAGCGCCTCGGCAACGGACATGTCCTCGCGATTGATAGGTCGGCTAAGGCTATCGCCCTCGCAAAGTCGAGATCACGAGCCGAATTGGCTGGCCGACAATTGGAGTTTCGCCAAGTCGCCATTGAGGACTTTGTGTTGAACAAGGGGGAGAAGCTTTACGATCTTGCGTTCGCCGTTCGCGTCGGCGCACTGGACGGGCGGCGCCCGGAGGCTGGTCGAGTAGCCATTGAACGCGTTAGGGATGCATTAGTTGAAGGTGGTCGCCTCTTCATAGACGGCGGCAATCCACTCAAGGAGGTCACGCTTGACGTGGCTTAACTGAAACAGAGGAGAAACTTTCCATGCTATCTGTCACTACTCGCTTCTTCTTAATCTCTTTATGCCTGGCCGCGCTGGCCGTGGCGGACGTCCGCGCGCAAGGCAAAGATGAGCTTTCCCAACTGCCTTTCCTGAAGACTTACACGCAGGAGCGCATCTCGTCATACGACCGCACGGGCGCGAACGATGACGGCAACTGGAAGAACCCGATCAAGGCGGGCGAAACGCGCGCCATCGGCGATGTGCAAGGGCCGGGCGTCATCACGCACATGTGGTTCACCATCGCCACGCCCGAACGCTACCACTTGAAGAAGATCGTGCTGCGGATGTACTGGGATGGCGACACGCTCCCGGCGGTCGAATCGCCCATCGGCGATTTCTTCGGCTTGGGCATGGGCGAATACTTTCTGTACGAGTCCGGCCCGCTCTCGGTCGGCTCGCAGAAGGCGCTGAATTGCTACTTCCCGATGCCGTTCCGCCGTTCGGCGCGCATCACGATTACCAACGAGGGGAGCCAGCCGATCTCGGCCTTCTATTACAACATTGACTGGCAGAAGCATCGCAGCCTGCCGGAAGATGTCGCCTACTTTTTCGCTGAATATCGTCAGGCGACGCCGACGCCCGGCTGGACGGCGGATTGGAAGTTGAATGGCGACAAGAAGGTGAATGACCATCCGAATCTGGATGGCGAGAAGAACTACGTGATCTTCGAGGCCGAAGGGCGCGGCCATTACGTCGGCGTGACTCACAACATTCTGCAGAACCAGGGCGATTGGTGGGGCGAGGGCGACGAGATGATCTTCATTGACGACAAGACGAAGCCCTACATCACCGGGACTGGTTCGGAGGATTACTACCTGGGCGCGTGGTGTTACGGCAATTGCGGCATCTCGCCGTTCGGTTCGACCTATCCGACGTTCGCTTACAAGAACTACGGCAACCCGGTGAACGGAGGCGACAATCGAGGGGCGAAATGGATGGTCTACCGCTTCCACCTTGACTCGCCGATCCCGTTCCAGCGGTCTTTCAAGATGACAATCGAGCACGGCCACGCCAACCACCGCTCGGACAACTTCTCTACGGTGGCTTACTGGTATCAGCAGGGTTCGCACAAACTGCGCAAGCCGCTTCCACCGGTAGATGAGCGCATCCCGCGTATGATCAACGTCGAAGGGCCGACTGTAGGCAAGCCGTAAGCAATCGCGCCAGTCGTAAATTCAAAGCGCCGCCCGCCATACAGAAGATATGTTTGGCGGGCGGCGCTTTATCAGCTTCAGCCGTCTTGAGCGTTTCGCGAATGAGCGTGGCCAGGTCTTTCGCGCCTGCGATGCCGGGCACATCCTTCGCGTTTTGCGCGTTGATGAGCGTCTTCAACACATCGGCGCCGTCCGCGGCCAGCGCCGAAGCGCGGGCAAACATCGAGACCTGCGCGCCGACGATGCTCGAAGGCGACGAGCATCCTTGATGCAATCTTTATGATCTGTTTACGACTTCCTTATGGCTTTGCTGCTACATTTTCCGCAGCGCGTATCTCGACACGAATGGTCAATTGGCGTCCCCGTTCGGTGTAACAGATGGAGAGAAAGTTCATCATTGATCACCTGCTGCGGCCTCACTGGAAGGCGCTTAGTGTCGCGCTGGTAGTGGTGATCGCCGAGGGACTCGCTGACCTGTTCGACACGTGGCCGATCAAGGAGATTTCAGCGGATTGAAACTGTGGTTCAAGACAATTCTCGTTATCTCCGTCGTGCTGATCGCCGTCTTCGCCGTGATCGCCTATTTCACTGACCTGGCGACGGCCAGCCTGAGCGATCAGCAGGAACGGGAGCAAACCGAATTGCTGGCCGCTCAGGTGGCCGACACGGTCAGGTATCACGTCAGGCACGCGCGGCGCGGCGCAGGACAGACGCTCGCCGAATCGCTCCTGCCGGAGTGGGTCGAAGTGCGGGAAGACGTTCAGGACACGATCATCAAAAGCAATCCGCAACTCGCCGAGGCGCGCGTCTTCTATCAAGCCGGGCCAGAGTTGTGGGAAGAAAAAGTCAAGCTGCCGGCCGGCGCCGGGCCGCCTTCCACGCAGGATGCGCAAGCGGCCCGGCAGGCGGGGAAAAGCCCGACTGTAACCTCAGTGCGCGCGCAGGGGCAGCGCAGGCTGGTGACGGCGATGGCGCCGGTGATTCTGGGGCTGGACGGTCATGGCCCGGTTCAGATCGGCGCAGCCGAAGTCGTGTTGTCTTTCAACGAATCACAAAGTGTGGAGGCCAGGCTGCGTCGTTTAGTCTGGCCACTGATGGCGCTGGCGATCATCACGATCACGCTGATCGTCTACCTGCTCTTCCGTTTTCTGATCTCCAAACCGATTGACCGGCTGCTCGTGACGATGGAGAAGGCCGAGGCCGGAGACCTTGCCGCCGAAGTTCAGGTCGCGGCGCCGGACGAGATCGGGTTGCTCACTTCGCGGTTCAATCACATGCTGGGCCGCATCCGGCAGGTGACCGAAGAACTCGGCGAAGAGCGACGCTCGCTGAGCGAGCGCGTGCGCGGAGCGACGGCGGAGATCGAGGGGCGCAAACGGCAACTCGAAGTGGCGAACCGGCTGCTGTTCGAGATGCAGCGGCAATTGGCGCAACTCGAACGGCTGGCCGCCACGGGGCAATTGGCCGCGCAGTTCGCGCACGAGGTCGGCACGCCGCTCAACCTCATCTCCGGCCACGTCCAGGTGCTGCGCGCCCGCGCGAGCGACGCGCAAGCCCTCAAGCGCCTCAACGTGATCGCCGGTCAAATCAACCGCATCACCGGAATCGTCCGCTCGATGCTCGATCGAGCGCGCAACCCCAGGCCCCGTCTCGAATTCATTGACATCAACGCGCTGCTCACCGAGATTTTTGACGCGGCGAAACCGAGCTTGATGGCGCGCGGCGTTGAGTTGCGGACGGAGATGGCCGAGGGGTTGCCGCCTATCGAGGCTGCTCCCGATCAATTGCAGCAGGTCTTCCTCAACCTGATCAACAACGGCCTTGACGCGATGCCGGCGGGCGGCGCGCTCTCACTCTCGACGAAACGTGAAGCAAACGATTTGGTCATCGAGTTGGCGGACACCGGCGAAGGCATCGCCGAAGATCGAATCGAATTGATCTTTGACCCCTTCTTCACCACCAAACGCGAACGCGGGACCGGGCTTGGCCTGACGATCGTCAAACAGATCGTCGCCGAGCATGGGGGCCGGGTGGAGGTGGAAAGCGCGCCCGGACGCGGAACCTCGTTCCGCATCCGATTGCCGATCAGTACCGCAAGCGATAGCGAGCGTTGTTTGGGAGACACGCTCGCTACCGCTCGCGACAGCGGCTTGGAGAGCCTATGAAACGGATTCTGGTCATTGACGATGATTTCGAGACCTGCGATTTCCTGACCGATATTTTTTCGGAGGAAGGTTGGGACGCGGTCTTCAGCCAGACGGCGGAGGACGCGCGCGCGATGGTCGAGCAATCGCGCTTCGACCTGATCGTGAGCGACATCAATCTGGACGGTCTCGGCAAAGGCGCGAGCGGTGTGGCGCTGCTCAAGGAATTCAAGCGAATCTCGCCCGACTCCGAGATCATTCTGATCAGCGGCTTCGGCACGCTGGAGACGGCGGTCGAGGCGGCGCGCGAAGGAGCGTTCGATTACATCAGCAAGCCGTTCGATGTGAACGAAGTGATCGCCGCCGCGCGCCGGGCGCTCAAGAGTCACGACGGCGGGGAGACGGCGGCCATCCTGCTGCCCGATCCCGGCGGAGGATCGGGACTGGTCGGCCACAGCCAGAAAATGATCGAACTCTACAAACAGATCGCGGTCGTCGCGCCCGCCGGTTCGACCGTGCTCGTCACGGGCGAATCGGGCACAGGCAAGGAACTGGTCGCGCGGGCCATCCATCGCAACAGTCCCCGCGGCGACAAACCTTTCGTCGCCGTCAACTGCGGCGCGCTGGCCGAGACGCTGCTCGAATCGGAACTGTTCGGTCATACCAAGGGCAGCTTCACCGGCGCGGTCAGCGATAAGCGCGGGCTGTTCGAGGAGGCGCACGGCGGGACGATCCTGCTCGACGAAATCGGCGAAACCAGTCCGTCGCTGCAGGTCAAGCTGCTGCGCGTTTTGCAGGAAGGCGAGATTCGCCGCGTCGGAAGCTCCAGGGCCGTCCGCGTTGACGCCAGAACGCTTGCCGCGACCAACCGCGATCTGGAACAGGAAGTGAAGGAAGGGCGATTCCGGGAAGACCTCTACTATCGCCTCAATGTCGTCACGCTTCGGGTTCCGCCGCTGCGCGAGCGGCGCGACGACATCCCGCTGCTCGCCGCGCACATCATGAACAAGCCGCGCAAAATGCGCGCTCGCGCCGCTTCCATTTCCAAGGAAGCCCTGGCTATGCTCGAACAATACGATTGGCCCGGCAATGTGCGGGAGTTGGAAAATACTTTGGAGCACGCGGCGGTCTATGCGCGCGGCAGCGTGATCACGCCCGAAGACCTGCCCGAAAAGATCGTCAGGCGCAGCCGGGCGACCCGACGGGAGAATGAGCTTCGCGCGCCCTTCGAGGATTTTCCGACGCTGGACGAACTCGAGCGCCGTTATCTGGTCTATGTGCTGGAATCGTTCGGTGGAAGCCGCGCACGCGCGGCGGAGATGATGGGGATTGATCGTAGAACCGTGACTCGGATGATCGAGCGTTATGGTTTGCAAGCCGGTCACGAGTCTGAATCAACAACGCATTCAATGGCAGGGGAATGAAGGCAAAGGAATGAAATGGCTTTCCCTTGCCGCTATTCTCCTGCCACGCGCATAAAACTCGCTAGTCTTCCACGCTCTTCTTGACGTCGTCAGCGAAGCGTTTCGTCAGATTTTCGACGGCCTTCTGAATGGTCTTGTCGGCCTTGTTTAAATCAATCGTCCGCGTGTCATAGCCGCGCCAGACCAACTGGCCGGTCCTCGCGTCGGTCACATCCATCACCAGCGTTGATTCCGAATAAGGAATCCGTACCAATCTGGTTTCTCTCCAGCCAGGGCCCCAGCCACGGCGATGCCAGCCCGGAAAACCGAGGTTTTCATAATACCTGTCCACCCGCTGTTTCGTGCCCAGGCGATAAGTGATCAGGAAATCCGCGCCTGCGCGGTCTGTCTTCTGAAAGCCCCGGCTCATGAACTGCTGTCGCAGATCATTGCGCACGCGCTCGGCCCAGAAACCGTTGCGGCCTGTCTGATCATTGGCGATGCCCGGCTGCGACTTGAAGTCCCAGGTCTTGAGCTTGGCCAGATTGTAGTGATGATTGTAATCCGATTTGGTTTCGGCCAATGCGACGCCGCCCAGCGTCAGAACCAAAACCAGCGTCAAAATGCCTGTGCGTTTCATAATCGTTCCTCCTTTGCGAATCAATCGTCAGCCTTTCTGAACCGTCAGATCGTTCTGCACGTGAAAAACGAACGGCACGCCATTGGCTTTCACGAAAGCCATATTGCTGTCAGTCTTGTTGTCCACCACACCCTTCAACGTGACATTGCCGTTCTTGACGACGATGTGAATGGACGGGACGGCTTGCAGGCCGTAGCGGTAGAGCGGCGAATTGAAGTTGAAGATCGCGCGCGCTACGTTGCGGCGGATTTTCGCGTCGGAGGGCGAGATCGGCAAGACCTCGATCTGATTGACGACCTTGTTGACTCCCTCAATCTTCCCGACCACATGCTCCGCGTCCGATTTCAACGTCGGGCGCACGACCTCTCCGCTCAGGATCACCGTGCCGTCAGGCTCCACCTGATACGACAACCAGTCGAACAAAGTGTAGTAAGGCAACATCACAAGTTCGTGCCGCACCTCTTTGACCAGATACGTTTGTTCCGAGGCCTGTGACGCTGTGAACGACGGCGCCACGTTGCCAGCCAACGCCATTGTGCTTGTGGCGAATGCGAAAGATAAGACCATCATTGTTGTCAGTATTTTCTGTTTCATAATTCAATCTCTCCTCTTCTTCGTTTTTCGGGGGGCGCCTTATCTGATCGCAAGAGCCGTTCCAGACGCCGCAAGCCGACCACCCGGCTCGCAAACAGGAAACTATCGGATAGGAAAATAAGGCCTTCCATTTTCCTGTCCGGCACTTTCCTGTTTTCTTTCGATTCTTCACTGGCGAATTGTTTGGGACAGATATGAATGACTCGGACAAAACTGTCGCAGTCTCTTCCCATCGGCGGCGTCACGAACCGGGCCTCGTCTTCATCCGATAGATCACCGCAGGAAAAGAGTTACGGCGTCCAGGCATAGTCCGGGCGAACCGGCACATCGGTTGCCAAACAGATTGTTGTCAGGCGCAAAGCCTGACGAACCGACACTGAGAGGAGGCGTGAGGTTATGAACTACTTTTCTTTCAACTGGCAATGGCTGACCCGGCGCGCCGTCGCGCGGTTGGCCGGAGCCGCAGTTTTGCTGATGGCGGCAGGCTCTATGAGCTTCGCCGATGATCCTGCGTTGCGCGTGGCGCGTGTCAGCCTGACTGAAGGCCAGGTCAGTTATCAACGAGCCGCTGATAACGACAACGGCTGGACAGGCGCGACGGTCAACACGCCGCTCAACGTCAACGACCAGGTGCAGACGGGCGCCGACGGACGCGCCGCGATTCAGCTCACGGGCCGCAACCTCGTGCGGCTCGACTACGACACCAGCTTCAGAATCACTCAATTCAACACCGGAACGACGCAACTCGCCCTGCCCGCAGGCACGGCGACTTTTCGCATTGACAGTCTCGACCCGCGCCAGTTTCAGTTGACGAGCGCACAGGAAGCCGGCGACTGGGGAAATGTTTATTTCGAGATAGACACTCCCGCCGCCGCCGTCACGCTGCTGAAAGACGGCGTCTATCGCATCAACGTGCGGCAGGACGGAACGACCGAGGTGGAAACCTGGCGCGGCGAAGCGGAAGTCTACAATCAAAAACTCGGCGTCGTGAGCGTCAAGCAGGGCAGCGAGATGATTGTCGGAGCCGGCGCCGATTCTTACCGGATGGCGCGGGCCGCCGATAAAGACGAATGGGATCGCTGGAACGATGGACTGGACAGCGAACGACTTTACACGGCCACCAGTTCCGTGAGCGCGCATTATGTGCCGGCCGGATTGCCGGGCGTTTACGATCTGGATGTCTACGGCGACTGGTGGTACGCGCCGGATTATGGCTACGTCTGGTCGCCGCGCGTGATCGCAACCGGCTGGGCGCCTTATCGCGTGGGCGCGTGGCGATGGGACCCGTTTTTCGGCTGGACGTGGATATCGTCCGAACCCTGGGGCTGGGCGCCTTACCACTATGGCCGCTGGGCTTTCTATTCGGGGAGATGGTGCTGGGTTCCGCGCGGAGGTTTCTCGGCTGGCGTCGCGTGGTCGTGGTCGCCCGCGCTGGTGACTTTTGTCGGTTTCGGCTCGCCCGGCGTTCACGTCGTTGGCCGCGACTGGATTGGCTGGGTACCGCTCGCGCCGGGTGAACGATTCGTCCGGCAGACAACCATCATCAACAACACGACGATCAATCGCACGACGATCAACCGGACAGTGACTGAATTGAGAAATTATTCGGCGCCGGGCGGACTGACCGGGATGAGCGGGCGCAGCTTCGCTGACCGGCGGGTGGTCGTCAACAACATCATTGCGCCGCCGAGGGATGTCAATCTCAACACGAATGTCCGGCTGATGGCGCCGCGCAGCGAAGATTTCAGGCCGCAGCGCGCTGTCGCGACGCGAATCTCTACAGGGGCGACCATGCCGGTTTCGCGCTTTGCCTCAAGGCCGGTGATCACACGCAATGCAGGCGTGACGCCGTCAATGCCAAATCAGGCTTTGCCCGCGCGAGGCAAGGCGATGCCGAGGCCGCCGGTCGAGATGAGGAATGAAGGGCCGGTCAATCGTCCCGAGCAGCAGAGAATCGAACCCCTCGCGCCGCCGCGCCAGATCGAACGCGGAAACGGCGCTGGAATTGAGCGTCACGAGACGCCGCCAACGATGGTCAGGCCGCCGCGGTTGCCAGAGGTAAATCGCCACGTGGAGTTGGCGCCTCCACGCGTCGAACCGCCTGCGGGCTTTCGGATGGAGCGCCCGGCGCCGATGCCCCCGCAGAGACGGCCAACCGGCGCAATCCGCCCCCCGCGCGAGCTTCGATTATTCAGGCGGTAAAGGAAACGAGTTATGAACAGGCTGTTACTCACAATCTGCATCATCCTGATCGCTTTTGTCCTGAGCTGCTTCTCGGTCTACCGGATGCATCTTCGACATTGCGGACTGGCGCCGCACAGCGACGCCAACGCCGCCATCGTCAAAAAGGACTGACAGGAGAGATTTCGATTGTGAATGAGAGTGTGGTGAAGCAGTTGGCCAGGACCAACTCCACAACTTTGAAAGCGGGCGAAAGGTAAGCTTCAACCCTCGCCGCAGTAAACAGTAGGAGAAGATATGAAAAAGCAAGCTTTGAAAGTTTTCGTCATTTCCGGTCTTTTCACCTTGCTGATGAGCGCTTCGGTTTACGCGCAATCCGATGGACGCGTCATCGCCGATATTCCTTTCGCGTTCGTGGCCGGGGAAAAGACGCTGCCGGCGGGCGAATACGAGATCAAACGAGGAATGCCCAACACCCCCGACGTGCTGCTGATCCGCAGCGAAGACAACAATCGCAACGCAATCTTCGTGGTGGCTGAGGAGGCTCAGGCCCGGCGGACGCCGGACAAAACGGAACTGGTCTTCAACCAGGTCGGTGACACGTATTTCCTATCGAAGATCTGGGTGGCCGGGGACGACATCGGACGCGAATTGCCGACAACGCACGCCGAGCGCGCGTTGGAGCAAGGCGAATCGCAGCATTTAACCAAAGCGGTGAAAGTGATACCGTGCCGCTGCAATTCGTAGTCGCTCTCGATTCGGACAGGTGAGCGATAGATCAAGGGGACAGGCAGCCTCGGATGGCGCTTGTCCCCTTTTTCAAAAAGGCAACGGTAATCGGCTGGCGCACGGATTATTGTCGAACATTGAAAGCGAGATGCTCAGCAGTCTCAGGACTCGCATGGTTTTCCGCAGTAGAATCCCGCAATTCCAAAAAATCTCCCGCCGTCTCAGCCGGGGCGTGTTTTCCGCGTTCGCTCAGGTAATAGAGAATCGGCACGGTCATTCGCGACAGCAGCAGCGAGGCGATTTCTCCGGCCATCAGCGAAATCGCAAGTCCCTGAAAGATCGGGTCGAAGAGGATGACGAGCGCTCCGGCCGCCACCGCCGCCGCCGTCAGCATCATCGGGCGAAAGCGAGCCGCACCCGCGTCAATGACCGCCTCCGCGAGCGGCATTCCCTGTTTCAAGCGCAGCTCGACAAAATCCACCAGGATGATCGAATTGCGAACGACGATCCCCGCGCCCGCGATAAATCCGATCATCGAAGGCGCCGTGAAGAACGCGTCCATCAACGCGTGCGCGGGCAGAATGCCGATCAGCGAGAATGGAATCGCCGCCATAATCGTCAGCGGCGTTTTGAAGGATTGGAACCAGCCGACGACCAGGATGTAGATCAGCGCCAACACCGCCGCGAAGGCCAGCCCCAGGTCGCGGAAGACTTCATAGGTGATGTGCCATTCGCCGTCCCACTTCATCGCGTATTTGTCAGCCAGGAACGGCTGCCGCGCGTAGTAAGGTTCCAGCGAATAACCTTCCGGCAGCTTCAGTTGTTCAATCACCTCGTTCAATACCAGAATCGCAGAGACCGGACTCTCTTCGCCGCCCGCGACATCGCCCGTCACATAAGTCACCGGCATCAGGTTCTTGTGGTAGATGCTTTTTTCGGCGACTTGCTCTTCGACGCGCACGAGTTCGCCGAGCGGGACGAGATTGCCGCGCTGTCCCATCACCTTGATCCGCTTGAGGTCATCCACGCTGGAGCGTTCGGCGCGCGTGAGTCGCAGCGTGATCTGCGCGTCTTCTTTTTCCTGCGGCTTTTCCAGCGGCTGGTGAAGCAGCCCGACGTTTACACCCTCGACCGCGATGCGCAGCGTGGCCGCGACCTGATCCGCCGACACGCCATTTAACGCGGCTTTCTCTTTATCCACGACAAACCGGTATTTCGGCTGATCGTCTTCGACGTAAGAATCCACATCCACTACGCCCGGCGTTCGGTCGAAGATGTCCCGAATCTGCCTTGCGATCTCGATCTGCCGCCCGTAATCAGGCCCGTAAATTTCCGCGACGAGCGTTTGCATCACTGGCGGCCCCGGAGGGACTTCGGCCACTTTCACCCGCGCGCCGTACTTCGCGGCGATCTGTTGAATCGCCGGACGCGCGCGCCTGGCGATGTCGTGACTCTGCAAGTCTCGTTCGTTTTTGCCCACGAGGTTGACCTGAATATCGGCGACATTGGGGCCGCGCCGCAGGAAGTAATGCCGCACCAGGCCATTGAAGTTGTAAGGCGAAGCCGTGCCCACGTACATCTGGTAATCGGTCACTTCAGGAACCGTCCGAATGTAATCGCCGATCGCGCGCGTGACGGCTGCGGTTTGTTCGAGCGGCGAGCCTTCGGGCATGTCTATGACGACCTGAAACTCGCTCTTGTTATCGAACGGCAGCATCTTCAATCGCACGAATTTCAATGGCCCCAGCGACATCGAAGCGAGTAACAACAATACGACGCCGAGCAAAAAGCCGTAGCGCCATTTCGGCGAGCGAATGAGTTTGCCCATCACCACGCGATACAGCTTCGTCACACGCCCTTCTTCGCCGCCTCCGTGATCGCGCCCGTCCATTTTCTTAAACAGACGCGCGCTCGCCCACGGCATGACTATGAAGGCTACGAGCAATGAAAAGATCATCGCCGCTGTCGCGCCGACCGGAATCGGCTTCATGTACGGCCCACCCAAACCGCCGACAAAAGCCATCGGCAGAATCGCTGCGATGACGGCGAAGGTGGCGAGGATCGTCGGATTGCCGACTTCGTCAACCGCTTCGACGATCACGTCGAGCGTCGAGCGGCCTTTGTTTTCGGGCAGACGGTAATGACGCGCGATGTTTTCGACGACGACGATGGCGTCGTCTACCAGAATGCCGATGGAAAAGATCAGCGCGAAGAGCGTGATCCGGTTGAGCGTGTAACCGTAGAAATAAAAGACCGCCAGTGTGAGCGCCAGCGTCACGGGGATCGCGGTCATGACGATGCCTGATTCGCGCAATCCGAGCGTCAGCCAGATCAACGCCGCCACGGAAAAGATGGCGATCATCATGTGCAGCAGCAGTCCGTTCGACTTTTCGCTCGCCGTCTCGCCGTAATTTCGCGTCGTGGTGATGGTCACTTCCGCAGGAATCAGATCGCCTTTGAGTCGCTCGATTTTTTTCAGAACTTTGTCGGCGATCTCAATCGCGTTCACGCCTTTGCGTTTGGCGATGGAGATTGTGACCGCCGGCTGGACGGATTGCGGATTGCGGATTGCGGATTGCGGATCGCGGCCCTTGGTTGTGGATGATTGCGGATTGCTGTGCTCGTGTTTACTTGCCACGTCGCCCAAGCCGAACATCACGTAATCAACAGGCTCTTCCGGGCCGTCATCGATCTTCGCCACATCGCGGAGGTAGACCGGGCGATCATTGAAGACGCCGATGACCACGGCGCCGATCTCTTCAGCGGATTGCAGAAACCCGCCGGTCTCGACCAGGAATTCGCGGTTGCCGGATGAAAACCCGCCCGATTGCGTCTGCCGATTCGATTGTTCCAGCGCGGGGACAATGGTCGCAGGCGCGACGTTGTACGCGGCCATGCGGGCTTCGTCCAGCAG
>JAJVID010000138.1 GCA_022072205.1 Acidobacteriota bacterium
GCGACGTGCCACGCGCCGCCGCTCTTCACCGATTTTTCGTTTCACAACAAAGGCGTCAGCCAGCTTGATTACGACCGCGTTCACGGCGAAGGGAAGTTTGCGGCATTGGCGATTCCCGACGCCGCAAGCGCGCGCCGCCCTTCGACGCAATACCGCGAAAACCCGTCGAAAGGAAAACCGGGCGAAGCTGATCTGGGCTTCTGGAATTTCGTTGATCTGAAAACATCTGTGTCGCGCCGCGCGGGAGAAAGCGACGACGCTTTTCTGCGGCGAATGATCGCCGCGTTCAAAACGCCGACGCTGCGCAATCTCGCCTACACGCAGCCGTATTTTCACGACGGCTCGATCACAACTTTGGAGGAGACGCTGGCGGAGATTATTCGTTTGAGCGAGATGGCTCGCGCCGGACGCGTGCGCGAAAGCGATGAGGAACTGGCGAAGATCAGGATCGGCGCGGCGGACGTTGCTCCGCTCGTTGCGTTTTTGAATTCGCTCAATGAAGACTTGAAGAGAGGATATTGAATGAGAGCATCAGCAAAGTATTTTTTGTCGAGCGTGTTCGTGGTGGCGCTGGCCTGTTTCTGGGGAATGCGCGCGGCGTCGCAGGAGCAAACCGGAAAGGTCGCGCCGCCCGACGGCGCGAATCTATATCAGCAGCGATGCGCCGTCTGTCACGACAATCCGCAGGATCGCACGCCGCCGAAATCCATTCTGGCGAAACGCGCGCCCGATGAGATCGTCGCTGCGCTGACGACCGGTTCGATGAAAACGCAGGCCAGTGGCTTGAAGGAGTCGGAGATTCGCGCCCTGGCTGTTTATCTCACGGGGAAACAGCCGGGCGGATTGATTGATCCCGGCGAGATTCCCAATCGTTGCCAGGCGCCGGGCGGCCCCATCAACTTGAAAGCGCCGCGCTGGAACGGTTGGGGGTACGATTCCGACAACACGCGCTATCAACCCAATCCGGGGCTGAAGCCCGAAGACGTGCCGCGTCTCAAGGTCAAATGGGCGTTCGCTTATCCGACGACGCAGGCTATGGGGCAGCCGACGATCATCGGCAATCGGCTTTATGTCACTACCAACTCAGGCCAGGTGATTTGCCTGAACGCGCAAACGGGCTGCGCTTATTGGGCGATCAATGTCGGCGCGACCGTGCGCACCGCGATTACGGTAGGCCCGGCGCCTGCGGGCGGCAAAGCGAAATTCATCGCGTATTTCGGCGATGTGCGCGCTTACGTTTACGCCGTGGACGCCGAGACCGGCAAAGAATTATGGAGGTTGAAAGCCGACGATCATCCGGTCGCGCGCATCACCGGCTCGCCCGTGCTCCATCGAAATCGCTTGTACGTTCCCGTCTCTTCGGTCGAAGAAGTCACCGGGCGGAGCGATAAATACGAGTGCTGCAAGTTTCGCGGCAGCATGCTCGCGGTTGACGCATACACCGGCAAGTTGATCTGGAAGACTTATTCCATCGCTGATGAACCCAAGCCTTATCGAAAGAATGCCGCAGGAACACAGTTGTACGGCCCGGCGGGCGCGGCCATCTGGTCGGCGCCGACGTTGGATCTGAAACGCGGCGTGCTTTACGCGGGGACGGGCAATTCATACACGGATGCGCCGACCGGCGGCCCGGACGCCATCATCGCGTTCGATCTCAGGACCGGCAAAATTCGCTGGATCAATCAGGTCTTGCCCAACGACAACTTTCTAGTGAATTGCCGCCAACCTGGCGTGGGCAATTGCCCCAAAGACGCCGGGCCTGATTTCGATTTCGGCAGTTCGCCCATCCTGCGTAAATTGCCGAACGGCAAAGAAGTCCTGCTGGCGGGTCAAAAGTCGGGAATTCTTTTTGCGCTCGACCCGGACAATCAGGGCAAGAAACTTTGGGAAGTTAAACTCGGCAGCGGCACCGCGCTCGGCGGCATCGAGTGGGGATTCGCCGCCGATGCAAGCGTCGCATACGTGCCTGTGGCCGATCCCTTCGGCGCGCCGGATGCGCGCAAGCCCGGCATTACGGCGGTGAAAATCGCTACGGGCGAAAAGCTCTGGCACACGCCCGCGCCTGAGGCGAAGTGCGCCTGGGGCGCGCAGCGTTGCACCAACGCGCAATCGGCTGCGGCGACCTTAATTCCCGGCGTCGTTTTTTCCGGCACGGCGGACGGCCACATGCGCGCTTACGCAACGAGCGACGGCAAGATCATCTGGGATTTCGATACGGCGGCTGCGCCTTACAACGCGGTCAACGGCAAGCAGGCCAAAGGCGGAACCATTGACGCAGGCGGAGCTACGATTGCGAATGGCATGCTTTATCTCAACTCCGGATATGGAGTCATCATCGGAATGCCGGGCAATGCGCTGCTCGCATTTTCGGTGGATGGAAAATAGGAAACTGGGCGCGCCGCTTACAGCGTGCGAGGATTCGTCATGTGTTCAAGATTCAAAATCGCGCGACCAATCGCCGCCGCAAAATTGCTGGTTGCCTGCGCGCTCGCGGTCTTCGCGTTGTCGTTCAACGGCGGCGCGAGCGGGCAGGATCAAAATAAATCCGAGCAGAAGACGATTGATCCGAAAGCCTGGGGCGGCAATCACGCCGGTCAGCCGATCCCGGATTACGTGCATGGCGACGAATGTCTCTTCTGTCATCGTAACAACATCGGCTTGACGTGGCAGAAGAACGCGCACGGCGTGGCTGTGCGGCAGCGCGAAGACGCGCCCGAATTGACCAAAATGCTCGAATCGCAACCGGCTCTGGCCGGAGTGGCGAAGCAGGTCGAATACTTTCTTGGCAGCCGCCATCGCGTGCGTTTTTTGAAAAAGGATGGCTACGGCAAATTTACGATGCTCAACGCGCAGGCCGCGCTCGGCGCTGATGGCCAGACGGCGAAGCTGATTGATTACGAAAAGCTCGCCTGGGACAAAGAGAAATTCGCTAACCGTTGCGCGGGTTGTCATTCGACGGCGGTTGATCCCGAAACCAAAGCCTTCAGCGCCTTCGGGCTGGATTGTTACACCTGCCATGGCAGTGTTGATCTGAACCACAGCAACAACACTTCGCTGGTTCTGCTGTCGAAAAAGCGGCGTAACGACGCGAAGGTAATCACTTCGCTTTGCGCGCAATGCCATCTGCGCGGGTCGTCGTCGCGGTCAACAGGTTTGCCCTATCCGAACAATTTCGTGGCGGGCGATAATTTGTTTCAGGATCTGGAGGTTGATTGGGCCAGGGCCGATGACGAGAAGTTGAACGCGGGAGAGCGCCACATCTGGCGCAACGCGCGCGACGTCGCGCTCTACGGCAATGAATCAATCACTTGCCTGAACTGTCATGCGGTGCACGGCAATTCGAGCTTCAAACACCGGCGCGTTTTGCGCGCGCCGATCTGCGCCGAATGCCATCAGGGCGAAGGCTTCAAGAACGTCAAACGATACGAGGTTCACAGTGCTTCGTGCGAGTATTGATCATCCCGGCAACGTCTCTCTGACTCGGTTGCGGTAGGCGATGCACTGTTCCAGAACCTGACGATATTCGTCCACTTCGACATCGCGCTCACAACAGAACATCATCAGGTTTCCGTCGTCGCGGAAATTGCCATCCCATTCGACGACCTGCTCGTCGCTCCAGGACGAGTCGTACCGCCGCATCTTTTCGTCGTCCATTCGGTCGAAATAGGCGCGCAGATTGACGCCGGTTTCATCCATCGGCTCGGTCGCCGGTTCCTGCTCGAAGTTCCAGATTGGTTGTTGCATATGAGTAATTTCTTGACAGTAAACTTACCACTCGGTAAGTTTATGGCCACGTTCTGACACTGTCAATTTTTCAAACGCATCACAACCAACGCCATCGCTGAAGTACAGGAGTTATTCGTGGGACAAGATGGCTTCTCGTCCCACATTTACAGGGAGAGAAACGGATGTTTCTGCGCCAGCCTCGGATCGAACCGCTTGCGGAAGAGCAATGGGATGACGAGACGCGGGAACTGCTCGAACGTTCGAGCGTTGAAGGCCGCGTCCTGAATATTTTCCGCACGCTCGCCGTCCATCCGAAACTGCTCAAACGCTGGCTGGTCTTCGGCGGCCACGTGCTCTTCAAATCGTCTCTGCCGCCGCGCGAGCGCGAACTGCTGATCCTGCGCACCGGCTGGCTCTGCCGCGCGGAGTACGAATGGGGACAGCACGCCGTCATCGGCAAACAGACCGGCTTGACCGACGAAGAGATCGGTCGAATCAAGGAAGGGCCTGATGCGGTGGGCTGGAACGAGTTCGACCGGACGCTGCTGCGCGCGGTTGATGAACTTCACGAACACGCTTTCATTTCGGACGGGACCTGGCAGGCGCTCGGCGAGCGTTACGACGCGCAGCAGTTGATTGACCTGATCTTCACCGTGGGCCAATACAACCTGGTTTCGATGGCGCTCAACACGCTCGGCGTGCAGTTGGACGAAGGCGTTGCGGGATTCGAGTAACTTTGGAGGTCAGCTATGAAACTTCTCAACACCCGATTGTTCAGATGGAGCGCGAGGTCGCTTCTGTGCGCGGTGGCGTTGGCGTTGTTCGTCATCTCCGCTTCCGCTCAGCAGACTGCGCTCGACCGCTACGTCGCCAAACTTGATCCGGCCTACTCGTGGAAGCTGGTCAACGCCATAGCCGGTCAGGGCTTCAAAGGCTTCGTCATCGAATTGACTTCGCAGCAATGGCGCACTGAGAAGGACGTTGATCGTCCCGTCTGGAAGCACTGGCTGACGGTAGTCAAACCCGATAACGCGACGACCGGCAAAGCGCTGCTCTTCATCGGGGGCGGCAACAACAACAGCCCAGCGCCGACGACGATTCCGGAGCGTGTGACGCGATTCGCGCTCGAATCGAACTCGGTCGTAGCCGAACTCGGTCAGGTCCCAAATCAACCGCTCTTCTTCACAGACTCGAAAGACAAAGGCCGTTACGAGGACGACCTGATCGCTTACACGCGCGTCAAACATTTCTCGACGAAAGACGACGAATGGCTTGTGCGGCTGGCGATGGTCAAAAGCGGCGTGAAGGCGATGGACGCCATTCAGGAATTCCTGGCGAGCGATGCCGGGGGCAAATTCAAAGTTGATCAATTCGTCGTCTCCGGCGGATCGAAGCGTGGATGGACGACATGGCTTGTCGGCGCGGTTGATAAGCGCGTGATTGCGATTATGCCGACGGTGATTGACGCGCTCAATTCTGAAGCCATCACGCGGCATCATTACGAGGCCCTGGGATACTTTTCACCCGCTCTGGAAGATTACGTCAACCACGGCCTCTTCCCGCACAAGATCGGAACGCCGGAATATCGCGCGGTGCTGGCCATTGAAGACCCGTACAATTACCGCAACCGCGAGCGGCTTAAAATCCCGAAGTACGTGGTCAACGCTTCGGGCGACCAGTACTTCCATCCTGACAATTCGCGGTTCTACTTCGGCGAATTGCAAGGCGAGAAACATCTGCGCTACGTAGAAAATGCAAAACACAATCTGGCGGGTTCGGATGCGCGCGAGAGCATGCTGGCGTTCTATCTGGCGATTTTGAAAAACAAGGCCCGCCCGCGTTATTCGTGGAAGAAGGAGAAAGACGGCTCACTTGTTGTCAAAGTCGTTGACAAGCCGAAAGAGGTCAATCTGTGGCAGGCGACCAATCCGAAGGCGCGCGACTTCCGCGTTGACACCATCGGCGCCGCTTACTCGAAGACGGTGTTGACAGAGCGGAAAGGCGGCGTTTACGTTGGCCGCGTTGACAAACCCGCTTCAGGCTTCACAGCGTTTTTCGTCGAACTGGTTTACGACATCGGCGAGAAATATCCGCTGAAGCTGACAACAGAGGTGAGCGTCACGCCTGACACGCTGCCGTTCAAATTCGAGGACGCCAGGAAGAAATATTCCAACGGCGAGATCAGATAGTTTCGGTATGGATGTTTCAGTTCTCTTGTTGTTATCGTTTCTGATGATCGCGGTCATTGCGATCATCGTCCTGGTTTACAGGAACGCCTCGCTCAAATCGCAACTGCCGCTGCTGGTTCAAGAGGAGAGCCGGTTGTGGAAAGAAAGAGCCGAGTTCGAGCTTCAGCAGCGCGTGCGCGCCCGCGTTCAGGAATGGCGCGACAAGGAGATGCAGACCGTCCACGCCAACGCCCAGCGCGATTCGCTCGTTCAGGCTCACAAACTTTTCAAGGACTGGTGCGAAGGCGAGCTTGAAAATGTCCGGAAAGAGCAACGCGAACTGGCGATGCGCGAGGCGTCGAATCAGTTGATCGAATGGAAGCAGGTGAGCGAGAAGATCATCCGCCAGGACGCCATTCAACGCAGCCAGGCCGTCACCGTCGGCAAAGTCACCGAACACATTGTCCCGCATCTGCCCAACTTCAACTTCAACCCGAAGGACGCGCGCTTCATCGGCAGCCCGGTTGATTTCGTGGTCTTCGACGGATTGAACGACGAAGAGTCGGATCAAGTCCGCAACGTGGTGTTCATCGAAGTCAAAACCGGAGTGTCAGCTTTGACGAAAAGAGAACGATTGGTGAGAGACGCGATCAAAGCAGGCCGCGTGAAATGGGTGGAATGGAACGCCGCGCGTGAATTGCAGCAGGCGAATTCGGCGATGTTTGAATGATGTTTCGGAAAACAAAGAGAGATCACGGAAAAGACGGAAATGACCTCCAATCCATTTCCGTCTTTTCCGTGATCTCTTCCTCTTCTTATTTGCCAGGCTTCATACCCAACACCCGCGCCAGAAATCCCCAACTGTCCGAAATCTCTTCGATGATCTTCGATGTTGGTTTACCCGCGCCGTGTCCGGCTTTGGTCTCGATGCGGATCAGCGTTGGCGCATCGCCTGCCTGCGCGGCTTGCAGCGTCGCGGCGAATTTGAAGCTGTGCGCGGGCACGACGCGGTCGTCGTGATCGGCTGTGGTGATGAGCGTCGCCGGATACTTCACGCCTGGTTTGATGTTGTGCAGCGGCGAGTAAGCGTAAAGCGCCTTGAAATCTTCCGGGTTGTCGGGCGAGCCGTAATCGGAAGTCCACGCCCAGCCGATCGTGAATTTGTGGAAGCGCAGCATGTCCATCACGCCGACCGCCGGCAGCGCAGCGCCGAACAGATCGGGGCGTTGCGTGACGCACGCGCCTACGAGCAACCCGCCGTTCGAGCCGCCACTGATCGCCAGCTTCGGCGTTGACGTGTATTTGTTGGCGATCAGCCATTCAGCCGCGCTGATGAAATCGTCAAAGACGTTCTGCTTTTTAGATTTCGTCCCGGCCAGATGCCACTCTTCGCCGTATTCGGCGCCGCCGCGCAGATTCGGCTGCGCGTAAACTCCGCCCATCTCCATCCAGACCAGATTCGAGATAGAAAACGCCGGCGTCAGCGAGACGCTGAATCCGCCGTAGCCGTAAAGCAGCGTCGGATTTTGCCCATCAAGCTTCAATCCCTTTTTGTGTGTGATGAACATCGGCACGCGCGCGCCGTCCTTGCTTTTGTAAAAGACCTGTTTGGTTTCGTAATCGCTCGGTTTGAAATCAACTTTGGGTTGGCGATAGACCTCGCTCCTGCCGGTCTTCACGTCGTAACGATAGATGGTCGTCGGCGTGGTGAAGCTGGTGAAGGCATAAAACGTCTCGGAGTCTTTGCGCTTTCCGCCGAAACCCGCCGCCGCGCCGATGCCGGGAAGCTCGACTTCGCGGACGAACTTTCCGGCCAGATCGAAGAGCTTGATCTGCGCGCGTGCGTCTTTCAAATACGACGCGATGAAATGATCGCCGACCAGGCTGACGCCTTCGAGTGTTTCAGCCGCTTGCGGCACAAGCTCTTTCCAATTCGCGCGGGCTGGTTTGGCGGTGTCAATCGCGATGACGCGGCCTCGCGGCGCCTCTTTGTCGGTGCGGAACCAGAAGACCGAACCGTCGTTGCCGATGAAGTTGTACGCGGCCTCGAACTCGTTGATCAACTCGATGACCTTGTTGTCCGCCCGCTCGCTACCGCTCGCGGTACCGTTCCGCAGGTCTTTGTAAAAAACCAGATTCTTCGGGTCGGTTCCTTGCCAGACGCTGACGATCAGATAACGCCCGTCTTCGGTGACTTGACCGTTGAATCCCCACTCCTTCTGGTCTTTGCGCTCGTAAACCAGAATGTCTTCGGATTGCGGCGCGCCGAGGCGATGATAAAAGAGCTTCTGGTAATAGTTCGCGTCTTCGAGCTTCGTCTTCTCGTTCGGCTCGTCGTAGCGGCTGTAGAAGAACCCTTTGCCATCCGTCGTCCACGAAGCGCCGGAGAACTTCACCCACTTGATCGAATCGGACAGATCGTTGCCCGTCTCGATCTCGCGCACCTTCCATTCCTGCCAATCGGAGCCGGAGGTTGAAAGCCCATAGGCCAGATATTTGCCATCTTCGCTGACGGCGTAACCCGATAACGCGACCGTGCCGTCGGCTGAAAGCTTGTTCGGATCGAGCAGCACGCGCGGTTCGCCATCCAGTGATTTCAACGTGTAAAGCACACTCTGATTTTGCAGCCCGTCGTTTTTGAAATAGAAATAGCGTCCGCCTTCTTTGAATGGCGGCCCGTACTTCTCGTAATTCCAGAGCCTGGTCAGCCGCTCTTTGATCTTCGCGCGTTCCGGAATCTCGTTCAGGAAGCCGAAGGTGAGTTTGTTCTCGGCTTCAATCCAGGCGCGTGAATCCGCCGAGTCCGGATTTTCCAGCCAGCGGTAAGGATCGGCGACCTTCACTCCGTGATAATCGTCAATCTGATCAACCTTCTTCGCCTGCGGATAAGTGAATTTTTTGTTCATCGTTGGTTTGCTCTGCTTTTGCGCCGAGACGCCGGCGTTCGACAACATCGCCGTCAGAAGCGCGGCGATTACGACCAGGATTGTCGCTGACAATCCTACAGACATTTTTTTTGTTGATTGATGGTGACACATTGATAATTTTCCAGGTTGATTATTTGGTTTTGTTGCCTGCGCCAGTCAGGAGCGATTCAAGAACCTGAATTAATCCAGGAAATTGAATTTTCGCACTCTGCCAGTCCACGCGTGAAGAAATTAAACCGCGCATTTCCAATACTCTGCCAGCCGGAACTTACAAGGCATAATCCTTGCCTTTTTTTATGTTGCTTTCTTCAGGGCTTATCCAGGCTCTTGTTCCACATAATTTGAAAAGGGGTTAGCTCATAAAGAAGGATAACATTTCCTGGAGAGAATTATTGCTCTGCTTGAAAGAAAGCGACACTCGATAACTATCTCGATAACTATTTGGATGAGCATACAACTCTTGGCAGACAATTGTGTGTAAGCCAGTTCAAAGCGCATTGCGAGCCTGAGTAACAGGAGATCATTAACAACAGCGTGAGGAGTTTCATCTGGCCGACGCTCCGGCTCAACCTCCTCGCGTTCAAGGGAGATAAATTCATGCTAAAAGTGAAACAATTATTGATTATGTCTTTAGTTGTCGCGCTACTCCCGGTTATCGCTTTGGGACAGCAAACGTCCTCGGCAACCGGAGTAGTAACGGACGCCACTGGCGCAGTGATACCTGGTGTTGATGTGAAACTCACAGACACCAGAACAGCAGCCGAACAAACAACGAAGACCAACGAACAAGGTGTTTATTCGTTCATCAAGGCGGCGCCAGGGAACGGATACAAACTCACCTTCACAGCGCCAGGCTTTAACACTGTGGTGTTGTCTGATGTCACGCTTGGAGTAGGTATCACGGAAACCTACAACGCGCAGATGACGGTTGGGCAAGTTACCAACGCAGTTACTGTGACATCATCGGGGGAAGCCACTCTGAATACGACAGACGCCAGCATCGGCAACGTCATCAGCACGCGCCGATTGCAGGAACTTCCGATTCAGATTCGCAATTCACCAGCCGTGCTGATCGGTCTGCAACCGGGCGTTGTCGGAAGCAACGTGGGGACCGGTTCCGCCAATCGCGTAGGCTCTGTTACCGGGTCGCGCGCCGACCAGGGAAACATCACCATTGACGGAATTGACGCCAACGATCAGGCTACCGGGCAATTCGCTGCGACTGTCGGCAACGCCCCGGTTGACGCGATTCAGGAATTCAGAACCGTTTCGACCAACCCAGGCGCATCTGAGGGCCGTAGCAGCGGCGGCCAGATTCTGATGGTGACCAAAGGCGGAACCAACGATTTTCATGGATCGCTGCGCGAGTACAATCGCACCGCGTTGACTGCGGCGAATACTTTTTTCAACAACAAGTCGGGAGTCGAAAGACCCCAATTGACCCGCAACCAGTTTGGCGGAAGCATCGGTGGGCCGATCAAGAGAAACGACCTGTTCTTCTTCTTCGATTATGAAGGACGCCGTGACGCGCAGGGCGTCGCGTATCTGCGCACAGTTCCGCTCAATCATTTTCGGAGCGGGGGCCTTGCGTTCCTGAACAACACGGCGGGATGTCCGACGAGCGCCCGGCTCAATACGCGGCCAGAGTGCATCACGATTCTGACGGCTGCCCAGGTCGCAGCCCTCGATCCGAAGGGAACAGGCGCCAATCAGGCTCTCTTGAATTTTATCAACCAGCGTTACCCCGAAGCCAATGATCTGACCGCTGGCAATGGGATCAACACCGGCGGGTTCCGGTTTAACGCGCCTTCGCGCCGATCGGATGATACCTACACGACCCGTCTCGATTGGAACGCGACCGAAAGGCAAAAACTGTTTGGCCGCTTCAACATTGCCCGCCGCACGCAAACAGACACGGTGAACACCGTCGCCCAGCAGTTCCCCGGAGACCCCGAAACCGGGCAGATTATCGTGAAGGATTATTCGTGGGTTGTCGGCCACACCTGGACAATCGGCTCAAGTCTCGTGAACCAGGCGATAGTCGGCGTGTCGCGTTCAGGGCTGGAATTCCCGGCCAAGTTCGCTCCGGCGTCCCCGAACTCCTTCGCCTTTGGGACGACCGCGCTGGGTCTCTCACAGCCTTATGCGAGCATCAGTTCACAGGATCGCTTCGTCCGTGTGCCGACCATCCGTGATGATCTTACCTGGACCAGGGGAAAGCATAGCCTGACATTCGGAGGCGTTATCAAACCGATAGACTCGAAATCGGGACTGGTCAACGATTTCAATTTTCCGACAATCGGCCTGGGCGGTTTCACGACCACCCTCAACTCCTCGCTGCGGCCTGCCACTATCGGCTCCGGCTCCACGCGCAGCGGCAATTATGACGCCGCGTTCGCTTTCCTGTTGGGGAGGTACGCGCAGATCGCAACCAATTTCAATTATGACACTGCGGGAACCGCATTCGCTCCCGGCACTGGAAAGAAGCGTGATTTCCGCTACAACGAGTACGAAGCCTACGCTCAGGATAACTGGAGGTTGCGAACCGACCTCACGTTGACGTTCGGGCTGCGTTGGCAGTATTACGCCGCGCCATACGAACTCAATGGATTCCAGGCGGGCAATGATGTGGATTTCCGAAATCTGTTTGATATCAGGCAACGGAACGCCGCCGCCGGAGTCAGCGGCCCCACAGCCGAGCCTTTTCTCCGCTATGACCTGCTCGGCAAGGAGAACAATGCTCGTGGATACTATGAGCCGGACCTCAACAACTTTGCCCCGCGTTTTGGCTTCGCCTGGACTCCTTCGTTCAGGAACGGATTCCTGGGCAAAGTGTTCGGCGACCGGAAAACTGTGATACGCGGAGGAGGATCCGTCGTTTACGATCGTGTCGCGGGCACTCTCACGTTTATTCAGGATCAGCTCACGTATTTGTTCGACAACTCAAAGACGACGGCGTTTGGCGCCTCGGATGCGCGTGCGGCCTTGTTGAACGACCCGCGCTTCAATGGCATCGGAACATTGCCGATACAGAACGTGGCTCCGGCGATTACCCGTCCGTTCACTCCTTTCGTGGATTCCAATGGATTACCGACAGGAAATGCGACCGGTGAGTTTAACTACGCTCTGGATCAGCAGTTCAAATCGCCGTATTCAATCCAGTACAGCTTTGGCTTCCAGCGCGAATTGCCCGGCAATTTCCTGCTGGATATTAGTTACGTGGGACGGCAGGGGCGCAAGCTATTTACGCAGGCGGACGCCTCACAGATCCTGGATTTCAAAGATCCAGCGTCAGGTCAGTTCATGCTGACCGCTTTCAATGCTCTGCAAGCGCAGATTCAGTCCGGAGCGACAATCACAGCGCAGCCCTGGTTCGAGAATCAGATTAGCGCGGCGCTCGGCGCGCCTTGCACAGCGGTTGTTGGATCTTCCTGCACGGCCTTTCTCGCCGCAAACCTGGCGGACCTGATCCAGATTGGCGATACTTCCGATACGATCCAGGCTCTGTTCGCCAATGGGCTACTCAATCCGAACGTCGGATTGAGCGGACAGTTCTCAACCAACGCCTTCATCACAAACCTGGGGTCATCGAGCTACAACGGAATGCTGCTCAGCTTGCGGAAGCGATTCTCGCGTGGGCTTGAATTCGACTTCAACTACACCGTGTCCCATTCGCTTGATAATCAATCGAGCATTGTCAATACGGTCTCTGGCGGTTTGATCTGCGATCTTCGTAATCTCCGTGTGTGTCGTGGAAGCTCCGACTTCGACATCCGGCACCTCATCAACGTCAACGGGATTTATGAGCTTCCTTTCGGCCGTGGGCACTGGCTTGGCGGGAATGCGCCCGGTTGGTTGAACACCATCATCGGTGGATGGCAGGTCTCCGGCATTTACACTTATCGCAGCGGATTGCCTTTCAGTACGACTACCGGAGCGTTCCCGATCGGCTTCAACTTCAACAGTCCGGCGGCATTCAACAATGGCGCCGCCAGTTCGCTGCGGGAGCGGATTCACGACAGCGGCTCTACGATCCAGTTTTTCGGAGATCCTGCGACGGCTCTCGCCGCCTTGCGTTATCCGCAACACGGAGAGATCGGCAACCGGAACGTCATTCGCAGTTCGGGTTTCTGGAATCTGGACACGGCCCTGATGAAGACCATCAAGATGCCGTGGTCGGAGAGACATGAGCTGAGGGTAATTTGGCAATCCTTCAACGCTTTCAACCACAACAGCTTTGGCTTGCCGAACGCCAACATTGCATCACCCACGTTCGGGCTGATCACCGGATCCGCCAGCACGCCGCGTGACATGCAATTCGCGTTGCGCTACCAGTTCTAGATCAGTTTGCGATTTTGTTTACTGATCGGCTGATAACGGTGGGACAATTTGCCAAATTGTCCCACCCAGGCAGTTAGAAACTTATCCAGGCTCCCTGAATCAGGGGGCCTTTTTTATTGCGCGCCGGGCCTTAGATCGGATTGCGATTGCGTGTAGTGGCATTACCGCGGGCGGTAGCGAGAATCTCCCGCACGCCCTCGACCAGCCGTTCAACTTCTTCATCCGTTGTGTAACAGGCGCATCCCGCGCGCAACAATCCCTGCTCCACCTTGCCCAATCGTTCGACCACAGTCTGCGCGTAAAAATCTCCGTGTGAAGCGAAGACGCCGCGTTCGACCAGCTTCTGCGTGACTTCGATTGACGGGATGTCTTTGATCGTAAGGGAAAGCGTCGGAGTGCGCGGCGTGTTCGGGGCAGGACCGTAAAGCGTGACGCCTTCGATTGATCGCAGCCCTTCCCACATTTGTTTCAGCAGATCAGACCCGCGCGAGTGCAACGCCGCGAAAGAATTTCGCAAACGCTCTCTGCGCGTTGATCCTTCAGCCAGCGACGCAAGAAAGTTGACCGCAGCCGCCGCCCCGATCATCCCTTCGTGATTTTGCGTGCCGGTCTCCAACCGCTCAGGTGATTCGCCGGGCGCAGGTTCGAGTTTCGGAACGTCCAGACTTTCGACCAAATCGCGGCGTCCGTAAAAGACGCCGATGTGCGGCCCATAAAATTTGTAAGCCGAACAGGCCAGGAAATCGCATTCGAGTTCGCGCACGTCAACAAGCGAGTGCGCCGCGTAATGCACAGCGTCAACGAAAACCAGCGCGCCCGCGTCGTGAGCCATTCGAGCCGCCTGCTGAATGTCGTTGATCGTGCCGAGCGCGTTCGACGCCGCGCCGATGGCCAGCAGCTTCGTGTTGCGGTTGATCGCGCTCTCCAGATCGTCCCAATCAAGCTGGCCGGTTTCGGTCAACATTCGCACAGTGCGTACCGTCAGGCCTCGATCTTTGGCCAGTTCGCGCCAGGTGTCGGAGTTGGCGTGATGGTCGAGTTCGGTGACGATGATCTCATCGCCGGGATTGAAGCGGCGACCCAAAGCGCGCCCGACGTGAAGAGTGATCGTCGTCATATTCGCGCCGAACGAAACTTCGTCAGGCTCGCAATTGAAGAAATCGGCCATTGCGGCTCGCGCGCGGGCGATCAACTCGTCCGTCTCGGCGCTGGTCGGATAAGCCCAGTGCGTGTTCGCGTTGTGATGAAAAAGATAATCGCTCATCGCGTCGGCGACTGCGCGCGGAACCTGCGTGCCGCCGGGGCCGTCGAAATAGGCCACAGGATGACCATTGTGCTTGCGTTCGAGCGCTGGAAAGTGAGAGCGGATTTCGGAGGTTGAAGCGACCTTGATGTTTTGTGTTGTCATTGTCTGATTTTATGCGGTAGCGGTTTGAGAAAGATAAGGGATCGTCATCGGGCCTTCGGGCAGCACGGCGATTGGCGCATCCTCTCCGAACCGGGGGCCGATGCGGTTCAACTCTTCAGCGATGAACGCGCCGATGTCGTTGACCGGCTCAAGATGCGCGCGGCGGACTTCATCCGGCGCGATGGCGCTGTACAAACCGACGCGGGCCTTCAGCCGGATCATTGCCAGCAACTGAGCTTCCCACTGGTCGTACATCGAAAAGCCGGGCGCGAGGATCGTGTCGAGAATCGCCTGGGGCGAGTCGTGATCAAAGAGCAGCTTTTTGAAATTTCCGTGATTCGGAAAACCATCGTTGCATTTCGACGCCGCGACAATCAGGCCGCCTTGCTCGACGATCTGCGCGGCGGCGGACATTCCCTTCACAGCTTGATAGAGATTTTGATCGAGCGGATAGCCGCTGTTTGTCGTGACGACAATCGGGAAAGGCGCGGGGCAGGGGATCATCACGGTTGATTTTGAAAACTCGCAGCCGCGTTCGTGCGCGGTCATCACATCGCCGCAGAAGAATTGCGTGATCTGCCGCTGCCGGTTGAGCGTGACGTTGATCAGAAAATCTACGGGCAGCAAGCTCCCGTTCGCGCGAATCTGCTCCTGAGTGGGATTGCCTTCGATCACTCCCCACGCGCTGCGCTCGTGGCCGATCACTTCGGCGCGGTGGTAATGCATGATCGAATCAATGTCGGCGACGGCGGGGAAGGCGCCTTTGTAGCCGCCCGAAAAACCGGCCATAAAATGCGGCTCGATGAATCCCATCACGATCCGTTTGTCAGCTTCGACGTATTCGCGGTTGAAGAAAACATCGCGCCCGTCTCGCGTCTTGCCCGCAAAGCTGAGCGTCGCTGGATCGTGCGAGTTGTGATTGACGATGCGGTAACGCGTGGCGATGTCGGCGCCTACCATCGCGGCAAGCTCATCGGGTGTGTTCGCGCGGTGCGATCCCGTGCCGTTGATGATCACGAAATTTTCAACCGGGACGTGATCGAGTTCGGCGAAGAGCCACGCAAGCAGACGATCGCTGGGCAGCGGGCGCGTGATGTCGGGAATGACTACGGCTACGAGATCTCTCGTGCTGATCATCTCGCGCAGCGGTTTTGAGTTGATCGGCGCGCGAATCGCGTCGCGGAACGCTCCGGCTTCATCGGGCAATCCCGGAATGAAGCGCGGCGCGAGCATGGTGACGTTGTTCGATGGAATTTCAATCTCGATTCCATCTTTGCCGTATTGGAGATGTGTGATCATAAAATCTTCGGATGATTATCGAGTCTGCCGAATCGCCGCAATTGCGGCGAAGAGAACGCGACCGTGGCGACTACGATCAATGCGCCCACGCCGCCGCTGACTACCGAAAAGACCGGGCCGAAGAGCGCCGCGACCGATCCCGATTCAAACCGCCCAAGCTCGTTCGACGCGCTGATGAACATTCCGTTGACCGCTGAAACGCGGCCTCGCATCTCGTCGGGCGTGAGAATCGTCGCCAGCGTGTGGCGAATGACGACGCTGATGTTATCGAACGCGCCGGTCAGGAACAACATCGCCAGCGAGAGCCAGAAATTTCTCGAAAAGCCAAAGACAATCGTCGCCAGGCCGAAGCCCCCCACAGCCCACAACAACGCTCTTCCGGCTTTTTTCAATGGCGGCATGTGGGCGGTTATCAGTGCCATCGTGACCGCGCCAAACGATGGCGCGGCTTGCAACGCTCCGAAGCCTGCCGGCCCGACGTGCAAAATGTCTTTTGCATAAACCGGCAGCAACGCGACCGCGCCGCCGAACAACACCGCGAACATATCCAGCGACATGCCTGCGAACAGCAGCTTCGTTTTCCAAACATATTTGAATCCGGCGGCCAGCGTTTTCAAGTTAGTTTGGCTGATCTTCAATTCCGCAGCGTAAGATCGGCGGGTGAGCGTCGCCAGCATCACGAAGTAAACGACGCTGCCGAACCCGGCGAAGACATAAACGAAAGTTGCGCCGCCGAACAGATAGATCAACCAGCCGGCGAGCGCGGGGCCGATCATCGAACTCAATTCAAATCCGCTGACGTTCCACGAAACCGCGTTGTTGAAAGTTTGATGGGGAACCAGTTGCGGCATCAACGCCGATCTTGCGGGGCCTTGAAAAGCGCGCGCCAATCCGCTCAGAAAGAGGCAGGCGTAAATCAGCAGGACATTGGCTCCGCCGGTCATCGCTACAACAGCTAATCCGAACGCGGCGACCACGGCCAGCGTCGTCGCGGTCATCAGAGTTTTTCTGCGGTCGAAACGGTCGGCCACGTGCCCGGCGGGAAGCGCAAGACCGAGCATCGGAATGATCTGAACCAGCCCGACCATTCCCAGCGCAAGTTCTGAATTGGTCTTTTCGTAAAGTTGCCAGCCCACGGCGGTCGTCTGCATCTGCACACCGAGCACCGAAAGCAGATGGCCTGAGAGGAACAATCGGAAGTCGCGGATGCGCAAGGCGGCGTAGGCGTCGCGTTTTTCTATCTGGCTTTGAGACGCAGGGTCGTCCGGTGAGTTTGCTGTCGAATCCATTTCAATTGGGGATCGTTTGATTGAAAAACAAAGGGGCGATCAAACCTGATCACCCCTTCGTTTTCTTAATGCGGATGAGAGGACTCGAACCTCCACGAGATTGCTCCCACAGCGTCCTGAGCGCTGCGCGTCTACCAGTTCCGCCACATCCGCGCTGGAAGTGCGCATACTACTGATCGAGGTACAGGCTGTCAAGCAGGCGCGCTTGCGTCGCTCTTTTTCAATCCAATTTCTTCCTGAATCTCGCGCAAGGCCGCGATCACGAACGCGCAATGCTCATCGAAGCTCAAGCCAAGCTCTTCGGCGCCGCCCGACAGATCGTTGCGGTTGACTGTGCGAGCGAAGGCTTTGTCCTTGATCCGCTTTTTGACCGACGAAACTTCCAGCGTGTCGAAGCTCTTGTCGGGGCGGACGAGCGCGCAGGCCGTCAGGAAGCCGCACAATTCGTCGGTGGCGAAGAGCGCATGCTCCATCAGACTCTCGCGTATGACGCCAGTGTAATCGGCGTGCGAGAGGATGGCGCGGATCACGTCTTCGGGGTAACCGTTTTCGCGCAAGACTTCGGAGCCGAGTTGCGGATGGCGTTGATCGGGGTAACGCTCGTAATCGAAATCGTGGAGCATACCCACGACGCCCCATTTATCTTCGTCTTCGCCGTATTTGCGGGCGTAAGTTCGCATTGCGTGTTCGACGGCGCGCGCGTGTTTGCGCAGGCTGTCGGTTTGCGTCCACTCGCACAGCAGGTTCCAGGCTTCTTCGCGTGTTGGCATTCGTTTCTCCTCGTTTTCCCTAGCCCAGCGATTCATCGCTGGGTTGGAACGTATTTGAATCATCCGGAGGCGGTTCAACGCCCTTTCATAATGGCTTTAGCCAAATTGCCGCATTCAGCTAAAGCCAGATGATAAGCCCGCTGAACCGGGCTGAAAGTATTGCTCGCCTCACAGCCCAGCGATGATGGCGTTTGAAAATTAACTACAACAACAG
>JAJVID010000159.1 GCA_022072205.1 Acidobacteriota bacterium
CGGTTTTTCGGCACTTCAGCCGCAGCCCCGCACGCGGCGGCCATCGCCGCGCTGCTCAAATCGGCTAACCCCGCGTTGACTCCCACGCAGATTCGCACGGCTCTGACCGGCACGGCGATTGACATCGAAACCAGCGGCGTGGATCGAGACGCGGGCGCTGGCGTCGTCATGGCTTTTGAATCGCTGCAATCAATCGGCGCCGCGCCTTCGCCCAATCTCGATCTGGGTCTGGTCTTCGCCGCCGAATCGGGAGGCAACGGCAACAAGCTGATCGAACCGGGCGAAGGCGGCGCGCTGGTGGTGAAGTTGCTCAACACGGGAGTCGTGAACGCGGCGAACGTCAACGCGACGTTGAGCGCGACGACGCCGGGCGTGATCGTCACGCAGGGATCGTCCAGCTACGGCGATCTGTCCGCGCCAAACGGGATGGCGGCCAACGCGACGCTGTTCGGTTTCGCGCTCGATCCGAACGCGGCCTGCCCGCAGCGCGTTGATTTCAAACTGACGGTTACATTCGCTGGCGGCGGCAGCCCGCGCGTTCTGCCTTTCAGCGTCGAAACCGGGCCGCCACCTGTCACGATCACTTCACTGCTCGATTCGGCGCCGCCCGCTTCAGGCCCCGGTTTCACAGGCTCGTCGGGCTTGCAGGTGGGACGGCTCAACCGCACGGGCGATTACAGTTCATGCGGCATCGGCAAAACCTGCCCCGGACTGCTGCCGAATTCGCCGGCGCCGCGCCGCTACGACGCTTACACGTTCACTTCCTGCCCGGCGAGCGCTTCGGCCTGCGTCACAGTCACGTTCAACACGGCCTGCGGCGCGAGCAACCAGCTTTTCGCGGCGGCATACGCGGGCAGATTCAATCCGAACGATCTGTGCTCGAATTATCTGGGCGACGCCGGAGGCAGCCCCATCGCGGGCGGCTTCACGACTTTCTCTTTCAACATTCCGAGCGGCTCGACCTTCACCATCGTCGTGCACGAAGTGAACGCGGGGAGCGGCGCGGGGTGCAGCTACTCGCTCAATGTCGGCGGCCTCTGCTGCCAGATGACCAACGCCTGTCCAACGTTCAGCAGCTTCAGTTCGCCCGGCGCTGGACCGGGCAACACGGTGGCGATCAACGGATCGAATTTCACCGGCGTGACCGGCGTGCGTTTCGCCAACAATCTGGCGGCGGCTTTCAACGTCGTCAGCGATTCGCAAATTGTGGCGACGGTTCCGGCGGGCGTGCTGACCGGCCCGGTGACGATCAGCAAACCGGGATGCCCCGATTTGTTCACGAGCAATTTCAAAGGCGATTGCGCTTACACAATCGCGCCAACCAGCCAGAGTTTCATGGCCATCGGCGGATCAGGCAGCGTCAACGTCGCGACGACCGGCGATTGCGGATGGAGCGCGGCGAGCAATGACAGTTTCATCACCGTCAATCCGGCGAGCGGCGGCGCAGGCAATGGCGCGGTCAATTTCACAGTCGCGCCCAACACGTCGTCTTCGCCGAGACTGGGAACGATCACGGTCGCCGGGCGGACGTTCATCGTCACACAGTTCGGGACTTCCGGCATCCCGCCCGCGACGTGGGTAACGCAAAACAGCGCCACGACCAATCAACTCAACTCGGTTCATTTCACCAGCGACACCCAGGGCTGGGCCGCCGGATCGAACGCGACGTTGCGGCGCACCGTTGACGGCGGAGCGAATTGGACGACGGTCAATACGTCCACCGCGCAGGCCGCCGGGTACAACTCTGTCCGATTCATCAATCAAAACATCGGCTGGACTGGCGGCGCGATGTCGCTGCTCTTAACGCTCAATGGTGGCGGGCTTTTCACGACGACGACGCTGCCGACATCGAACGCGACGACGGTCAACACCCCGGCCAGTTTCTTCCCGATCTCCGACACGCGCGTCTGGGGCGCGGGCGCAGGCTCGATCACCACCGCCAACGGCGTTGTGTCGGGAGGCGCGCTCTTCCGCTACGGCGTCAATTCGTCAGGCGCCACGACCGAGGCGCTGACCACCGTATTCCCGAACGGCCCGGCTTTCCGGGACGTCTTCTTCACCGTCCCAACCACCGGCTTCGCAGTGGGCGATCAGGGGCGCATCGCGCGCATCACCAACGCTGAAGCCGTTTCGCCCAGCTTCCCCACCACCACCGTGCAAGCGAGCGGCGTGACACAAACGCTCAACAGCGTTCACATGCTCGACGCGAACACCGCGTGGGTGGCGGGCGATGGAGGAACGATTCTCAAAACAGTGAACGGCGGCGCGGCGTGGACAGCTCAAGCGAGCGGCGTGACAACGAACCTGCGCGACGCGCATTTCGTGGACGCCAATCGCGGATGGGCTGTCGGCGACGGCGGATTGATTCTGGCCACTACCGACGGCGGCAATTTCTGGTACCCGGAGACGAGCGGCGTCTCCGCCGATCTGCGCAGCGCGCATTCGGCGACCGCGGCTGCGATTTACGCCGTCGGCGCGAATGGCGTGATCGTCAAAAGGCTCAATTGCTCCTACTCGATTTCGGCGCCCAGCGCGAACATCGCTGGCGACGGAGGCGCTGGCGCAGTCAACGTGACGGCGGGCGCCGGATGCAACTGGACGGCAATCAGCAACGACGCGTGGATCACCGTCACCGGCGGCGCGAGCGGCAGCGGCAATGGCCCGGTGAATTTTTCCGCCGCTCCGAATCCGACCGCCAATCCGCGCGCCGGCACAATCGCCATCGCCGGTCAGACTTTCACCGTCAATCAAGCCGCTGCGCCGATCCTTTGCCCGACCGTCAGCGGCGTCAATCCAAACAGCGCGCCAGCCGGGGCGATGGTGACGATCAGCGGAACCAATTTCACCGGCGTCAACTCGGTCAAGTTCGCAGGCAATGTGGCAGCCAGCTTCACCGTCAACAGCGATACGCAAATCGCCGCGACTACGCCGAACGGCGCGATCACCGGCCCGATCACGATCAGCAAGACCGGATGCGCCGATGTCCAGACGGCGCCGTTCACCATCATCCCACCCAATCCCGTTCCTGCGCTGTCGAGCTTGAATCCGAACTCGGCGTTTGCGGGCGGCGCCGGGTTCGCGTTGACGGTCAACGGATCGAATTTCATCAACGGCTCCATCGTGCGATGGAACAACAACGACCGCGCGACGACGTTCGCAAGCGCGACGCAATTGACCGCGACGATTCCGGCCTCGGACATCGCCAGCGCCGGAACCGCCAGCGTGACGGTCTTCTCGCCTGGCCCCGGTGGAGGCGCATCGAACGCGCTCAGCTTCAACATCATTCAACTTTACGAAGCCGACGTCGCGCCGCGGCCCAATGGCGACGGCTCAACGACGATTGCCGACTGGGCGCAGGTCGGGCGCTTCGCCACCGGATTGGACACCGCCGACGCGGGCAGCGAATTCCAGCGGGCCGATTGCGCGCCGCGCGACAGCCTGGGCAACGGCGCGATCACAATCAGCGATTGGGTGCAGGCCGGACGTTACGCCGCCGGGCTGGATCCGTTGACGCCCGCTGGCGGCCCGGCGATGAACAATCCGCTCAGCGCCGCGCGCGCAACCGTCAACGGAAGGCCGATCAATATTGATCGAAACCAGCTTCATCGCGTCAGCGCGTTCGAGCTTGATTCATCCGGCCACATGCGCCGCGTCGCCATTTCGCTGGATGCGCGCGGCGGCGAAAACGCGCTGGGCTTCAGCCTGCTCTTCAATCCGTCGGAGTGGCGGTTCGCTTCAGCCAGCGCGGGACGCGACGCGCAAGGCGCGACGTTGAACGTCAACTCCAACGAAGCGTCGAGCGGGCGAATCGGGCTGGCGATGATCCTGCCCGCCGGTCAAACTTTTGAATCAGGCTCGCGCGAAATCGTCATCCTACAATTCACTCGGCAATTCGCGCGGCAATCGGCTGAAGACTCCGGCGCGCCGTTCGCGTTCGGGTTCGGCGATCAACCCGTGTCGCGCGAGATCGTCTCAACCGACGCCCGCGCGTTGCCGTCCGATTTCACGCTGGCCACCAAAGCCGCGCGCGCTGTCGCGACAGTGTCCGCAGCCAGTTTCGCGGGAGGCGAGATGGCGCCGGGGCAAATCGTGACGGCGTTCGGCGAACAATTGGCCGCGCACGCTGAAACCGCGTCGTCCCAGCCTCTGCCGTTTGAAATCGGCGGCGCGAAAGTCACAGTCACAGACAGCGCGGGCGTGCCCAGGCCGGCGCCGCTCTTCTTCGTTTCGCCGCGTCAGATCAACTATCTGATTCCGATAGAAACCGCGCTCGGAACAGCGACGGTCACGATCACCAATGCGGACGGCGCAATTTCAATCGGAGTCGTGAGCGTGACGGATTTCGCTCCGAGCCTGTTTGCGGCAAACAGCGACGGTCAGGGCGCGGCGGCGGCGGTCGTGTTGCGCGCGCAGGCTGACGGCTCGCGCAGCATCGAACCTGCCGCTGTTTTCGATCCGTCGCGGAACGGGTTTGCGCCCGCCGCGATTGATGTGGGCGCGGATGACGAAGTCTTCCTGATCCTCTTCGGAACCGGATTGAATGGCCGGCAACCGCTGGCGAATCTGAAGGCGACGGTCGGAGGCGCGGAGGCCGAAGTGGTTTACGCCGGGCCGCAGGGCGAATTCGCGGGCCTCGATCAAATCAATCTGCGGTTGCCGAAGTCCCTGGCCGGAAGCGGCGAAGTGGAAGTGGCGATCACAATCAACGGCAGACGGTCGAACGCGGCGCGGATCAGGATCAAATGACGGCGCCGG
The DNA here is from genome assembly GCA_022072205.1 of Acidobacteriota bacterium. Classification (GTDB taxonomy): domain Bacteria; phylum Acidobacteriota; class Blastocatellia; order RBC074; family RBC074; genus JAJVID01. Next base: position 4,756 of record JAJVID010000159.1, read on the forward strand.
GCAAGTGAAGAGAGACGAAGAAAGAGAACGCGGAACAAACTGAAATAACTGAACAGGCGGAACCAGTCACAGATCGGCGCTATTCCGCCCCTTCAGCTATTTCAGTTTGTTCCGCGTTCTCTTTCTGACCCCTTCATTCAGAATTTAATTTTGTCCGACGCCTCGCGGCTTTCAATTCGGCGCGAGGTCGGTGGTAAAATGACGCCCCGATCAACTAACGTTATCACATCAATCATCTCCCCCGTTCGCCCAACTCACGCTGCAAGTACATGTGGAAGTATATCTAGAGGAGCATTGTTCATGAGTACGCACAAAACCATCTACTCGATCATTCCGAATCCCGAAGAATTCTTGAAGCTCGACCTGGAGGATGTGGCGGCGGTGATTCTGGAGAGTTTGAACTCCATTGATCATCTGCAACTCAACCGCAACGATTTCGCCATGCAGCGCACCGTCCAGGAGTATCCGCCCGCATTTCACGAACGGTTGCTTAAGGCGCTGATGACCGGCTGGGGTTATATGGAACGCGAGGGGCTGATCGCCGAAATGCCGAGCAAGCCCGGATGGTATTTCATCACCGACAAAGGGAAGACCATTCAGGGCCGCGAAGACCTCAACGCTTACCGCGCCTCCACGATGCTTCCTAAATACCTGTTGCACCCGACCATCGCGCAAAAAGTGGAGACGGCCTTCCTGAACGCCGAATATGACACGGCGGTCTTCCAGGCGCTGCGCGAAGTCGAAGTCGCCGTGCGAACCGCCGGAGGTTTCTCGCCCACCGACATCGGCGCGCCGCTCATGCGCAAGGCCTTCGATCCGAAGTCGGGGCCGCTGCGCGACGACACGGCGATTGATCTGGAAAAGCAGGCCATCGCCGAAATGTTCGCCGGGCTGATCGGCGCTTACAAAACTCCGCGCAGCCACCGCCACGTCGTGCTCGACGCCGCCGAGGCCGTCGAGATCATCGTCTTCGCCAGCCACCTGCTGAAAATCGTGGACGCGCGCGCGGCGAAGGCCCCCAGCAAAACATCGGGAGTCGTGAGAGAGAGCAGAACGGCTATGCCCAGAGCCTTGACTCTGCAATGAGAGTGGAAAAGAGATTACATAAAAGACGGAGATAACGGAACAAACGTAAAAAACTTGTAGGTCTTCAGTTCTTCCGTTTGTTCCGTTACCTCCGTCTTTTCCGCGCTCCCTCCTGATTCGTTCGCCAAAAGCTTAATCCCGCCGCTACCCTCCACAACCCACGCCGCCACGTATAGAGTTGCGCCGAATGATCGCGCTTGCCTGAACACGATGTCAGAATGTCGGAAGAACTGTCACTTTAACCGCGACGTTGCCTATTCGTCCGCCTCATCACCGCCGAAGCCGCCCACTCCGCGCTGCAGCAGCGCCAACTCGTGAATCAGGCTCTCCGCTTCCTCATATTCGGCGAATCGCCGCTCGTCGGCGCGGAAGGCCGGGCTGTGCGACAGTCGCCGTCCGTTGACGGTCACGCTTCCGTGCTTTTTGTGCAGCAGTTCGTGATACATCACGAAGTCAACCACGAAATCAGGAACGCCGGGAGCGTCCAGCGTGACCGAGATCATGATCGTATCGCGGCCCGGTTGGTAATGGCCGAACTTGCGCGCGGTCAGCGTGCGGTTCCAGACGAGCCTCGGCTTGGGCATCAGGCCATTGAAATAAACTGCGTTGACTCGCGCAAAGCTTTCGTCCAGGTCGTGAGCGTGGCCGCGCGTGGGCGGATCAGGAGGCGAGGCGAACGATTCAAGATCGAAGAGCGCTTCGTTGAAATCTTCCGACTCTGAGAATTCGCGATACAACCGCTCGGCAGCCTGAGTGGGCTGCCCAAGCGAGCATTGCAGCAACGAGCGCCACACCTGCTGATCGCCGCTTTGAAAGCCGATGTGAGCCTTGAGCAGCGTGGCGTTGCGGTAATCGCGTCTGCGCCAGAGGTGATTCAGGCTGACCAGATGAAGCAGCAACGGCTTTCCGGCGGGCAACGAAAACTGGCTGGCGATTTCGCGCGCGCGTTCGAGCGATTCCAGATGCCCGGTCAATTGATCGTTGCTCGCCAGAAACTTCATCCAGCAATAAACGCGTCGCGTGGGCGATTCCAAAGCTGATGGCGTCTGATCGAACTGCGCGCAAAGTTGTTCGATGGACGCCGCCTGCCGCTCCAACTCCGCGATCAATTGCGCGCGCGCTGGCGCTTCGGCCAGCAACGAATCGAGCCGATGCCAGAGGCGGTCGGCGAAATACTCGCCCATCTTGACGACGTTCTTGATCCTGAAACCGGACTTCGCCACCGCAGGGGCGCCGGCCTGACGCATCGGCAAATTGTCGAGATCGAGGTCACGCAAAAACACGTAAGCGCGCCGCGAGGGCGCGGGCAAATGATCAATCCCCGCGCCGTGCTGGCGGCAAATCGCTTCTACGTCGCTGACGATGCGCCTGACCTGCTGTCTGAACGGCTCGACCTCTTCCGGCGTCAGACCGGATTGCAGTTGCGCCCGAACGTGATTGAAAAATTTGATCAGGCCGGTGATTTTCATACCGCTATTATTTATCCTGCCACACCGGCGTGCGTCCCGCCGTCCACGGCGCGCCCACCGTCTCCAGCGTCTTGTCCAGTTTGGCCAGATCAACTTCGGTCAGCGCCTTCAATTTCGCCAGCGCGACTTTGAATTCTTCCGCCGCGATGGAGTACTGCTCCTGCTGCGATTGAGTCGGACGCAGCGCGGTCAGGCGGATGCGCTGGACAATCGCGTTGACCCGCTGGTTGATCGAAGGCGGCGGGATGTCGCTCAACTCGCGGCCTCCGCGCAACGCTTGCAGCACGTCATCAACCTTGTCATCGAGCGCGTTGACTTCGTTGAGCAGCGATTGATTGGCGCCGGGAGCTTCGAGCGCGGCGCGTTTCATCAAGCCCAGCTTCGTCTTGGCTGTTGTGGCCGCATCGAGAGCGCCAGTCACGGCGCGTTGCAGCTTGATCACCTTGCGCTGGAATTCGGCCAGGATCGTGCGATCCTGCGGCGTCATCTTCTCCGTGCCTTCGGCGACTACGTTGAAAGTTTGCGAGCCGGGCAATGGCGTGATCACTCCGCCAACGCGCTTCGCCATCGTCACGGTGTATTTGCCGGGCATCGCCAGTTCGCCCTGCGGGCCGAAACCGCCGAAGCCGCCGGCGCCAGCGGCGCCGCCTCCTGGCGGAAGTTGGGGCGCGGCCTGCACGATGGGCGGCGCGTAACGGAAATCCCAGGTCACGCGCTGGATGCCGAACATGGCGGGAGCAGTAAGGCGGCGCACAACTTTGCCTTCGGCGTCGCTGATCGTGAAGAGCAACACGGGCGGCTCCTCTTCCGCCTCGTCGCGCAGTTCCTGCCGAGACGGATATTTGATCGGTTCGTTCTTGCGCGCGGCTTCGCGTTCGGCCTGCTGGCGCTGCTGCCGTTTGGTGCGAATCGGTTCTTTCAGGTAATAGGTGATCGTCGCGCCGTAGGCCGGATTCGGCGCGGTGTAAAACGACGCGCCCTGGCTGTTCGCCAGATTGATGTTCGAGCGCACGTACATCAACGCGTCTTTCACCGGGAAGAGGTTCGATCCTTCGGCCAGCGTCTCGGCCTTCACTGCGCGAAGCGGCGAATAATCGTCGAGCACGTAAAAGCTTCGCCCGAAGGTCGCCACCACCAGATCGTTCTCGCCCTTGTGAATCGCCAGATCGCGCACCGCAATTACCGGCAATCCGCCTTTCAACTGAATCCATTTCGCGCCGCCATCCACACTGAAAAACAATCCGAATTCTGTGCCGATGAAGAGCAGGTTCGGATTGACGTGGTCTTCGGCGATGGCATAAACCGATCCGCGTTCGGGCAGGTTGCCGTTGATCATCGTCCACGTCTTGCCCGCATCCGTGCTCTTGGCCGCATACGGTTTGAAATCGCCGTTCTGATGATTGTTGAACAGCGCGTAGACCGTGTTGGCGTCGTGCTGAGAAGCGAGCACGCGATGGACGTAGCTGTTTTCGGGAATGTCCAGAACCTTTTCGACTTTACGCCACGTTTTGCCGCCGTCTTCCGTGATGTTAATCAATCCGTCATCGGTTCCGACATAAATCAAACCTTCCTTCTTCGGCGATTCGCTCAAGCTTGAACCGTTGCCGTAAAGCGCGGTGGATTGATGTTTGGCGATGGCGTCCGGCCCCCAGATTTTGCCCATCACCGGCAGCGCGTTGCGATCAAGTCCGCGCGAAAGATCGCCGCTCACGACCCGCCAATCGTCGCCGCGATTGTCGCTGCGGAAAAGTTTGTGGCCGGCGAAATAAATGCGCTTGCTGTTGTGCGGACTGATGATCAGCGGCGAATCCCAGTTGTAACGCTGCGACTCTTCGGCCTTGCCGGGAATCGGCGTGATGCTCGTGCGTTCGCCCGTGCGTTTGTCGAATCGCACCAAACCGCCGTTCTGGCTCTCGGCGTAAATCGTGTTCGGGTCTTCTGGATCAACGCGCGAGGTGAAGCCGTCGCCGCCGTTGGTGCTGAACCAGTCGGCGTTGACGATGCCCGACTGACTGCGCGTTCGGGCCGGGCCGCCGAGCGAATTGTTGTCCTGCGTGCCGCCGTAAACAAAATAGAACGGCGACTGGTTATCAACCGTCACATCGTAAAACTGCGCGATGGGCAAATTCGATTTGAAGTTCCAGTTCGCGCCGCGATCATGACTTTCGTACACGCCGCCGTCGCAACCGACCAGGTAATAGTTCGTGTTGTTCGGATCAATCCAGATCGCGTGGTTGTCAACGTGCTTCAACCGTTCGCCGAGCGGACGCTGCGTTCTGCCGCCGTCATCCGATACCTGAAAGACAACGTTCGGGATGTAGACGCGATCAACGTTCTTCGGATCGCAAACGATCTGGCCGTAATACATTCCCTGCGCGATCGTCGGACTCATCCGCTCCCACGTCGCGCCTTTGTCGTTCGAGCGAAAGATGCCGCTGCCCTGCGCCGCCGCTTCGACCGTCGCGTAAACGACGTTCGGCTCAACCGGCGAAACGGCCAGACCGATGCGACCGAGTTCGCCTTGCGGCAATCCGCCACGCAGCTTTGTCCACGTCGCGCCGCCATCGGTTGATTTGTGAATCGCGCTTTCAGGCCCGCCGTTGATCAACGTGTAAAAATGGCGGCGGCGCTGCCAACTCGCGGCGTAAACGATGTCCGGGTTCGACGGATCGAGCGCGACATCGGTCACGCCGGTGTTTTCGCTGACGCTCAAGACGGCCTTCCACGTCTTGCCGCCATCGGTGGTTTTGTACAGCCCGCGATCGCCGCCCGAAGACCAGAGCGGCCCCTGCGCGGCGACATAGACGACTTTGCTGTCGCGCGGGTCAATCGCGATGCGGCCGATGTGCTCCGATTTTTCCAGGCCGACTTTGCGGAAGCTTCTGCCGCCGTCTTCCGATTTGTAAACGCCGTCGCCGTAACCGACGCTGCGCTGGCTGTTGCGTTCGCCCGTGCCTACCCAGACGACCGAAGTGTCTTTCGGATCGAGCGCAATCGCGCCAATCGAATACGAGCCGTAATTGTCGAAGACCGGCGTCCACGTGGTTCCGGCGTTGACGGTTTTCCACACGCCGCCCGAAGCGACGGCGATGAAATATCTGGCGCGGTCGTTCGGATCAACAGCGAACGCAATCACGCGCCCTGAAGTGATCGCCGGGCCGATGGAACGAAAGCGCAGCCCGGAGAAAGTCGGCGTGGACATCGGATCGGACGGCCTTTCCTGCGGGCCGCCTTCGGGACGTTGTTCGCCTCCCTGTTGCCCGCCGCCTCGACGGCCTTGAGCGTTGGCGGAAAAGATTGCGAACGCGAAGAGCATGCATACGATCAACAAACGCCGGGATGATTTCACGACTATGTCCTCCTGGAATGTTTATGGCAAAAACGTCACTACGCAGTTTACCGCCAATTGGTGATCGGCGTCCCATCTGCGTCCAACAATGTTGAAGCCGCTTCTTTCACGATAATCTGGTCGGGGGCTTTGGCGATACGGAAATCCGCGCCGGAGACCGTAAGCAAATCGGCAAGCTGATGCTCTTGCGCCGTGTTCGGATCGTCCACGAACTCATCCAGAAGGAAGTATCGGTCGCTCTTCTGCGCGCTCAGCCAGGTCTTGAAGTCGTCCGTCGTAAAACCCGCATAGTTCAAAGCGAAATGCTGCGCCTGCCTGCGGAAAAGCTTGGGCATCAGCACGGGGCCGGCATCGGCCGACGGGTCGAACTCCGGATCGGCGCTTGGCCGCCGGAAAATCAGTTCCTCGTCGAATTTCCCGACGCTCCTGCGCAAACGCCGCCAGAGCGGCTTGCCGGCGCGGTTGGGCCGCGAAGCCCGCAACAGGCGCTCGATCTCGTCTTCGGCCATCGAATTGTAAAAAGCCGGGTAGGCGTGACCTGCGCTCACCAGCCATTCATTCACGTTCAGCCGGCGCGCTCCGCTGCCCACCCACAGGTCTCCCACCAACCGGCCGTAAGTGTCAAAGACCTGATTCGGCTTTTCGACGGCGGTCGTCACTTCACACCGAACCGCCGCAGACCCGAACGTCCGCAGTTTTTTTACCAGAGCGACGACGCTCGTTTCGGCCAGGTGCTGGCGGTACTCTTCATTGACTTCCAGAAAAGCTTCGCGTTGTTCGTCGGTCTTCGGGCCGCGTGGCATCTGGGGGCGGTAATGCAATTCAGGCGCGTCAATGCCTTGCAACCGCGCCGTGATCTGGCCGTTTTTGACGATTGGCGTGCGGCCGCCCTTGCCCCTGACTTCAGCGTCGTCAAACAGGTTCACCGTTTGCCAGCCGCCTGAGCCTGACTCGCTATATTTGAACGCTCCGGCGGCGACGGTCAGCTTGATTTTGGTCGTGTCGGCGTCCGAACCTCCGACAGGCCAGAATTGTTCGAGGTCAATGGTTCCCGTGACTTTGAGCAAACCCATATGGCAATTCGTCCTTTCATTGTTTCGGGTTTCGGCGGGAGGCTACCCCGCTTGCCCAATCCGGTATTTTCACTTCACCGGATTCGGCGGATTCAGATACGGCGCCAGAAACCGCCAAATCTCCGCGCGCGATTCCTTCGCCAGTTTCGTGTCAATGCGGTTGAAGGCGTGGCCGCCCGGCGCGTTCTCGTAAATCTTGTACTCGAACTTCTTGCCCGCCGCTTTCAACGCTTCGATCAGACGTTCGACTTCCAGCACGTTCACGTCTTCGTCGTTGGTGTTGGTGTGGATGAGCAGCGGCGTTTGCAGCTTCGCGGCGTTCCACGCGGGCGAACGTTTCTTGTATTCGTTGACGTTCTGTTCGGCTGTCTTACCCAGGTGGTACGGCGCTGAATAAAGATCGCGATACGACTGGCTCTTGTAACCCATCCGCGCGATCAGGTCGCTCACAGGCACTCCGGCGTAAGCCACTTTGTAATCCTGCGGATGATCGAAGATGTTCATCAGCGTGATCATCCCGCCGTGACTCCAGCCGATGATGCCGACGCGCTGCGGATCAATGTTCGGATGATTCTCGACCATCCACCGCTTGCCCGCCAGCACGTCGTCGTTTTCCAACCCGCCGTAATCAATCAGTCGCCAGAAGCCCCGGCCGTAGCCGGTGCTGCCGCGATAATCGGGCGCGATCACGGCGTAGCCCTGCTCGACAAGCTCCCGGACGATATGCGCTGAACCGGTGTTGAAATCGCCGTGAACGCCGCCGTGAACGAAGACGATCAGCGGAAGTTTGCCGGACGCCTGCTGCTTCGGCATAAACGTGTAGGCGCGGATGATCACCGGATTGCCCGCGCCCTGTCCGGTCGGGTTCGAGATGACGCGCGGCGGCGGGCCGGTGTAGCTGACTTTATCAACTACAGCGATGTCGTCCATGCGGCGGAACCACATCAGGTCGTCAATGTCTTTGGCCAGCGACTGCTCCATGAAGTTCAATCGCTCTTCGAGCGCGCGAATGCGTTGCTGCGCGGGGTCGGCGGGCGCGGGCGACGGCCCAGGCTCCTGCGCGCGGATGGAAACGACAGCGATACACAACAGACAAAGCAAACTTGTCAGCCGCCTCATCAACTATTCTCCTTTGGCTTTAAAGTTTCAGATGGTTTTAGCGTGCGGATGCATGATTCGGCACAATGGGAAGTACGCGCAAGGGCTGAGGGCCGGTTACAAAAGAATGCCGCAGCTTGCGCTCCCGGCGGCGGAAAACTACGATGAAGACCCGACTCGAAACTAACAATTGGAGTGAGCAATGAGTATGAAAAAAGTCGCGCTCGTCACCGGAGCGAATAGAGGCATCGGGCTGGAAACTGTTCGCCAACTCGCCGCGCAGGGCGTCACTGCGCTGCTCGGCGCGCGCAATGAAAAGCGCGGAACGGAAGCCGCCGATAAACTGAAAGCCGAAGGTCTGGATGTTCAGTTTCTGCGGCTGGACTTGAACGACACGACTTCCCTGGACAATGCGGCGAAGTTCATCTCCGACAAATTCGGTAGGCTCGACATTCTGGTCAACAATGCGGGCGTCGCGCTCGATTTTACGATTCCCGCTTCGCAGGGCACGCCGGAGCAATGGCGCAGAACTTTCGAGACCAATGTTTTCAACCTGATTTCGCTGACACAAAAATTGCTGCCGTTGATCAAAAAGAGCGAGGCTGGCCGCATCGTCAACCTGTCGAGCGGACTCGGCTCCCTGACTTTGAACAGCGATCCGAATTCTACCTTCGCGGGGATAGCCGGCTCGACCGTCGCTTATGACGCGTCGAAAGCGGCGCTCAATATGTTCACGATTCATCTGGCGGCGGAACTGAAAGACACTCCCATCAAGGTCAACTCCGGCGATCCCGGTTGGGTGAAAACGGACATGGGCGGACAGGACGCGCCATTGGAAGTGACCGAAGGCGCGAAGACTTCCGTTTGGCTGGCCACGCTGCCGGAAGATGGGCCGACGGGCGGTTTTTTCCATTTGGGTAAAAGTCATCCCTGGTGACTCAAATAAATTCCCTGCTGCGCTGATAAATTTTACAGAGCTTCCGTTTGCCTTTATATTGCGCGGCCATGAACACCTTCTCGACCCCCTGGACGCAAGTTTACGATCCCCTGCACTGGTGGCCGCTTTCCACACTGGTCGCCGCTATTCCCGTCGTCGTTCTGTTTTACCTGCTGGCCGTGCGCGGAACCAGACCGCACTGGGCCGCGATGATCAGCGCAGGCGCGGCGATCACCCTCGCCACCGCCGTCTTCACGATGCCGTTGCAAATGTCCGCGATGAGCTTCGTGTTCGGCGCCGCGTTCGGATTGAAGATCGCGTGGATCGTCATCGCGGCGATTTTCCTTTACGACATCTCAGTCTTCACCGGCCAGTTCGAGATCATGAAAGATTCGGTCGCGGCCATCTCGCAAGACCGGCGGCTGCAAGCCCTGCTGATCGCGTTCGCGTTCGGGGCGTTTGTCGAAGGCTGCGCGGGCTTCGGCGCGCCAGTGGCGATTTCCGGCGCGTTTATGATCGGGCTTGGCTTCGATCCGTTTTACGCGGCTGTTTTGAATTTGATCGCGAACACGGCCCCCGTCGCGTGGGGTTCAATCGGCACGCCGATTCACACGCTGGCGGCGGTGACTGGTTTGAACGAATCGGATTTGTCGGCGATGGCCGGCCGCATACTTCCCTTCACCAGCGTCATCGTCCCGATCTGGCTGGTGCGCGTGATGTCGTCAACGCGCGCGACGCTGGAAGTCATGCCCGCGATTCTGGTCTGCGGCGTTTCATTCGCCATCACGCAATTCGTCTGGTCGAATTACGTTGACAGCAACCTGGTTGACATCGTCTCAGCCGCCGCGTGCATCGTGGCGATGCTCATCTTCCTGCGATTCTGGCAGCCGAAAAACATCTGGCGATTCGAGAAAGATCAGGTCACAGCGGCGCGCAATCATAACTACACGCGCGGACAAATTGCCCGCGCCCGGGTTCTGCGAGCTTGGATGCCGTTCGCGGTTTTGACCGTCTTCGTTTTGTTGTGGGGATTGCCTTCGATCAAGAACACGCTCAACCGCGCGACAACTCCATCGTTCGCCGTCACGCTGCCCGACGGCAAGCCGCGTCCGGGACCTCCGGGCTGGGATGTGCCGATGCTGCACGGCCAGGTTTACCGGGACAAACCTGTGGTCACCGACCGCGCGCCCGAAGCCGCGCGATACGATTTCAACTGGTTGACGATGACCGGCACCGCCGCGTTTCTGGCCGCGATTGTTTCGGGACTGCTGCTGGGATTGAGTCCGGCGCAACTGATTAAAATCTTCGGCGGTACGTTGAAGCGAATGCGCTTCGCCGTGCTGGCCATCGTCTGCATGCTCGGACTCGGGTTCGTCACACGGTATTCGGGAATGGACGCGGTGCTGGGTCTGGCGTTCACGCGAACGGGTTGGCTCTTCCCCTTCTTCGGAACTTTCCTCGGCTGGCTGGGCGTCGCGCTCACCGGCAGCGACACTTCATCGAACGCGCTCTTCGGCAGCTTGCAGCGCATCACCGCTCAGCAATTGAACATTGACCCGGTGTTGATGGCGGCGGCCAACAGCGCCGGAGGCGTGATGGGCAAGATGGTTGACGCGCAATCAATCGTCGTGGCTACGGCGGCCACCAATCAGGTCGGCAGCGAAGGCAAGATTCTGCGAGCCGTCATCTGGCACAGCATCGCGCTCGCGGCGATTGTCGGATTGATCGTGATGCTGTTCGCTTACGTTTTCACGTCGGCTGTCCCGCACGGGCTGGATTTCGTGAAGTGAAGAGATGGAGCGCGAAAATGCGGCTGATCGGGATTTGGTTCTCCCAGGCTGAATGATTGGGTTGATGATTCCGCCCAGGCGCCGCCGCAACTTCCGGCGTTGGCGGCGGCGCCCTGCGAATTCCCACCTCCTGCGAGCTTACGGGCAATCGCTATTGACCGCATAAGACTCGCCGCTTGAATCACGGGCACCCGATTGAGGTCGTCAGCGCGTTGACCGGCCTCAACACCCCGTCCGGCCCGCGCAAGTACCAGACCGCCAGCTTGGATCCCTGGGCTATCGAGAACGTCACGCTGAAGGCGTTGTTCACGCGCCCCGGCTGGAAAACCGTCGTCTGGCCGCGATTCTGACTGCCGGGCCTGAAGTAATTGTTCGATCCCACCGGAATCGTCGCCGCAGCCCCCGTCGAATTGTCGTAGCCAAACCGCGCCGTCCACGAACCGTCCTGGTTGTGTTGCACGCATTCCAGAATCGGGACGACCGTCGCCGGAATTGTCAACGTGTAGCTGCGCGTGGCCTCACACGCCGAGTTGTTCTTCTTCGCCTTGATCGTGAAGCTGTATGCGCCGGGCGTGGTCGGCAAACCCGCGATGGATGTGACGCCGAACACGGTTACCAGTTGCAGCCCCGGCGGAAGCTGGCCTGCGGAAACACTGAACGCGTAATTACCCGCCGGCGTGGCCGAAAGAATCCTGGCATACGGCATCGCCACGTGAGGTTGCGGCAGTGTGGCCGGGTTGACGGTGATGCCGCAGGTGTCGGCGGCTACTGTCAGCGTGAAGGTTTTGGTCGTCATCGCGCCGCAATTGTCGGTCGCTTTGACCGAGACCAGGAATCCGCCTACGGGGCCTGCGCCTGAGATCGAGACGACGCCCGTTGTCGGATTGACGGTCGCCGCGCCGGTCAATCCTGGCGCCGTGATTGTGACGCTGCTGATCGAGACGTCGTCCGAAGGCGGGCTGGCGGGCGTAACGGTCGCGGCGCCGCCTACTGTGACTGTGGCGTTCGGATAATCGCCGAGCGCCGGAGGCGTGTTGGCCGTCACGTTGACGGTCAGCGTGGCGTTGGCGGTGGCCGTCTGATCGTCGGTCACGGTCAAGGTGAAGGTGGCGTTGCTCGCCGCGCAGTCGGCGACGATGCTGGCCGTCACGGCGCCCGAAGCGTCAACGCTGATGCCGGAGACAGTCACGCCATTGGTTGTCGCGCTCGATCCGCCGTCAACCGTCACCGCCAGCGTGTCGAGCGATTGATCGGCGTCACTGACGGTCGCGATCTGCGAGATGGAAGCCGCCGCGCCCTGCTGGCGAGTGAGGGGTTGAGGCGTGATCAGCGGCAGGCGGTTGAGGGCGAAGATGTAAGCCGAGCCGGAATCGCTGCCCGCATCATCATCAAACTGTGCGCCAATGACGATGGTCTCTCCGCTGATCGCCAGCGCAGAACCGAACACGTCTCCGGCTGCCGCATCGCTGGCGGTGAGCTTCTGTTGCTCGCTCCACACCGTCCCCGTCCGCACAAAGACATAGGCCGAGCCGGAATTGCCGCCCGCAACATTATCCCCCGGCGAGCCAATGACGATCGTCTCACCGCTTATCCTCACCGAATAGCCGAAATGGTCAAATGCCGCCGCATCACTGGCGGTGAGCTTCTGTTGCTCGCTCCACACCGTCCCCGTCCGCACAAAGACGTAGGCCGAGCCGGAATCGCTGCCCGCATCAGCATCAAACTGTGCGCCAATGACGATGGTCTCTCCGCTGATCGCCAGCGCAGAACCGAACAAGTCTCCGGCTGCCGCATCGCTGGCGGTAAGCTTCTGTTGCTGGCTCCACACCGTCCCCGTCCGCACAAAGACGTAGGCCGAACCGGAACTGCTGCCCGCATCATCATCCAGCACCGCGCCAACGACGACCGTCTCCCCGCTGATCGCCACCGCATTGCCGAAATTGTCAGATGCCGCCGCATCACTGGCGGTAAGCTTCTGTTGCTGGCTCCACACCGTCCCCGTCCGCACAAAGACGTAGGCTGAGCCGGAATTGACGCCCGCATCATCATCAAAATACGCGCCCACGACGATGGTCTCTCCGCTGATCGCCACCGAATAGCCGAACCAGTCATCGCGTGCCGCATCGCTGGCGGTCAGCTTCTGCTGCTGGCTCCACAGCGTCCCCGTCCGCACAAAGACGTAGGCCGAGCCGGAACTGCTGCCCGCATCATCATCCAACGGCGCGCCCACGACGATGGTCTCTCCGCTGATCCCCACCGACCAACCGAACCGGTCATTGCCTGCCGCATCATTGGCGGTGAGCTTCTGCTGCTGGCTCCACACCGTCCCTGTCCGCACAAACACATAGGCTGAGCCGGAATTGCCGCCCGCATCATCATCAAACGGCGCGCCCACGAC
>JAJVID010000146.1:0-6485 GCA_022072205.1 Acidobacteriota bacterium
TAAGCTGAAAAAGTGAATGGTAGCGATCATTATCCGCTAGTCGTCCGACGGAGTAGTAACACAAGCGGGTGAGCGCGCCTATCACGAGCGGAACTTACTCGCTTGCGCTACCACTTGTGCTACTGGCCTTTCTTTGGAAGGAGCACAAAGATGAAGTGGCTGCTTATGTGTTGCGTGGCTGTTCTGATATTGACCTCAGCCAGGATGCAGCGAGTTGAGGAAGTACATTCATGCCGTTCGCTGCATTCCAAACGTTGTTTGTTAAGCAATAATGGTCTGATGACTTGGATGTCTATGGTAGTTGTGAAACAGGATAGCCAAGTCTTGCCACGGGCTTCGCCACAGTCGCTTACCGTAAAGCGCAAGTCCACAATAATAGATAGAAGTGCGAAATATGGAGTCAGCTTTGCTATCAGCCACGATGGGCGCACACTTGCGACTACAGGGAGCCACAATAAGATCGTCTTGTGGGATATCGCTACTGAACGGGCGATAGCGGAATTGCAGACAAGCCCGCCTTGGGCCCCGTATCTGTTATTCAGCCCTGATGACCGATGGTTTATGGCACGTACTCCTAAGGGAGAGGTCAGTGTCTGGGAGGCCAAGACATGGGAACTAAAGGCGCACATCGTGACCGGGTATAAGGATTTTAGGGCGGAGGTCTTTATTGATTGGAGAAACTGGTTGCTGGCGACCGCCGATGATCGTAAGCCGTTGATCAAGCTTTGGGATTTGCGCACCGGACAAATCGTCCGCACGCTTGAGCACCCGTCCTATCAGACCCCATACAACATTTTCCACCCCGAACGAGAGACGGAGACCAAAGACATGGTGATCGAACTCGCCTTTACTCTCGATGGCCGCAAGTTGCTCTCAGTCAGCTTTCTCTTCAACCGGATTTATGTTTGGGATTTGGAGAGCGGTACGTTGGAGAGGACGCTAGACAGTCACAGGAGCACAATCTATCGCATGGTGCTCGACCCGACTGGACGATACCTGGCGACACCAAGCCGCGATGGAACAGCCGGGCTGTGGGATTTAAGGACGATGGAACGGATCAGCTCGATCGGGGATTTCAGAGGACGGGTTTTAAGCGCCGCATTCGGCCCCGACGGGCGGACGCTCGCAGTGGCCAGCGCTGATCAGGATCGGAAAGTGAAATTGTGGGACGTCGAGGGCAACCGATTGATTGCAACCTTGACCGGCTTCAAAAAGAACGTAGTCCTGTTCAATGAGAATTTCAGCCCTGACGGAAAAATTGTTGCTGTGCCTAGCATTGGCAGTTACAAACCGGGCTTGAAATTGTGGGATACCAAGACGGGCCAATTGCTGGCGACGATAGATGAGGCGATGCAACCGGTGGCCTTCACACCCGATGGCAAAACTATGCTGACAGGAGGGCCGAAGAGCGAGGTGTTGTTGTGGGACATAATCAGAAATTGATTAGTGATAAAAACTACACGGAGGAGAATAGCATTGAGCAGTACAATCGCCGATAAGGTCTATGCGCTCGCCGCGATTGGAACAACGATCTTCGCCGGAACCGCAGACGGGGTTTTCCGCTCGACCGATAACGGGGACGTTTGGACGAAGGCGAGCGCGGGATTGCCCAATAGCCCGGTCACGTCGCTGGTTGTGAGCGGATAAGCATCGCTTATCCCGCGATAAAAAAATGTCATTGGACAAACCAACTGGGAAAGTCTTATTTTGCGGCTCCATCATTTTGTTCACTCCCCTCAACCTTAATTTCCAGACGACGTTTTGATTCGGCGGAGAGCGTCGAGGCTGAATCAAAGTCGTAATTGAGGTTCAGGTGGGAGATGCAGTGTTAAGTCGGAGCTTTAAAATTTTGATGTCGAAGCGAAATCTCAAAAACTATGCGATGACTGGCGCGGCTGTGCATTCATCAAAACCCGTCTCAATCTCATCACTCCCGCTCGTAGCCGTAGCTACTGGCGCGGCGAAGAAAGCGCCCAAACACAAGCGACTCGCTGGCGGCAAAAGTTGAACCGAGATGAAAAAGGCTGAAACAAGCCAGGCCCCAGCGAGACGACACGAACTCGCTGGGGCCTTTTGATTTATCATCACCGATTTTTATCGGCTGGATTTCTGTTTTTGATCAACATCCGGGAGCGCAGGCGTCCTCGCCTGCCAAGCTTGCGAAGACGGCTTTCTGCGAGAGGCAGGCGAGGCCGCCTGCGCTCCCAGGAACACCAGGCTAACGACCATGACTTTACTCGAACTATTGGGAATCGAAGAGGAGCGCGACGCGTGCGCGATCATCGCGAGCGTCAAACGCGACGGCAAGGCGTCGCACGGCAACGTCAAACGCACGCTCGAAGCCTTGACCAAGATGGGCCACCGCACGGGCGAGATCGCAGGCGAAGGCGACGGCGCGGGCATCCAGACCGACATCCCGCGCGAAATTTGGTTGAGCCATCTGGAATCGCGCGGACTGATCGGTTCAACGGTCAATCATCCGTATTTCACCGTCGCGCACATTCTGCTGCCCGCCGCCGCGCGGGATGATCACGACGACATCAAACGGCGCGCGGCGGAAATCATCGAAACGCGCGGGATGGAAATCGTGCTCGCGCAGGACGCCCAAGTCAGGCCTGAAATGCTCGGCCCGCTTGGCCGCGCCAGCGAGCCGCGTTACTGGCAGGTCGCTGCGATTCCGCGCGGCGCGCGGCGAATGGGCAACCGCGAGACGTTTCATATCCATCTGGCGCTCGAACGCGAATTGCCCGTCCACGTCGCTTCTTTGAGCCACACCAGCGCGGTTTACAAAGTTCGCGGCGACGCCGAAGCTCTGCGGCGTTATTTCCCCGAACTCTCCAAACCGGAATTCAAATCGGCGATCACGCTGGGTCACGGGCGCTATTCGACCAACACGAATTCGGCGGCTGAAAAGGCGCAGATGTTTTCGACGCTCGGCCACAACGGCGAGATCAATTCGATTGACCGTTTGACGCGCGAGGCCGCCGCGCTCGGTTTCCAATTGCCCACGCAGGCCAGCGACTCGCAGATTCTCGACCGCGTGGTCGAATGCTTCATGTTCAATTACGGCCTGTCGTTGATGGAAACCATCGAGATCATCTTTCCGCCCGTCTGGAGCGAGAGCGAGAAATACGACACGCCGCTCAAGCCTTTCCATCGCTACTTCCGCCGCGCGTTCGGATCGCTGGCGCAAGGCCCGGTCGCAATCATCGCGCGCGAAGGCGACGAAGTGGTCTTCAGTTGCGACGCTTTGGGTTTGCGCCCGCTCTGGTTCGGCAAGACCGAGAAGGAATATTTCGCCTCTTCGGAAAAAGGCGTGGTGCCGCTCGAAGCGATGGCCGAAGACCCGCGCCCGCTCGCGCCCGGCGAAAAGATGGGATTGTTGTTGCGCCGCGATCAAAACGTCGAGGTCTTCGAGCATCAGCAGATGCAGCAGCGCATCCACGAAATGTCGTCGGAGCGTTACGACTTCCACAAACTCAACGAGTTCACGCTGAATTCAAGTCTCTTCTCGTTCAACTTTGAAGACGAAGAAGAGGGGGCCGACGCGCCACAGATCGAAAACGAATCGCCCGAAGACGCGCTGGCCATTGAAGAGCAGCGGAAAGAGCGCGCGATCAGGATCGAACGCACGCTGGCCGCCACTGACGCGCTGGCCGCGATGGGCTGGACGAAAGAAGAAGTGGACAACCTGATGACGATGGTCACGGGCAAAGACCCGCTCTCCGGCCTCGGTTACGACGGCCCGCTCGCCGCGTTCTCGAAAGTCCGCCGCAATCTGAGCGATTACTTCCACGAACGAGTCGCCGTTGTGACCAACCCCGCGATTGACCGCGTGCGCGAAGGCGATCATTTTTCGGTGCGCGTTTTTCTAGGCGCAAGGCCGTCGCTGGTCGAAGGCGGTTCGATGCGGCAACAGATCGAATTGAAATCGCCGATCCTGATGGGCGGCGCGGGTGAAGATGGAAACTTTCTGGCCGCGCACGCGATGGTTGCGCAGGAGTTCGGAACGTGTTTGATCGAAGACATCGCGCGCGAATTCAGCGAGAGCGTTGAAAGCATTGAGATCGGGGCCAACCCGTTTTCAGCCGAAGCAAGGTTGAAGCAGTTGCGCGCCACGCACACCGGCGTTCCCGGCGAAACGCTGACCGGCCTGGTCGTTCGCACGATTGACATCACCTACGACGAAAGCGAGACGCTCAGCGGCGCGTTGGAGCGAATCAAGCAGGAGGCCCGTGAGTCTGTGGCGTCGGGTGTGACATTGTTGATTTTGGACGATTCGCGCGGCTATGAATCTCACGAACTTTTCGTTGACGCGCATCTGGCGCTGGCCGCCGTTGATCAGGCGCTGAACACGCCGATTGAACTCTCCGT
Organism: Acidobacteriota bacterium; assembly: GCA_022072205.1. GTDB lineage: Bacteria > Acidobacteriota > Blastocatellia > RBC074 > RBC074 > JAJVID01. The sequence continues at coordinate 4,375 of JAJVID010000146.1, forward strand.
TTCGGGCTGCGCCATCACGTCCGACATTATCAGCGGCTTCGGCGCAACGACTGAAGTCGTCACTACAAACGGCGAGAGCCTGCGGCGCAAATGCAGCATCGTTCTGAAGTCGGGGCAGATTCGCAACCTGCACGACTTCTGTTTCGCCATCGGATGCGGGGCCGACGCCGTCGCGCCTTATGCGATGTACGAGGTCGCGCTGCGCGACGCGGCTGACACCGAATCGGCGCGGAAGGCGTTGCGCAATCTCTTCGTGATGCAGCACACAGGCATCGAAAAAGTGATGTCAACGATGGGCGTTCACGAAGTTGACGGCTACGGACGGCTATTCGCCTCAATCGGCCTGTCAAACGAAATCGCCGATATTTTCGGCATCAAAAACTATTGCGGTTCCGACAACGTCGGATTGACACTTGAACGGCTCGACCGCGAGTTGCGTGATCGTCTTGTCGCGCGCCGCGAACAGGCCAAAAAAGGCGTGGCGAAGTTGAGCGGCACGTCGGGCTTGATGCGCGAATACCGCCGCCAGCCTTACGTTTGGAGCGCGGCGGGCAAGGTCGCGCGCAAAGAGGAACGCTACGAAAACTTCATTCAGAAGTTGGCGGAGATTGAACACAGCACGCCTGTCTCGCTCAGGCATCTACTCGATTTGCAGGAGCGGTCAATCGTCACGCGCAATCTGGCCGACACCAAAATCGGTAATCACAGCGCGCCGATTTTCATCGCGGCGATGTCATTCGGCTCTCAGGGCGAAACCACTTTCCGCGCTTACGCCGAAGCCGCGAAGCGTTTGAAGATCGTGGCGATGAACGGCGAAGGCGGCGAAATCCCCGATATGATGGGCAGGTACAAAGAGTATCGCGGACAGCAAGTCGCTTCGGGCCGCTTCGGCGTCAACATTCACCTGCTCAACTGCGCCGATTTCATCGAGATCAAAATCGGCCAGGGCGCCAAACCCGGCGAAGGCGGGCACCTGCCCGGAATGAAAGTCACCGAGTTGATCGCGAAGACGCGCCACACGCCGCGCGGCATTGATCTGCTCTCGCCGTCGAACAATCACGACATCTATTCGATTGAAGACCTGGCGCAGGTGATCGCAGAACTCAAGACCGCGAACCCGCACGCTAAGGTTTCGGTCAAAATTCCGGCGGTGCCATTCATCGGCCCAATCGCCACCGGCATCGCCAAAGCGCGCGCCGACATCATCGCCATCAGCGGCTACGACGGCGGCACCGGAGCGGCGCGCAAACACGCGCTGCGTCACGTCGGAATGCCGGTCGAGATTGGCGTCAAGGAAGCTCATCGCGCGCTGCTCAAAGCCGGATTGCGCGACCGCGTCGAAGTCTGGGCCGACGGCGGAATCAAATCGGGCGCGGACGTGATCAAGCTGATGCTGCTCGGCGCCAACCGCGTCGGCTTCGGCACGATGGCGATGGCGGCGGTCGGATGCACCAGTTGCCGCGAATGCAACCAGGGCACGTGCCATGTCGGCATCACCGCGCATCATCCGACTGTCGAGAAGGCGCAAGAGGCGGGACTCAAGAAATACACGCCGCGCGATTACGACAAATCGGTTGACGCGCTGGTCAACTTCTTCAAAGAGGTCATCAACGAAGTCGGCATCTGGACGATGCGTTTGGGATTCCATCGCACGCAGGAGCTGGTCGGACGCTCCGATCTGATGAAACAGACGCGCGAACGCGACCTGATTGATCTGGAATATCTGCTCAAAGGCGTCGAATTCACCGAGACCTTCGAGCCTGAAAAACTGAGCGAAGATCACATCGGGCGCGCCTACCGCCCGCGCACCAGCTTGACCAAAATCGTTTCGGATGAAATCTACGGCCTGATCGAACAGGGCAAATCAATCGCGATCTTCGAGGATGACAAAGTCACGTCGGTTGACCGCAGCCTGGGCACGCACCTGTCGGGCAAACTCGCGCGAGCGATCTATCAGAAGAAGATGCCCGCGCATTTCAAACTGGCCAAGCTGCATTTCACCGAAGGCTCGATTTCGGGCAACGGCCTGGGCGCTTACAACATTGACGGCGTTGACATCATCGTCGAAGGCGGCGTGCAGGACAGCGCGGCCAAATCGTCGTGCGGCGGCA
>JAJVID010000146.1:6585-17663 GCA_022072205.1 Acidobacteriota bacterium
GCCAAGCTGCATTTCACCGAAGGCTCGATTTCGGGCAACGGCCTGGGCGCTTACAACATTGACGGCGTTGACATCATCGTCGAAGGCGGCGTGCAGGACAGCGCGGCCAAATCGTCGTGCGGCGGCACCATCGCAGTTCTGAAAGGCATGAACCACGACGGCATCCGCTTCGACGGCTCGGTCGGCAAATGCTTCGGCTACGGCGCGCAGGGCGGAACACTCGTCGTGCAGGGCGACGCCGATTCGCGCGCAGGCATTCGTTTGTCGGGGGCCGATCTGATCATCGCGGGCAAGCTGCACGGGCCGCTCACTGACGACCTCGGCTGCATCGCGTCGCGAGCGAACATCAAGGGCTTCGCGTTCGAGTACATGACCAGCGGGCGCGGAATGGTGATGGGTGACCCCGGCCCCTGGCTCTGTTCGGGAATGACGGGCGGCGTCGTTTATCTGAAACTCGACGAAGAGATGGGGCTGGATATTGAAGCGCTCCGCCGCCGTCTGGCCAAAGGCGCTGAGGTAGAGATTGTCCAGGTGAGCGTCAGCGAGGACGAGAAGAACATCCGCGAGATGCTGACGAAATACATTGACGTGCTCAGCCAGCACGAACAGAAGGAAGAGGCCGACGCGATGCGGCGATTGCTGCGCGACTGGCAAATCAGTTTCGTGAAAGCTGCGCCGAAGAGGAAGTAGTTACACGAGGCAGTGAGGGAATGAATTGGAGTCCGGCTTCGGAACAGAATGGATTTACAACCTGCTCTTTCGCTCCGGAAAAGGGATCCAATGATTGGAGCTGTTCAAGGCACAATCCTGGCCTCAAACCTCGAAAGCCGGCTGACCGCGTCAAAGTACAAACGCAGTCCGGCCGCATTGTTGTGGCGGCCGCAAGAACCGCCACCCCTCGTCGCTTCCGAAATTGTCAGTAACCTATACCTTGATCGTGTGACTGATCGGACCAGTCAGCGCGGCGGCTGAGAAAGTGACGCTTGCGCCTGCCGTCTCGAAGTTTTCGTTGTTGTCCAAATCCCAGGCAAAACTCAGCGCCCCGCCTTCAGGATCGCTTCCCAATACGGTAACAACAACAGAGGCTCCCTCATTCACAAATGTATGGGCCACCAGCGCTGACATTAGCGGGTGGACTGTTGGCTACGGTGATGCTTGTGACGCAGGTAGCGCTTTCGCCGGCAGCATCGCTCACAGTCACAGTGATCGTATGAACGCCTAACACCACCGAGGTTCCCGCGACAGGATTCTGCCTAATGCTCAAGAATACAGTTGGCGTGCAGTTATCTGAAGCGATAATGCCGGACAATCTGTTCGGGATGGTGACTTGACACATGGCTGCGGTTATCGTCATAGACGCTGGACAACTGACGGCAGTCGGTGTCGTATCCTCAACGTTGACTGTCTGCGTCGCCGCAGCCGAGACCCCGCTCGCATCCGTCGGGGTGATCGTGGTCATGCTTACGGGGAAGAAGTTGCTCGCAGGCACACCACTATGTGTGATGGTGACTGCGCTCAAACCTTTGTCATTGGCGCTCGCCGCGCCCAACGTGGCATCGCTGATGGTTACTCCGCAGGTTGTAGCGCCAGTTCCAGTCGAGACGGTTATGGGAGGTGGGGCTGTGATTGTGGGCGGCGTTGAGTCATTGACGGTGAAAGTGGTCGTGCAAGTACTCACATTGTTGGCCGCGTCTTTCACGGTCACAGTGATCGTGGTCACGCCCGAACCGGCCATCGCGCCTGCCGCCGGGCTTTGCGTGATGATCAATAAACCCACCGCTGTGCAGTTGTCCGAAGCCGTAACGCTTCAGACGCCTCTGGCCCGACTTGCACGGCATCGAGGCTTTTGCTCACTGAGACTACAAGATGTTGAGGCTATCACGGTAATTCCCCAAGAGCCAAAAGTGTTACGATTTTGGAAGCTGCGGCGGCGTTCGGGGTCACTGTGATGGCCAGCGCCTCAATCCTGCAAGCGCGCCTTTCTACGGGATTGCCGCCGATTGTCGGCGCGTCTCTACCAGGCGCTCGTCCAGATGCGCAGCGCGCGATTCAATTCGCGCGCTCGACTCCCGGAGTTGACACCGCGCTTGTCGGGATGAGTAGCGTTGCGCACGTCGAGGAGAACCTGGAAGTAGCGAAGATGCCTCCGGCTCCAAGGGAAGAGTACCTGAAATTGTTCGATGGTAGCTGAACGAGAGTCGAAAATAGCGAAAATGATATTCTTCGTAAGAAGTTTTTGTTGACTTGCTTCGTTACAGCGTGGTAGATTCGCGCCTCGTTACCAGGCAGGTTGTTTTACCTAATAAATCGCAAGCTAAACCAATAACTTTGACGGGAAACGTCCTATGCTAAACGTTAAATCCGCATATTCAGAATACGGTTCAATGCGCGCCAGGCTATGGCGGCGTACGCATAAGGCCGTATTCCGCCCGTCGGTTATTGCGAATGTCAATGCGCCGCAATGCGCGATTAATCGCCGATTTGATAAACAGGCTGTTGTGACCGACGCCAACGGATACCGGATAAGATGGAAGACGGATTAACAAGATTCTTCCAGAGACGGGTTGATCGAAAGCCCCGACCGGTATCCGAAAGATAACCGGTCGGGGCTTTTAGCTTTTTGGGCAAAAGTTCGTTCGTCCTCAGCGAAGCGGGAGAATCGGCGCGTGGCGGTTCTTTCTCATTACAGGGTTGAGACGATGAAGCCAAAGTAATCGAGGCACGGTATCCGATACGCCGCCAGTAGTTGGTGAGAGTCCAGCCATCGTCTCCAAAATATCGCGTGTGTGATGACTGTGTTCGGTCTGTGGTTGCGGACTGAAGCGTCAGCCCAAACTCAGGGTAGAACGGGCCGAAAGAGTCCACGTAAACCGCGCGGGTGGGAGCAGTTTATTTGCATTTAGACCACAAGCGCGGATGAGCATGGCCGTTTCTTTGGAGTAAGTCCTGCCAGCGGTAACACCCAATTGGTTATAACCGCTGAGACTTGTCATAACCAAAACAGGCGGCAGGCGAGTGTGGGGGCAAAGACCAGGTCAGCGAACGCAACCATTGCGCACGCGGCCACATAACAAAATAGCTTCAAGAACGCGCTTCCGAGCTGTGGAAGTACCAGTTTAGGTATGTTCACTTCAAGGTCGTGGTGTACCTGTTCAACGATGTTTCAACTCTTTGTAAGAGGAATAAAGTTATGAACGCTATAGCTGCGGCATTAAAGACTGAGGCATTTAATACCTTCGATGAGATCGAAAGTCTGGTTCATGGATTTGAGACAGGAACGTTGTCGCGCAGTCAGTGGGATCATAAAGCGCACCTCACGGTAGCTTGCTGGTATCTTGTTTGCTACCCGGAGCCTGAGGCTACCCGGCGCATTCGTGAAGGTATCCAGCAGTACAACAAGGCGGTGGGAATCGTAACGACCAGGGAAAGTGGTTACCACGAGACGATGACAATGTTCTGGATCAATATGGTGAAGTGTTTTTTGAAGCGCGCCACTCTTGAATGTTCGCTCGTCGGCTTGATGAACGACCTCACGAAGCGTTACGGGAACAAACATCTGCCATTTGAGTATTATAGCCGCGACCTGCTGATGTCGTGGCAAGCGCGGCGGAACCGGGTCGAGCCTGATTTGAAACCGCTGCCTTGTGGGAGGAGGCAGGAGTAAGGAGAGGGAAGTGGCGCAGGCTGAAGTATGAGTTGAGTCCTGCGCCACTTTTAAGGAGCGGATTATGCAATCGGTGAGGTATGGCGAGTTATTACGAAGTAACATAAATTTTCGACGGTTATGGTTCGGACAGATCATAAGCGAGCTTGGCACCTGGTTTTCATTCATCGCCGAACTCGGAGTCGTGAGCCTGCTTTCTGGATCGGTCTGGGCGACGATGGCGTTGCTGGTTTCACGGTTGCTGCCAGTGTTGTTGATCGCGCCGCTGGCCGGAGTGCTGGTTGACCGCGCCAGCCGCAAACGTATTTTGATCACAGCCGATCTGGTCCGGGCTTTGATCGCGCTCGGCTTTTTGACCGCGAGCGTTGGCGCGCCTGTTTGGTTGATCGTCATTTTCAGCGGCTTGATGTCCGCCGCGACCACTTTCTTCGAGGCGGCGAAGAACGCTTCGATAGCTAATATGACCACACGGCAGGAGATGCTGACCGCGAATGTCCTGATGTTCTCGACGCGGTTTTTGCAACTGACGCTCGGCGCGGCGTTGGGCGGCGTCACTGCGGCGAAGTTCGGCTACAACACCGCGTTCGTCATCAACTCAATGTCGTTCGTCGCTTCCGCCGCGTTCATCTGGAAGATTCCCGGCGCGGTGATGCGAAGCGGCTCAGAATTCAACGAGGGCGAAGCGAGCAGTGAGCAAGTTGCCAAGCAATCGCGGAACCGTTTCCTTGAGGACGTTCGCGAGGGATTGGCCTACATCCGCGACACGCCGTTCGTGCGCGCAATCATTCTGGTGAATGTCGGGTGGGCGACTGGCGGAGGAATGAACAACCTGATTTTCGACCGCATCTCCAGGCACGAGCTTGCGACCGGCGCTGGCGCGAGCGGTGATTGGAACATGGCGGCTCTGACGACAGCGGCTGGCGCGGGGTTATTCATCGGAATGGTTCTGGCGCGTCGCGCTGGCGCGTGGGCTTCCGATGAACGCCGCGCGAACCATTTCATCGGATGGTCGCTGCTGGTTCACGGGTTGTGCTTCGCCACTGCCGGGCTGATGCCATCGCTGATTTCGATGTCATTGTGGCTTGCGGTGAGCCGGTTGATTCTCGGCGCGGAATTCGGCGTGCAGGAGACGCTGATGATGCGCGCGATGCCCGATGAATATCGCGGGCGAGTCTTCACTACAGACCGCGCGCTTGAATTGACTACGATGACGCTCTCGATGATCGTGGCTGGGGCGTTGATGAAGTGGGCAAGTCCGCGCGCGATGATGCTCGTCTCGGGGACGCTGTCGGCAAGTCCGGGATTGGTGTGGCTGCTGGCGATGTGGCGAACACGATTCAGTGTGCCGGCGGGCGCGGTCAGAGAGAGCTACAGTTCGTAATCAAATGAAAGCGGTGGTTTCACTATCTGCGCTTTCGGGATTTTGAAACCACCGCTTCCGTTAATCACACGACAGATCATCCTTCCACGTTCAACTCATTGATCAACCGGTGCAGATATTGCCGGCTGATTTTGAGCCGGTGCGCGGCTTCCGATCTTGAGCTATTGCATTCGCGCAGCGCCTGCCTGACCAGTTGGCGTTTGAAATTCTGGATGGCCGTTTCAAACGACAGGTCGGGAGGCAGCATGCCGTTGTTGAGTTCAAGTTGAGGGACTGCTGTCGGCGCGGGCGTGTTTTGAACGCTGTTGGCCTGGCTCAGCACTTTGTCCGGCAACAGGGTTTCATCCAGCATCGAGGAGCCGCTGATTACCACAGCGCGCTCAATCACGTTTTCCAATTCGCGGATGTTACCCGGCCAGCGGTAAGCCAGCAGGCGATTCACGAGTGTCGGCGCGAACGCCGAAGTCGGCTTGTTGTGCTTGGCGGCGGCTTTTTGCGCAAAGTGCGTGGCCAGAATCGGAATATCGTCGGGGCGTTCGCGCAACGGAGGCAGTTCCAGATTGACGATGTTCAAGCGGTAATAAAGGTCGGCGCGGAACTGGTTGGCCTCGACCATTTCTTCCAGATTGCGGTTGGTCGCCGCGATGACGCGAATGTCCACCGTAAGTTCCTGCTTTCCGCCCAGGCGTTCAAATTGTCTCTCCTGCAACACGCGCAGCAATTTCACCTGCATCGTCGGCGACATCTCGCCGATCTCATCCAGAAAAAGAGTTCCGCTGTCGGCCAGTTCAAAACGGCCCTGACGGCGGGAAGTCGCGCCAGTGAACGCGCCTTTTTCGTGGCCGAAGAGTTCCGATTCGACCAGACTTTCCGGCAAGGCCGCGATGTTGCAAGCGATGAACGGCGCGCGGGCGCGCGGACTGTTGTTGTGAATGAAGCGCGCCATCATTTCTTTGCCCGTGCCCGATTCGCCGGTGATTAAAACCGTCGCGCTGGTTTCGGCCACAGCGCGCGCCTGATCAATGATGCGGCGCAGCGCGGGGCTTGAGCCGACGATGTCTCCCTGCCATCCGCCTTTGCGAAGTTCGCTGCGCAGGTTGACGTTGTCCTGTTCCAGCGAATAGTGCCTGGCCGCGCGGCGGACGATGATTTCGACTTCGTCAATGTTGAACGGCTTGTAGAAGAGGTCGTAAGCGCCGCGTTGCACGACTTTGAGCGCGGTCTCACGGTCTTCGTCGCCAGTGATGACTATGACGGGCAGCAGCGGGTTGAGTTTGCGGGAGGCTTCGAGAATGGCCAACCCTTCGGTGATGTCTGATTCAATGGGCGGCAGGCGCAGATCGCAAAGCACCACATCAATCGGCTCGGCGTCGAGCAAGGCCAGCGCCTGCTGTCGCGAAGCCGCTTCGAGCACGCGGTAATTTTCTTCCAGCGCCCAGTAAAGTTGTTTCCGTACGGCCTCGTGGTCGTCAACCACGAGCACAGTCTGTTTTGTTTCTTCAGGCATAGCGCAAGGTTAGGGATCGGATGAATGATCACGCGCGCCGGCGTGATCAGCCTTGTCCTGAAACAGCCGCCGCCAGCTTCAACTCGCCGGAGTTCGATTCTTCGGCCTTCAGCGGCAGAATGATTTTGAATTCGGTTCCCACGCTGACTTTGCTCGCCACGTCAATTCGCCCACCGTGTTGTTCGATGATGTCGCGGCAGGAATAGAGTCCGAGTCCGATGCCTTTCTTTTTGGTCGTGGCGAAAGGGTGGAACAGGCGCTCGCGCATGAACTCTTCGGTCATTCCCTTACCGGTGTCGGCGACCGAAACGAACGCGGAGCCGTTGTCCTGCCAGGTTGCGACGCGCAAGCTGCCTCCATCGGGCATTGCTTCGAGGGCATTGATAACCAGGTTTTCGATCACGCGTTCGACGGCTTTGCCGTCCACCGTAGCGAAAATGTCGGGCGTCAGGTCAGATGAAACATTGTATTTGCTGGCTGCCTGCGCCGCAGTGCGTTGAATGACGCGTTCGACCAGATGAGTGATGTTCGACCTTTCGCGCACACGCTTGGTCGGCGTGCGCGGATCCGAAAGTTTGGCGACCAGATTTTGCAGGTTGTTGACCGAATCGGAGAGCGTGCGCATCGCGTCTTCCTTGAACCCTTCGCGGTCGAACTTGCGCTCCATGTTGTTGACCAGCAGCGAGAGCGAGAGGATCTGGTTCTTCAGGTCGTGAGTCAACACCGCCGAGAGCCGCGCGAACGATTCGAACTGCTTCTGCTCGCCTTCCTTGCGAATCATCTCGCGCAAACGCCCCGCCATCCGGTTAAAAGCTTCGGCCAGCACGCGCGTTTCGTCTTTGGCTTTGACCTTGATTTGGTAGGTGAGATTGCCGGTCGCAATCGCCTTGGCGCCTTTCGTCACGCGGCGAATCGAATCGGTGATGCCGCTGATCAGGTAGTAGAGCGCGAGCATCGCCACGATGATCAGCAACATCGTCAGCAGCAGGAGCACGTAGCTATCGAATTCCAACTGGCTGGTGGCTTTGCTGTAATCTTCGACCAGGAGGATCGAAAGCTGCGGGCTGTTTTCGCGCAAATGATGACTGATGAGCATCGGGTCGCGGTCAATGTCTTTGTCTTTTTCTTTGCGCAGTGAGGTAAAGACCGGGGCAAACTCCTGGAACGCCTGGGCGTAATTCTGTCCCTGTTTCTCGGCGTTTGCGGCGTAAAGCACTGTGCCTTGCGGGCTGAGGACAATCGCCGCAGGCGCGGATGCGCCTGATCGCCCGGACTTTTCGAGAACACGAGGGCCTGCCGCCGCCGTCAGCAATTGATCCGCGCGCAGCTTAATGACCAGCGCGGAGGTCACATTATTCGCCGCGTCTCGCAACGGAGCGATCAGTTTGACGTGCGCGCCGCTGCTGTCCTGCTGGACTTCCGTAACGTAGATCTGATCGGTGGCTGCGGCGAAGGCTTCGGGGGCGCGGACGATGTCTTCACTTGAGAAGTTTTTATCCGAGATGAACGGCTGGATCACGCCGTCTGATTCTCTCGGCTCAATCTTAAAAAGCGGCGCGCCCTGACGATTGATGCCTATCAAGGCGGAGTATTCCTTCTGGTGAGACAACAGGAAAGCCGATAAATATATCCGCAGCGCTTCACTGGGAAGAACCTGATCGCTTTGCGCCGCCGCGCGAGCGTAATTTTCGAGCATCGGCTGCTTGGTCATCGCCGTAAGACGTATTCGATGCTCCTGCAAAGCGAGTGTGACCTGATCGGAAATCTCACGCGCCCGATCCGAAAGCCCCTGTCTCAGAACGGACTTGATGCTGCCGAGCGCAGTGCCCTGCCAACGCGCCCAGAGCAGGAACATGGGCACAATAATGAATGCAAAAAAGATGATGACCAGCTTTGCGCGAATTGCCATAGACTCAGGCGCCTAACTTGTGGTGAGCCGAACGTGCGAAGGCTGTAAAAGCCTGTAAAAAGAAGCGTAATGCTACACCCAAGCTGAGAAGGCTGTCAAAAAAACGATAATTTGAGATTGGGGGAAAGTGAGTGTGAGAAATGGGATGGGCAAGTATGAGTCATGCCCATACCTGCTTCAACGCGATGACCGCTTGAAAGAACGCGGCTAGAGTTTAATCGCGGCGTCCGCAGGCTTGTTTGCGTTTTCGGCCTTGAACGCCTTTTCATCAAGCTGAACGTTGAAGACCGATTCGACCAGCTTTCGCTCCTCGACCAGCTTGCCATCCTGAAATACCTGAATTTCGTATGGTACCAGCGTGTTCTGGATCGGGCGGAAATCTTTAAAGTAGAGCCGGTATTTCACCGGTTCCGGTTTCGACGCCGTTTTATCCTCGTAGTTGGCGTAGAGAATGCGGCCGGTGCGGCGGCTGATCTCGTAACGGGTTCGCGCTCCGTTGGGCGCGATCAGGTCAATGATGTCCATTTCGAGTGTGCCGAATTTATTCATGCCCGCGTATTCGAGCTTCGAGCCGTTCTCCTTGTAGCGCAGCAGCGCCTCGTAGCCGTGTTCGTGGGCGGAGCGGAAAGCAGCCACCGCTTCCGCCGTAGGCTGCTGAATCTCGCCATCCTGGATCGCCCAGGTCTCATTTCCGTCAAACCCGATTGTGTATCGCGTGCCCGGCAATTCGAGGTCAATCATCAACAGGTCATCGGCGAGTTTCTCTTTGCGGATGAATTTTGTGACGGACTTGCCTTCGCGCGCGCCTTCGGGAGTAATGAATTTGATCAGCGCCCGCAGTGTCCCGTTGCGCTGTATGCCGTAAAGCGCCGCGCGGCTGCCGTAGGCCAGGATCGTGCGTTCAACAACGTCTTCCGGTTTAGGATTCTTCTCTGCGCCGGCGGCGGTAAGCAAACTGGCCGGCAAACACATGCAGAGAGCGGAAGCTATAACAGCGGTAACCAGCCTTTGCGGGGCGTTCATCAGTTTCTTGAGAGCCATTTTATTTGACACCTTCCCACACGGAAACTACACTTCGTGGTTTAATTTCGCCGGATAATAACTCACTACAGGCGACTATCGCCAGCCCTCGTTGCTTATCAACGAGTGAAGGACTGGTTTCTGAACGAAAACAGCGGCTGAGTCTGCGCAAAATCTACGCTTCTAATTATTGGTTATTTGTTTCATTCACTCGTCTTCATTAGAACGGCATGGACACGCCGGCGCCGCCCGGCAATTATGCCGTTCATGTCAACCCGCAAGCATTTATCGAGAAGGAGATAAAAAATGAAAATAGGAATTCTGGTCGGCATGGAAAACACTTTTCCTCCGGCGCTGATCGAAAAAATCAACGGTATGGACGCTGGCGTCACCGCCGAATACGTCAAGATCGGCGGCATCAATATGGGCGAGCCGAGCGGTTACCGGCTGATCTTCGACCGCATCTCGCACGAAATTCCTTTCTATCGCTCGTATTTGAAGAACGCCGTGCTCAACGGCGCAATCGTGGTCAACAATCCGTTCTGGTGGTCGTCTGATGAAAAATTCTTCGGCTATTCGCTCGCCACAAAACTCGGCGTCACCGTGCCGAAGACAGTCCTGCTGCCGCAAAAAGGTTATAAGCAGGGCGTCACCGACGCCAGCTTGCGAAATCTGGAATTCCCGCTCGACTGGGACGGCATCATCGAACACGTCGGGATGCCTGCGATTTTGAAACCGCACGACGGCGGTGGATGGAAGGATGTTTACAAGGTCAACTCCAAAGAGGAACTGTGGGAATCTTACGATCGCACCGGCACGTTGGCGATGACTTTGCAGGAGTTCATTGATTTCACCGAATACACGCGGTGTTATTGTGTGGGCAGAAAAGAAGTGCTGGTTATGCCCTACGATCCGAAAAATCGCCGCTACCTGCCGCAGGAAGAACTGAAGATTTCGCACGAGTTGAAAGACCGCATCGTCCGCGACACGATCCTGCTCAACGAAGCTTTGGGTTACGATCTGAACACTGTCGAGTTTGCGATCAAAGACGGCATCCCGTACGCGATTGATTTCACCAATCCCGCCCCGGACGCCGACATCTGGTCGGTGACCGAGCCGTATTTCAACTGGGTCACGGACGCCGTGGCGCGGATGCTGGTTGATTACGCCACGAACGGCCAGCCTACCGCCAACTATCACCGCTGGTACAAATGGCTGAACGCCGAATCGCCGCGCGAGACGCACGAGTTCGCTTTCGGCGCGGCGGTCGGCGCGGGCCACGTAGCCCAGAAAGCGTCAGACGCGATTTCGGAAGTGATCGAAGAAATCACCGAGCCGGTCAAGCCCAAACGCGTCCGCAAGTCCACCAGCGAAGGCGCGAAGACGACCAAGTCAACGCGCGGCGCGAAAACCGGAAAGAGCGCGAAGAAAGAATAACCCCCAATTTCCTTCAGGGCGCCGCCGTTGATGATCGGTCATCGGCGGCGCTCGTGAATAACTTGCCCGCGCAAATCGAATACGCGGATCATTTGACTGCAATCCTGACCGTATTCGCCGCCTTTCCGTCCACCATCATTACGACATCAACTTCGCCGCG
>JAJVID010000092.1 GCA_022072205.1 Acidobacteriota bacterium
CCGTAGCTCATCTCGAAACTGCGCCGCCCGATCCGTTCAACGCGCACGCCTACATCGAGCGTCGCCGGATAGACGACCTGCCGTTTGAAATCGCACGAAGTCGAAACCAGCGCGGGGCCTTCGGCGAGGCCTGCCTGTTTGCCTTTGTAGCCGGTCTTTCTGATCAACTCGACGCGCGCCGATTCGCAGTAGGTGAAATAGACCGTGTTGTTGACGTGACCCTGGGCGTCCATGTCACCCCAGCGGACTTCGATGGTTTTCCAGTATTTGAACTGGTCGCGGTTGATCGTTTGTTTGTTCACTTATACCACTTATGGTTGCTTGTTGGCGTCGGCGGCGCTGGCCGGAATGCTTTGCAGAGTTTTGATCATCGCATCCTGGGTTCCGACGATCCTGAGCAGCAGGATTCCCATCATTTTGCATTTGATGTGGTCTGTCTTGTTCAAGCCCTTGATGCGCGCAATCTCCGCTTCAATCGTCTTCTGTTCGTCCGCGGCCAGATTGGGCAAACGAATTTGCAGCGCTTCTTCATACAGATCGAGGCGCGGGAATTTGTTGTAGATTTCATTCAGAATTTGATCCTGCCGGTTGTCAATGGCCGTGCGCAGATGGGTCAGACAGTATTTGCTGAAAGCGTCGTAGAGCGTATCAACTCCGATGGGCGTGTCGTTGATGGTGATGAATTTCGCCCTGACGATGACCAGATAACCGAAGGCGGCGATGAAAACCCGTCCCCAGCTTTCGTGTTGCGCCCAACTCGCGTATTCCGGTTTGAGAATATAGGCGGAGATGGCGGGAAGAAACTGGTAGGTGACGTAAGCGAAAAAGCCGTTGATGGCCAGGTAGGCGATGAGGTAGGCGTTGAAAATATCGCGGATGGTTTTGCTTTGGTTTTTGGAGAGTATCTCACCCAGGCTGGCGACGACTGCGATAACGATAGTGTAAAAAGCCATATGGGGAGTGGGGGCGGATGCTCTTACCTTCTGACTCCGATCAGATTTTCGAGCCAGTTCCAGCGGCGCCTCACCAATTCAAAAGCCGGGTCATCCTCTTCACCGGTGCGGTTGATCAGATTCTCGTCAATCAACAACTCCACTGCCTTGTCGAAGACATTCTCCGGCAGATGTGTGTTCAGCAATAATCTGGAATATCTTTGCTTGCCGCGCTCGCCCAGTTCTTCGAGCACCATCTGTTTGGCGTTGTAGATGCTGGTGTAATTGGATTCCGCTTGCATAACGAATTTACCTCCGATTCGCTTTCCCGACACTGCCAGATGTTAGCAGCGGCAATGAATATGAACAAGCGTTTTATGGGCGAAGGGCGCGCGTGGGTAATGTCATTCTTGCGTTTAAGCTTCCGCGATTGATTTCGCCAGTTCTTTTTCGTGCGATTCGCGCAGCTTGAATTTTTGAATCTTGCCCGAAGCCGTCATCGGGAATTCGCCGACGAATCGAACGTATTTCGGAATCTTGAACCGCGCGACACGACCCTGGCAGAACTCTCTCAACTCTTCTTCCGTCGCCTTCGCGCCGGCTTTCAGTTTTACCGCAGCCGCCACTTCTTCGCCGAAGAATTCGCTCTTCACGGCGTAAACGTAAACGTCCGAAACCGACGGATGCCGGCGCATCAGGTCTTCGATCTCTTTTGGCGAGATGTTTTCGCCGCCGCGAATGATGATGTCTTTGATGCGGCCAGTGATGCGCACGTAGCCGTCGCTATCCATCGCAGCCTGATCGCCCGTGCGCAGCCAGCCTTCGTCGTCAATCGCCGCGCGCGTGGCATCGGGGTTGTTGTAATAACCCTTCATCACGTTGTAGCCGCGCACGATCAGTTCGCCGTGCTCGTTCGCGCCGAGCGT
The DNA here is from genome assembly GCA_022072205.1 of Acidobacteriota bacterium. Classification (GTDB taxonomy): domain Bacteria; phylum Acidobacteriota; class Blastocatellia; order RBC074; family RBC074; genus JAJVID01. The sequence goes on from JAJVID010000092.1 coordinate 1,859, forward strand.
TTCGCGCGTCGCCGGATCAACGATCCTGACCTCCATTTCAGGCAGAACCACGCCGACAGTTTGAGTGCGGTGTTCGATGGTGTCGTCGCGCGGCGTTTGCGTGATGCCGGGCGAGGCTTCAGTCAGCCCGTAAATGATCGTGATCTCGCCGAGGTTCATCTCGTCAATCGCACGCCGCATCAAGGCTTCTGGGCAGAGCGCGCCCGCCATCACGCCCGTGCGCAGCGACGAAAGATTGAAGCGTTTGAATTCCGGGTCTTCCATCTCGGCCAGGAACATCGTCGGCACGCCGTAAAGAGACGTGCAGCGTTCGCCCTCGACTGTTTCCAGAACTTTTCGCGCGTCGAAAGATTCAATGGGCGCCAGACACGCGCCGTGCGTGTACGCGCCCAGCACGCCGATCACGCAGCCGAAGCAGTGAAACAGTGGCACGCACAGGCACAGCCGATCCTGCGGCGTGTAACCCAGCCCGCGTCCGAGCCAGTAGCCGTTGTTTAGGATGTTGCGGCTCGACAGCATCACGCCTTTCGGGAAGCCAGTTGTGCCCGACGTGTATTGCATATTGATCACGTCGTCCAAGCCGACTTCGCGTTCACGCGCGTTAAGTTGTTCTTCGCTCACGCCCGCCGCCAGTTCGCGCAATTTCTCGTAAGGCGTCAATTCATCCGGGCAATCATCGTCATCGCTTCGGCTGATGAAGATCGCGCGTTTCAAGTTGGGCAATTTCTTATCGCCTACCGCGCCGATTTCGCGCAGCGCGCCGACGTAATCAACGTCTCTGAATCCGCGAATGATGATGACGGTGGCCGATTCGCTCTGGCGCAGCAGGTAATCCATTTCGTGAGCGCGCAAGCTGGTGTTGACCGTGACCAGAATCGCGCCGATCTTGGCCAGCGCGAATTGCAAAACGATCCATTCGGGAACGTTCGTCGCCCACAACGCCACACGCTCGCCTTGCTCGACGCCGCAGGCCATCAAGCCGCGCGCGATCAATCGAGCTTCGGCTTCGAGTTCGGCGAAGGTCAGGCGGAGATTGCGATCAGCGTAAACGAGGGCTTCGTTGTCCGGGAGGGCTTCAGCCAGGCGCGTCAGGAGCGCGCCAACTGTGACATCGCGGTAGGGGGGATGTTGATGGTTCATCGGGAGCCTCGATCAATGTTTGTAGGAAGATTGTGGAGAGTTTTAGGGAACAATCACGCTTGCGGCAAGGGCTGGATAGACGCGGCGAAAATCTCTGTGGTTGAATGTGACGATATGATCAACCTGCGCCTTCACCGCTGCGCAGGCGATAACCGCGTCGTAAACGGCTCCTCCGACAATACCAACCTGTGACAGATGTCGGATCAGGTCGTAGTAGTCACCACTGGTCAGAGGGATCGCCTCGATTTGACCAATCACGTTGTCTTCAATCAATTGATACGCCACTGCAGGAGAGATTTTCGGGCGGACAGGTAAGGTTGTGAGGACTGCATATAACTCCGCCAATGAGTGCGCGGAAACCACTGCTGCGATGGCTTGCTGCCGAACCTGTTCCAGCCAGGGCAACGCGCGTTGATGGCCGGGGTGTGAATTCACAAGCCCGGCTACCAACACAGAGGTATCCAGCAGAACCTTCACGGTATGAAGCCCTCCATCAGCTTCTCGATTCTCGCTTGGCGGTTCCGTTCGACAGCGTGTTCGAGATCGCCTATAGGTTCTACTAAAGCCACCAAGACTCCATTCTTCCTGATCAGCTTGATGGTGTCCGGGGCAGCGCCGTTTTGTAGAACAAGAATGCCGTTTTCTTCAACCAGCCTCGGCTCAATCGGCTCCGTTTCAGACACCGGCGGACTTACGGCATGGTCTTCTTCCGAAACAGGGCTTAGCTTGATTGAGCCTTCCTCGGTTGTTTCAATAATCAACCGACGGCCTGGCCTCAGACCTAGTCGGATAAGAATAACCCCCGGAATTTGCACATTCCCAAACTGGTCCACAACAACTTCGTTCATATTCACCTCCGCTTCCAGACTGTTGACTCGGCAATACTATAGTCTTTTGCGCTCAGAGTTCAAAACTCGATACTGGTGTTGGCATCGCTACCACAAACTTGGTTCCTTGCTCATCAACGACCGGACTTGCGAGCGTAATCGTCCCGCCAAGCTCGCGCACGCGCCGCGCGACAATCGCTAGTCCCAATCCAGTTCCGCGCTGCTTCGTGGTAAAAAACGGCTCGAAGATTTTCTCCTGCATCGAAGTCGGAACGCCGATGCCGTTGTCGGTGATCGTGATGTTCAAGCGGCCAACTCCATTCGATGCGCTTTCGATTTTTACCTTGCCGTCGCGCCCATCAGATTTGATCGCTTGAACGGAATTGAGAATCAGATTGAGCAGAACCTCTTTGAGCGCGGCGGCCCGCTCGCCGTCGAATCCGGGATCAGTTTGCAGATTGACTGAAATGCTCACCGCGCGTTGTTCGGCTTCAGATCGCGTCAGCGCGAGCGCGCTCTCGACAATTTCGCTCAAGCTGGCCGCTGCCCCCGCGACAGCAGCCGGGCGCGAGAAGCTGAGCAGTTGCGAGACGGTTCGGTTCAGGCGGTCAACCTCGCCGGTGATCAGATCGAGGTCGCGCGAGTATTCGCTGCTGACCTGTTCATCTTCGCGCATCACCTGAGCGATTGATTTGATCGCGGAGAGCGGGTTTTTCACTTCGTGCGCGACGGCGGCGGCCATCTGTCCGAGTTGCGCCAGCCGCTCGCGCTGACCCAGTTCGCGTTCGAGCTTCACTTTCTCTTCGAGCAGTTGGCAATTTTCTATCGCTGCGGCGAGGTGACCCGCGAGCACCGTCAGCACTTCACGTTTTTCAGCGGTCAACGATTGCGCGTCGCCGCGCACGGCGAGCAATCCCACTACGCGGCCTTCGCGCCACAACGCGTATCCCGCAATCGCTTTCAGCCGTTCGAGCGACGAGGCGTCTTCGATTTCGGTCAACTGGCGCTCTTCGGCGATCCGGCAAATTTCCGCCTCCTCGTTTTGCGCGACGCTGCTGGCGGTGATCGTGACCTCTTTCAGCTCAAGCGATTCGCGCAGCCGCCCTTCCGCGAATCCGATGAAATGACGCAATTCGCCGTAGCTGGCCGACGCCGCGCCGACCTGCGCCACCAGTTCGCGGTAAAGCTTGACCTCGCGCGTGAACAATCGCTGCAAGTAGTGTTCGGTCACGCGGCGCAACGGCCCGGCCAGCACGATCAGCGCCAGAATCAGCAAGGCCTCGACCACGTCGGCCCGAACATCGTAGCGGGTATGAAGCGCAAGGCTCATTCGGCGGATGCCGTAGATGTAGACCATCATCACCAGCGCAGCCAGAATCGCATAAACGAAGCTCTGCCGGATGACCAGTTCCAGATAGCGATAACGATAGATGAAATAAGCGACGATGGTTGTCGGCGCGAGCGAGGAAAGTCTGGCGATCAGATCGAGGTATCGGCCCACTGCCCCCCAATCCCTCGCGCCGAAAACGTAAGTGACCAGGAAGAGCGCGCCGATGATGGCCAGCGACGTCCCGAAGACCTCGAAGAAACGCCGTTCGCGCGCGGCTTCCCATTTGCGCGCCAGCCGCCAGTCAATCGCCGCGCATTCGACGAAGATAAAGACGAACCAAAGCATGAACGGCAGCAGCAATGGCGCGAGCGCTTTGATCGGCTCAATCGGCGGTTGGCTCGTATCGCTCCAGAGTTTGATGATGACCCAGGGCAGAATAACCAGCGGCAGATAGCCGGCGATGATCAGAGGCTTGAAAAGCTTTCGCGGCGCGCGTTCGTCGAACCATTCCCAGATTCGGTAATGGGCGTGGATCAAAACCGGAGGCAGAAAAGCCAGCGACGTGTAGGCGACGACGTGGGCCGCCTTCAGCCACCACCAGGCTCCGCCGATGTCGAGCAATTCGTGTATCGCAGCCGCGAAATTGCCGAGGTGCCACAACCCGATGCTCAAGCCCAGCGCGAGCAGCGTCCTTTCGGCGCGCCGAATGCCGTAGCGCCGATAGAGCATCAGGCATAGGTAAAGGTGCAGCGCCGCGCCTGTGGCGAACCCGATGAGTTGGAGAATTTCAAAAGGCGAAAGTATCGGCGGTGGCGAGGCGGGAGGGGCAAACAGGAATATCGCGGGAGGGGGCTGAAACATCGTCGTAGAAGACGGCGTTTGGAGCGTCGCCCACAGGCGGCGCTCCAAACGTCAAGCCGGTTATCGAATCTCGGACATCGCGGCGATGTAACAGCCGCGCGCCGTTGCGGTGAGCGGGTCGCCGGCCAGTCGCACATCGGAAATCTGCACCGGGAATCCGTTTGATTTAATGGCGGATTCGAACTTCTGCAGGAAGCCGCGCGGTTTGGCCGTGCCGCCAGAAACCACAATCGGCATCGGGCGTTCGAGCTTCGGCAGGCTGCGCGAATTCTCGAACTCATCACGTAACTTGCCGACCAGCGAATTGATCACTTCTTCGTAATAAATGTGCAGGGCGCTCGTGACCTTGTCTTTCGGCTGGCGCGAAAGGTCGAGTGATTCCTCCTTGATCAGGCGGACGCGCGTGACCGGTTCATCAACGACCGCCGAAACGCTCGAATCAATGTAATCGCCCGCTATCGGCAGGCTGAACGTGAGCATCGGCACGGACAGGAAGGCGACGCAGACGTTACACATTCCGCCGCCGCAACTGATGCCGATGCCGGTGAAGTTTTCGTTCTGCAATTCGGCGAAGACGACGGCCAGGCCTTCGTTGATCGCTTTGGCCTCGTAGCCGAGCGACTGCATGAAGTTTTTGATCACCGCTTCGTGATAAACCAGATTGGTGTCGGCGCCTTCGCCTTTGCCAGGCACGCTGAAGCAGAGCAGTTCGTTTTTGCGCCCGCGCGGCACGACAGATTCGATGATCGCCTGAATGATCTGCTGGCCCATCGGCTCCTGCGGATTCATCACCCCGTGCTGCATCGGGCGGCGCGGGACGGCGCTGAAGAAGCTGGCGAAACGTTCGGAATCGTTGCCGAACACGTAAAGGTCTTTGCCATTGCGGTGAAAGACCATCTTGTTTTGTTGCAGGATGGCCTCGGTCATTTTCGAGTAAGGGACGGCCACGAAAGCGTTGAGTTGTGTCTGCGCTTTATGCCCGTTGGGGCCGCCGGCCACCACAATGCGGCTTGTGCCGACGTCCAGTCCGACCGCGCTCACGTCACTGCCCTCCGAAGAGACTTCACTCGCTGCCGGTTTATGTTCCGTCATTGGTTTATTGTCTTCCATTATTCCTCCATGTCTACATTCGATATGAAACGATTTTTGTTCAAGCGCTTAGAATGCGGTCAGAGGGGATTGACCGAAGCCGTAGGGCTTCAACGCCTGTTCCCATTCGCCGCACTCGTTGACTAATTGTTACCGGATTCGGTTGATTGGCCGCCGCCGGAGGGTTTTCCGGCTAATTGCGGAACATCCGTGTCGCCAGATCCGGCGTGCAGCCCACGGATTTTCTTCCATTGTGAGATGTAACGCTCCCGCAGCTTGCGCCGCAGGGCGTCGGGGCTGATGCGCGCTTTTTCGGCGCGTTTATTGAATTCTTCTTCCGCCGTCACGGCTCCTACCCACAGCTTGTTACCGAGTTTCGTCAGCACGGCTTCATCATAGGTGAAGCCGTAATCAATCATATTCGGCGGTTGAATCTTGTATTTATCCGACAGCCCCATCGCCTCGAACGGGAAATTGCGAACCCAGTCGTGATGACGGGCGATCAGCATTTTTTCGGGGTCTACCGCAACCAGGCCGTGCGTGGTGCAATTGGCGTCGTCAATGCTGTACCTGGTTCGCAATACGTCGGTCAGGGCGCGCCCGGAAGTGATCTGAGCCGGGGTCAATATCTCGTCAAGTGACGCCGCTCCCTCAAATCTCGACTCGAAGCAGACGCCGAGAAAACTCTCGTTCAATAAAACATAAGTGTTTTTCGAATCCGCCCAAAGTGAATCGCCCGCATGGTTGGCCGCGTGCTCATCGCGGACGACGCGGTAGATTTCGCCGTAACGGTCAATCAGGTAATTGTATGACTTATGATCGCGGATGTATTCGAGCAGTCCGCGCGACCGCTTCTGAATCGCTTCGTTATTATCCGGAGTGAACGAAACCATTTCGCTCTCCGGGGTGTGATAAATGATGCCGACTATGTTATTGCGCATCTGATCGCCGTCGGTATCGGATCCGCGCGGAATCGAATAATAACCGCGCGGATGATTATCGGTTTCATATTTGGTCAGAATGCGGCAGCCATTACTATACTTTTCAAACTCGCCATTGCGTTCGACGAGCCAGACTTTTTCCGGATTGTAGCCAGGCAGGTACTTCGCGCTCGTTGCGGTAAAGGGGTCGGCGGGAGTCGGCCCCGAAGTGGTGACGACAATCGGACTGCGTCCCCGGTTGTATCTCTGCGCCAGATACGAATTAACGTTACGCGCTGACCAGGTGACGAGTAGATACAATCCGAAGAGCGTCAATCCGGCAAGCGCGATCCCGACCGCATAAAAAGCATGGCGCGATTGATGAATGAGGAAGAACGCGCGCGCGGAAAGCGGAGCTTGAATCCGCTCCGCCAGGTGGCGTCGGTTCTCCGGCAGCGACGGGGCCAGAGCGCGCATCTCTTCGAGTATCGCGCTGTAAAAACGCGCTTCGAGAACCCAATCGTAAAACCGCGTGCGTTCGAGGAAACGGAAATGACGGAGCGAATGCTGTAACTGCGCCTGCCGCTCCGCCTGTTTGGCGAGCGTGTTGTTCAGAAAGCGAAGGCGCGCCTCAGGGCGGTCGAAAAACATCGCATAACGTTCGACGATCTTTGAATAGATTTGCGCAGGGTCAGCGCTTCTTCTATTCGTCGCCGCCCGACCGATATCCGTCCGACCGGTATTGGTCCGGTCGTTATGTGACGAATGGCCCTGTATGCCGATGATTTCAGTCTTCAACTTTCAACTCTTCAACTAGCCTGAAATTTAATCCTAAGCTCACGGGCGATCCTTAAGAACCGCTCAATGAACTTTCCGGCAGCAATTTATGAGCCGGACTATTTAGTCGTGACGATAAAATCCGAAGCCGCGCCTTTAGCCTTGAGTTGATTGCCATAACTCATCGCCTCTTCGCGCGAGGAGAACCCGCCGACTTGCACGCGGTACCAGGTGCCTTTGCCTGGGATGTTAACTTTGACTACGCGAGCGTCAACGCCACTCACCGATTTCAGACGGCCGGCGCGGGAATCGGCTTCTCCCTGGTCTTTGAACGAGCCGACTTGAATCGTCAAACTACCTTTGTTCGGAGCGCTCGGAGCCTTTTCGACCGGAGCCGGCGCGGGTTTCGGCGCCTGTGAATGGCCGTCACGTCCGACGGGAATCGGTGGTATGTTCACCGGTTTTTGACCACTCTTAGGCCCTGAGTTTTGCGAAGCTAAGGATTCCTGTGGCTTCGGAGTGATAACTGGCGCCTGAGTGTCGACAGGATTGGCCGCAACGCTTGGCGCAACTATTGGAGAGGAGGAGGGAACGGAACCGCCGGGATTCGTTTCCTGAGTCGTCGCTGAAGCCAGATTGTTCTCCTGGCCTTTGCGTTTGGCGATGAAGTCTCCCAGAAAGTAATAAGCCAGAAAGCACAGGACGCCGAAAACTCCGACTATCAATCCGACGCGCGCAAATAATCCCCCACGATTATTGCCTGCCGTTTCTTCCTCATCAGCGGAGTTTTCAGGCAAAACGGGCCAGCCCATGAATTCCGTTTCAGAAGGTTCCGTATAATCCTGCGTCTGGCGCTGACGCGTCGTGCTCGTTGTGAAACTGTCAATCGGAGTAGTCTTGTCGTAAACAGGGAAATCGTAAACGGAGGTTTGATCCTGGCTCGGCGCCGTAAAGACATCTTCGAAGATCGGCGCCGGCTCCACCGTAGTCGAATAGTTCATCGGCGCCTGAGGGGGAACGTCCAGGACGTCGTCGAAATCATCCCCAATGCGGGTAGCGTATACGTCCTTGTTGTTCTGACCGAACGGTTGACTATTCTGACCGAATGGTTGATTGCTCAACGGTTGACCGGTATTCGAGGGATTGCTGTTCGCAAACGGCAGCCGCGCTGTCTGTCGTTTGCCATTGCTGTCGAAACCAGTTCCCTGATCCATCCTGACTTCGACGATTGTCGCACAGCGGGCGCAAACGACGCGTGAGGAGTCGGCCTGGTTCTCGAACTGACATTTCGGACAAATAACTTTCATATAACCCACTTCCATTTTCTGTGGCCATACGGTCACAAAATGCAACTGCCCGAAACCCGGCGCTCATCAGGACGAACACTCATCAGTTATCGTGATGATGGTGTGGGGGGCGCGGTGGTGATGCTGAACGCTGGGAGGTCTGGCAGGTTTCTTGTTAAAGACGCTGTTTTCCTTCATAACGGGGCTGTCATCACCTGATAGCGTCTGACTCGAAATAACGGGAGATAAGATCTATCTCAATCCTGAAACTAACTATACTATCGATTCTTTCGACCCTCTCAGACCTTCTTCGATCTGTGGATATGTGATCGGCCTTTGATGTTCAATTCTCAATCTGATCTGAGTGTATGGGTCTCTTCTGATCAACAAGAGTAAGTTGGCTATCGCCCGCTTACCAGGGGCGGATTGTAGCGCGATAGATATACTGAGGCAAGGATAAACTGAGGACGCCTTTGGTTAGCGAAAAATGCGATTTTGATTGGGGGGATTTGGCTTCAAGTCCGCTGGATTCGCCCATCTGGATCGAAAATCAGAAGGCGGAAGATCCGCATGGAAAGCAGTTCTTCCGCCTTTTGTTTTGTCGAGTGAAAGATGCGCTGAAGTCATTGGTTGACCGCGCGGCTGGTTGGGAGAACTGAACGCGCGCCGCCGCCCAGGAATTGAATCAAGCGAGTCAGGTTCGGGCGGATGTCGCCGCGTTTGTAATCAATCAACTCCCGCTGGCGAAATTCGATCATCATTCCCGTCACGACTTCGCGCGTCGAGCCGATCAGTTCCGCCAACTCTTCGTGGGTCAGTCGCACGCTCGATTCGCCGGCCCGCTCCGCTTCGTCCGAAAGGTCGAGCAACGCCCGGGCCAGCCGGCGGTGATTATTGTCGAAGACGAGCGATTCGATTTGGCGGTGCGCTTCGGCCAGCCTCGTTGCGACGTGTTGCATTGCGCCGAACATCAGGGCCGGCTCGCGCTGCGCGGCGTTCCAGAAATCGGCGAGTCTGATCACGGCCACTCGCGTGGTGTCGAGGGCGACGGCTTCGTCGCTGCGTCGCGTCTCGGCCCCGTTTCCGGCCAGAGCCAGTTCGCCGAAGATGTCGCCGCGATAACGGATCGAAGTGATTTTTTGAGCGCCTTCCGGCGAAGAGCGCATGATCTTCACGCGCCCTTTCAGCACGACATAAATGTTCGTCGCCGGGTCTTCGAGAGCGTAAATGGTCATCCCACGCCAAAACGTCTTTTCGACGTGAGGCAGGTTCAAAAGATTCGGAAGACTCGAAGTCCGGTTTTGATCCGCTGGTTTCAGATTTACCGCTGGTGAAATCATTTCTCCCTCTCTCTCAGAATCTTGATACGGTTTAGGCCGATTGATGAAAGCTCGGCGCTGCGCAAATGATTGATCACGGGCTTTGCCAGCCTTTCGGCCAAAGCCGTGTTCTCATTCTCCGGCAACTCAGAGACTACGAAGACTATGTGCCTGGCGGTTTGATAGGCGCCGAGCGCAAGGTGATCGTACGTGAAACGCTGTGCGTCGAGCGCCAGACCGTCGAATGGTGGAACTTCTCCCGCTTTCAGCGCGCGACTGTCACGGACGGTCACGAGCAGCGAGATCAATTGCCCATCGCGTGTGTAGACCAGGTGCGCAAACTTGCGTTCGCCGTGACCACAAACGTGAGCCGCCCGCAGCGTCAATCCCATTGCTCCTTCCGCCGCGACCTTATCCAGCCTCACGCAGGCCGGATCATACTCTCTGACCGAGTTCGGCATTTCGGCTGGCTTCGTGGCGTTGATGAAGTAGGGCGCGCAGGTTCGATGATCGCTCGCCGTCTCATCTATAAGGCTGGCGCTTAGTTCCAGAGCTTTGATATGTTCGGGAGACAGCGCCGCCGTCCGCCGGTCATTGATGTCTCCGCGCCGCAGAACGTACAAGCCCCACGCGCCGCCGATCAGAAACAGCAGCCCCGCCACAATTGCAGCCGGTATCAAAGACCGCATCTCAAAAAAACGGACAAACCAGTTGCGCCAGCCTGTCTTATTGCCCATCCGCTCCGTAGCATCAGACCGCAACCTGGCTCGAAGCGATTCCATCGCCTGATCGCTCATCTTTTCCCGCGAGCAGACGCGGCGGAGCGATTCGCGCAGTTGGCGACGCGCAGCAAGTTCGCTCCGGCAGGGACAGCAACGCTCCGCGTGCCCCAGCATCGTGTGATTGGTCTCGACCGCCAACTCTCCGCAGAGATACGAATCGAGCAACTCTTTGAAATCTCGGCAATCCATCACATTCAATTCGCAACCCGATAACCGGCGTCGCGCGCGTAACCGGCCAGTTCCATCCGCAACAACTTTCTCCCTCTGTGCAGCCGCGACATTACGGTGCCGAGCGGGATTTGCAGCGCGTCGGCTATTTCGCGGTAAGACATCTCTTCGACATCGGCCAGCGCCACCGGGATCTGAAAATCACGCGGAAGGCGTTCGAGCGCCGCCAGCACCTCCTCGTCCGTCAAATGCTGTGGCGTTGGCGGGTCGTAAGCGATTGTTTCGGCAATCGCCTCTTCGATAGGCGCCAACTCCAGCCGATGTCTTCTGAGTCCGCTGTAATAGACATTGAAGAGAATCCTGTAGAGCCACGCCCTCAGATTGGTTCCCAATTCAAATCGGTGGAAAGAACGCCACGCCTGCAGATAAGTTTCCTGCACCAGGTCTTCGGCCTTCTCCCGGTCACGACACACTCTTAGCGCGACGCGGAAAAGTTGCCCGGAAAAGCCCAGAGCTTCCGCCTCGAATGTTTCAAGTCGCCGCAGCTTGTCGTTTTGCTCCAACCGGGATTTCCTCTCTCGTTCAGCACAACAACTCTAACTCGTGTATTACCGGCGTGGGAGCAAATATTCCCTCATCCAGAAAATTTATCGGGCAAAAAATTTATTCCGTAAGTTTGCGGCGCGTCGAAGTTGACACCTTTTCACGGCGCCGCCTATAATCTGCGGCTTTCTGTGTAAAGAAAAATCGGAGGCGATACCACAATGGCTTATGCAATCATCCGCACCGGCGGAAAACAGTTCCGTGTCAGTCCCGGCGATGTCGTTCGCGTCCCGACTCTGGCTGATAAGAACGAAGGCGACTCGGTCGAATTCGATCAGGTTCTGGTCGCCGGTGATGACAACGGCGTTCGCGTCGGCGCTCCAACAGTCAGCGGCGCGCGCGTTACCGCAACCGTCGTCAAGAACGGACGCGGCCCGAAGATCATTGTCTTCAAGTTCAAACGCCGCAAACAGTTCAAACGCACAAAGGGACATCGTCAAGGCTTCACCTCGGTGAAGATTGATTCGATTGCTTAGTGTTCACTTCGAGCAATCATGCTTTAAGGAGTTTTCGTAATGGCACATAAAAAAGGTGTAGGCAGCTCACGCAACGGACGCGATTCGTCGGCGCAGCGCCTCGGCGTCAAGCGATTCGGCGGCCAGTTGGTTTCAGGCGGCTCGATCCTCGTCCGCCAGCGCGGCACCAAATTCAAACCCGGCAGCAACGTCGGTATTGGCAGCGATGACACGCTTTTCGCCAAGATCACAGGTGTCGTCAAATTTGAAGATCGCGGACGCAAAGGCCGCTTTATCAGCGTTTATCCCCAAGAGCAATAGAGCAGGGAAATCAGACGGAGCGGTAAGGGGGCGGTAGACAGTGGCTGGTAAAGAAGGTTTTCTGATCGGCCACCAGCCGCAGATCACTGACCACCGATGTTTATTGACCGCGCGAAAATTCACGTCAGAGGCGGAGACGGCGGTAACGGCGTAACGGCTTTCCGTCGCGAAAAATTCGTGCCGCGCGGCGGGCCTTCAGGCGGTGATGGTGGCAATGGCGGATCGGTTTACGTCGAATCAACCGAGGGCATGAACACGCTGCTCCATTTCCGCTATAACCCTGAACATCAAGCCGGACGCGGGCGACACGGAGAAGGCGCCAAGCGTCACGGAGCGAACGGCGAAGACATCACCCTGCAAGTGCCGGTAGGAACGGTCATCACGGATGACGCGACCGGCGATGTCATTCACGACTTCACTCTCCCCGGAGAAAAAATTCTGATCGCCGCGGGCGGACGCGGCGGGCGCGGTAATGCCCAGTTTGCCTCCCCAGTCAATCGCGCCCCACGCCGCCACGAGGAAGGCCGGCAGGGCCAGGAACTCTGGCTCACGCTCGAACTCAAGCTGATCGCCGATGTCGGGTTGGTGGGATTGCCCAATGCGGGCAAATCAACCCTGATATCGCGCATCTCAGCCGCGCGTCCGAAGATCGCCGATTACCCTTTTACAACTCTGGAGCCGAACCTGGGTGTGGTTGACCTGGGCGATTTCAAAACCTTCGTCGTCGCGGACATTCCCGGCCTGATCGAAGGAGCGCACGCGGGAGCCGGATTGGGCGACCGCTTCCTGCGCCACATCGAGCGCACGAAGTTGCTGTTGCATCTGGTTGATGTTTCCGGTCTGGCGCAAGACCCGGTCGCCGACTACCGAACCGTCGCGCGAGAGCTTGAAGCGTACAGCCGCCAGGTCGCGGCGAAACCAAAGATCGTGGTGGCGACAAAGCTCGACGCGGCGCCTGCAGGTTCTGAGGAAGACCAGGATCGGTTGAAGGAGTTCAAGGCGTTTTGTGAGCGCGAAGGTTTGGAATTTCGCGCGATATCGGCGGCGACGGGGCGGGGCTTGAAGGAATTGTTGCGAGCGGTCGAGCGGCGTCTGGACGCATTGAGAAAAGAAGAGATTGAGGAAGAAGCGGTGGCGAAAGTCGCTTAAGCAGTTTGCGGTTATTCCCATTTTGTTGAATCAAACTTGTGAGCGAGGAACGTTTGCGGCGACGCATTGGAATTTACGGCGGCACGTTCGATCCGGTTCACAACGGCCATTTCAAGGTGGCCGAAGCAGCGCTCGACGCCTTTGCTCTGGATCGGATGCTCTTTATCCCGGCTTTCGCGCCGCCGCACAAACGCAAGCAAAACATCAGTTCTCCGTTCCACCGGTTGGCGATGCTTGCGCTGGCGACGGCTGATTCGCCGAGGATGTTTGTCTCGACTATTGAACTCGAATCGCCGTCGCGTCCGTATACGATTGAAACGCTCGGACGGCTGCAAGCCGAACTTCAACCCGTTCGCTTGTTCTTTGTCATGGGAGCCGATTCGTTCAGGGACGTTACCAGTTGGCGCGAGTACGAAGCGATTTTGAGCGGATACGATGTCATTGTCGCAACGCGGCCCGGATCTCACGTTGGCGGGAATGGGGGGATCGCCGGACACTTAGCGCCACAATTGCAAAAACGGATTACGGATTTACGCGGCGCCGCATATCCATCCAGCAGGGATTTGGCAAATGAGGACCCGGAATCGCCACGCATCTACCTGACCGATTACGTCGCAGTTGATGTTTCGGCGACAGGCGTCCGCGAGGCTGTCGAGCAGGGGCGCTCTATTGACGAGATGGTTCCGCCGCCGGTCGCGGCGTACATTGAAAAATACGATTTGTATCGGAAGACTTAATGTCAAAGGTTGCGAAACAAGAGATAGAAAAAGACGAGATTGGATCGGAAGCCGTCGCGCTTTCCTCCGAAGATCAGCAAATTCTCGATCAGGTGAGGATCGCCGCACAGGCCGCCGACGAGAAGAAGGCGCAGGAGATACTCGTGTTGCGGCTGTCGGCCATCACGGAATTCACCGACTACTTTGTTATTTGCACCGGCGCTTCAACGCGCCAGACGCAGGCCATCGCCGACGCTGTGACTGAGGAATTGAAGAAAGTCAAAATGCGCCCGCTCCACACTGAAGGCTACAGCAACGCCGAGTGGATTCTGATTGATTACGGCGCGTTCGTCGTTCACGTTTTCACCGAACAGTCGCGCAGCTTTTACGACCTGGAGAGATTGTGGCGCGACGCCGAGAGAGTTGAAATTTAAACGCGTTGCGCGGAGGGCCGGATTCAATCCGCAATCTGCAAAACGCGACACGCAATCCGATGCGTTTGCATTTCGTTTGGATCGGCAAGACCAGAGACCGCGCCTGCGCCGCGTTGATTGACGATTACCTGGAACGGATCAAACGTTTCGCTCCTTGCGAAGTGAGCGAATTGAAAGAGAAACAAAGCGGCGACGATAAGCGTGTAATTGCGGCGGAGGGCCGCAAGCTGATCTCCGCAATCGAACGCGATGATTTCGTGACGCTGCTTGATGAAACCGGACGCGAGATGACGTCGCCGCAGTTGGCCGAGTTCGTGGACGAACGGCGGCAGGCCGGAACGAAACGGCTGGCTTTCGTCATCGGCGGATTCGCGGGCGTGAGCGATGAAGTCAAACAACGCGCCGACCTGCGGCTCTCGCTCTCGCGGATGACATTGACGCACGAGCTTGCGCGCGTGATTTTGACCGAGCAGGTCTATCGAGCTTTTACTTTGCTGACGGGATTGCCTTATCACAAGTTTTAGTTTTCCCCTGGCCGCCACACGGCGGTAATTTCAGACCGAGGAGAAGAGTGGATGGACAAAAAGAAACTCAAGATATTCCACGACCGATTGATGGCGGAGCGCGCCGCTCTGGTGGGCGTCGTCGGACGCACCGAGGATTACGGACGCGAAGCCGACATTGAAGCCACGCAGGATCCCGCCGACAAGGCTTCGAACTCATACACGAAGGAACTGCTCTTCAGCCAGTCAACCAACGACCGGCAAATCCTGGTGCAGATCGAGGAGGCGCTTCAGCGCATTGAAGACGAGGAATTTGGCGTTTGCGGCAACTGCGGCAACGAAATCGGCCCGAAGCGGCTGGAGGCGCTGCCCTGGGTGCGTTTCTGCATCACATGCCAGGACCTGTCTGAGCGTGGTTTGCTTAACGAAGAAGAATAAACAGGAAATCAAAAGGCAAAAGGCAAAGATCAAAAATCAAAAATGAAGAGAGGAGTTCTTCGCTTTTGATTTTTGATCTTTGCCTTTTGCTTTTTAATTTCTATTTCGGCTCGACCGGATAGCCAGCCTTCTCCCAGGCGTCGAACCCGCCCTTGAGCGCTTTAACCTTTCTGAAACCGTTCCGCCGCAATGTCCACGCCGCCCCGGCGCTGGTAGCTTCGTCCGGTCAGGTGCAATAAGTAACGATCAGTTTGTTTTTCGGCAGGTCTTTGACCTTCGCCTCAATTTCGTCAATCGTGATGTGGATCGCGCCTTTGATCTTCACCGTGCTGCCGGTGTAAGCGCTGCCATTGCGGTTATCAATGATCACGACATCTTCCTTCGCATCCATTATCTTCTTGAGTTGCTGTATCGTGATCCGGTCTGTGGGAACACTCTGGTCTTCGCCCTGAGGCGCCGCGCCCTGTTGTGCGTAAACAGGCAGTGCAAACAACGCCAATGCGATCAAAACCGCCAAACAAAATCTTTTGCCCTTCATTTCAAC
>JAJVID010000203.1:0-10982 GCA_022072205.1 Acidobacteriota bacterium
CAGAAAGAACTGGCCGTGCGCACGGCGCTGGGCGCGGGGCGTTGGCGCATCGTGCGGCAGTTGCTGACCGAAAGTCTGTTGCTGGCCGTGCTGGGCGGCGCGCTGGGTTTGATGCTGGCGGTGTGGGGCGTCGAGCTTATTCTCAAGGCCAGCCCCGATGCGATTCCGCGCGCGCAGGAAATCGGACTGGATGGCCGCGTGCTCGGCTTCACCTTCCTTATCTCGTTGTTGACCGGCCTGGTCTTCGGCCTGATTCCCGCGTGGCAGGCCAGCCGCGCCGACGTACACGAAACGCTCAAAGAATCCGGGCGCGGCAACAGCGGCGGGCGGCAATGGTTGCGCGGCAGTCTGGTCGTGACCGAAGTCGCGGCGGCGTTGGTGTTGCTGGTGGGCGCGGGTTTGCTGATCCGCAGCTTTTATCGCCTGCATCAAGTCAATCCGGGTTTTTCTTACGAACGGTTGTGGAGCGCGAGCATCACGCTGCCCGAAAAGAAATACGGCGATGAACAGCGCATCGCGTTCTGGCGGCAGTTGACCGAACGTTTGCGCGCCGTGCCAGGCGTCGAAGCGGCGTCGGTCGCGTCGGGTCTGCCGCTGGGCAACAACGGCTGGCAGACTTCGTTCACCGTCGAAGGCCGACCCGCGCCGCCGCCGGGCCAGACGCCGTTGATGGAAGCCTGTCTGGTCAGCCCCGATTACTTTCGCGCGATGAGCATCCCGCTCAAGGCCGGACGTTATTTCAACGAACAGGACAACCGCCAGCATCTCGCCGGGCGCGATTTGAGCAAGCTGCCTGAAAACGAACGCGCCGGCGCGGCGGTCAACGTTATCGTGATTGATGAAGAATTCGCGCGCCGCTACTGGCCGAACGAAAACGCCGTCGGCAAAACCATTCGACTCGGAGGCCACGATTCGACCAATCCCGTACTGACCGTCGTCGGCGTCGTCGGGCGCGTGAAGATGGAAAGTCTGAGCGGCGGGAGGGATTACGTGCAGGGTTATTTTTGCAGCCTCCAACTGCCCGAGCGCGGCATGACCGCCGTCATCAAAAGCAGCGTCGAACCGGCCAGTCTGACTGCCGCCGTGCGCGCGCAAGTCGCCGCGCTCGACCCCAATCAGCCGATCTTCGAGATTCGCACGATGGAACAAATCCGCGACGAATCAGTGGCGACCGAAAAATTCAACACGATGCTGTTGATGATTTTCGCGGCGGTGGCAATGGCGCTGGCGCTGGTCGGCATATTCGGCGTGATGTCTTACGCCGTCACGCAGCGCACGCACGAAATCGGCATCCGGGCGGCGTTGGGAGCGACGGGCGCTGACATTTTGCGGCTGGTGTTGAAACAGGGGCTGACGCTGGCGTTGATTGGCTTGGCGGTCGGGTTGCTGGCGGCGGTCGGCTTAACGCGGTTGATGGCAGGCATGTTGTTCGACGTGGGCGCGACCGACCCGATGACGTTTATCACCGTAGCTCTGTTGCTGGCGATGGTGGCGCTCGCGGCCTGCTGGCTGCCGGCGCGGCGGGCGACGAAGGTTGATCCGATGATTGCGTTGCGCTGTGAATGAGGTTTCATTGGAATGCGGCTTTATGGAAGACAGGGGAGCTAATAGGAGTTATAGGAGGAGACCATTCGCTCCTAAAAGTCCCATCATTCCCTTTACTCTTATACCTCCCATCGTCAAGGAGAAAAAATGCAAACCCTTTGGCAAGACCTGCGCTACGGCGCGCGAATGTTGATGAAACAACCCGGCTTCACGTTGATCGCCGTGCTGACGCTCGCGCTCGGCATCGGCGCCAACACGGCGCTTTTCAGTGTGGTCAATGCTGTGCTGCTCAGCCCTTTGCCTTTTCACGAGGCGGAGCGGTTGGTCGCTCTGGGACAGAACTCGCCACGTAATCGCGCGGCTTTGTCCAACGCTTCGCATCGCAACTTTGCTGATTGGCGGGCGCAGAACAAAGTCTTCGATGAGATGGCGGCCTATTATGGCGGCGCCTTTACGCTCACGGGCCGGGGCGAGGCCGTGCGTTTGCGCGGTACGGTGGTCACGCACAGTTTGTTCAATGTGCTGAAGGCTGCGCCGCTATTGGGGCGCGCTTTCCTGCCTGAAGATGATCAGGCGGGTGGTGGCGGCGCGGGGCGTCCGGCGATTCTGAGCTGGGATTGCTGGCAGCAGTATTTTGGCGGCGATCAAAACATCATCGGACGCGCGCTCAGGCTCGATGGCGACGCCTATGTCGTCGTCGGCGTGATGCCCGCCCGGTTCGCCTTTCCCATCGAAGCGCAACCGACGCTGATTTGGACTTCGACCGCTCGTGACGCCGAGCGCGCCGGCCAGGGTTCGATTATGGAATCGCGCGGTTATCGCGCCTGGCGCATCATTGCGCGCTTGAAGCCCGGCGTCAGTCTGGCGCAGGCGCAGGCCGAAATGAACGTCATCGCCAACCATCAAGCCACGCAATATCCCGAAACCAATCGAGACCTGGGCATAACGGTCACGTCGCTGCTCGATTCGCTGGTGAGCGACATTCGCCTGACACTGTGGTTGTTGCTGGGCGCGGTCGGTTGTGTGTTGTTGATCGCCTGCGTGAACGTCGCCAACCTGCTGTTGGAACGCGCCATCGTGCGGCAAAAAGAGATCACCGTCCGGCTGGCGTTGGGCGCGAGCCGTTGGCGCATCGCCCGGCAATTGTTGACCGAGAGTTGCCTGTTGTCAGGTTTGGGTGGCGCGCTGGGTTTGCTGTTCGCCTGGTGGGGCAAGGATTTGCTCGTGGCTTTGAGTCCCGAAGGAATCGCGCGCATTGGCGAAACGCGGCTCGATGCGCGCGTGCTGGCGTTCACCGCGCTCATCTCGCTGCTGACCGGGGCGCTCTTTGGTTGCGCGCCGGCGCTGGCTGCGGGGAGCGTGAATTTGAATGAATCGCTCAAGGAAGGCGGGCGTGGCGCGGGCGCAGGCGCGCGTTTGAGCGGCGCGCGCAGCCTGCTGGTAATTTTTGAAGTGGCGCTCGCGCTCGTGCTGCTGGTCGGCGGCGGCTTGCTGCTGCAAAGCCTGATGCGATTGCAGCGCGCGGGACTCGGCTTCAACACCGAAAACATCCTGACCTTTAGCCTCGCCGTCTCGAACGAAGCGTTGGGCGGCGGCCCGAATGTCGGCCCGCAACAACGCGGCGCTTTTTATCAGCAGGTCGAAGAGCGGCTCAAGTCACTGCCCGGTGTGATCAGCGTCGGCGTTACTTCCACACTGCCGCTCAGTGGCAGCGGGCCGAGCGCTGGCTTAAAAATCGAAGGGCGAGTCGAAGAGCCGGGCAGCGGGCCGATGGGTTTGATCCATTCGGTCGGCGCTGATTACTTCCGCACGTTGGCGATTCCTTTGCTCAAAGGGCGCGAGTTCACGCCGCGCGACGATTTGAACGCGCCGCCAGTTCTGATCATCAACGAAACGCTCGCCAAACGCCTTTTCCCGAACGAAGACCCGCTGGGCAAACGCATCGAGCCGAGCTTCTCGTCCGCCGGTCCCACCCGAATGCGCGAGATCGTCGGCGTCGTCGGCGACACCAGACACAGAGGGCCGCGCGACGAAGCGACGCTGGAGATTTATTTCCCGCAACCGCAGATGCCGTTTGAGACGATGTCCGTAATGATGCGCGCCAACGGCGACCCGCTCGGATTGACCGGCGCCGTGCGCGAGAGCCTGCGAGCGTTCAACCCAAACGCGCCGGTTTTTCGCTTCCGCACGCTCGATGAATATTTCGCGCGCACGCTTGCCCCGGCGCGCTTCAACACGCTGTTGATCGGGCTGTTCGCCGTCGTGGCGCTGGTGATCACGATGGTCGGGTTGTACGGCGTAATCTCCTGCGCCGTCAGCCAGAACACGCGCGAGTTCGGCGTCCGGATGGCGTTGGGCGCGCAAGCAGGCGACATCCAGCGTCTGGTGCTCAAGCGGGGAATGGCGCTGACGTTGGCGGGCGTCGCGCTCGGCGTATTGGGCGCGTTTGCGTTGACACGCTTGCTGGGGGATTTGCTTTATGAAGTGAGCGCAACCGATGCGCCGACATTTTTGCTGATCGCCTTGTCGCTGACGGCAGTGGCCTTGCTGGCCTGCTGGGTTCCGGCGCGGCGGGCGACGAAGGTTGATCCGATGACGGCGTTGCGGTGTGAGTGACTTACTCTAAAACCGCAGAATGGCCTTGAGCGCGCGGACGCGATCACGCGCGACGGTCAGTTCGGTTCGGGCGGCGTCACGCAGCCTGACCACCAGTCTGCCGCCGAACCACGCGTGCGCCTCGTCAACGAAATCGGCATTGAGCAGGATCGCGCGATGAATGCGGACGAATTTCTGCGGATCGAGTTCGTTTTCCAACTCGGCGATTGTGTGGTCAACGGCGTATTTGCCTTCATCGGTCGCGGCGTAAGTCAGTTTGTCCTGCGCGAAAAAATGAGTGATCCGGCTGAGTTCGATGAAACGGACGCGCTCGCCGCTACGTGACGCGACGCGCGTCGGATAGCCCGGCTGAGGCGATTTCATCGCTTCAGCGAGTTGCGCAATCACGTCGCGGAACGCCGGTGCTTCGGCGGGCGCGGCTCCGATTAGCCGTTCGAGCTTGCCCAGCGCCCGTTCAAGCTGCGCCTGCTCCACCGGCTTCAGCAGATAATCAATCGAATTCACTTCAAACGCCCGCAGCGCGTACTGGTCGTAAGCGGTTGTGAAAATCACCAGTGGCCGCCAATCCAACCTCGTCAGCAATTCAAAACCGTTCAACGCCGGCATTTGAATATCCAGAAAGAGCGCGTCAATCCGCTCGCGCCATTCAGCCGATGAAAGCAGCGAGAGCGCGGTTTCAGGATCGGTTTCCTGCGCGACGATTTCGACGCGTCCGGTTTCGCCGAGCAGGCGCGCGAGCCGTTTGAGCGCCAGCGCCTCATCATCAACCAGCATTACTCTCAGCTTGCGATCAGTCATTTTGCGCTCAGCGGAATCAAAACCGTCACCTTCATCAAATGTTCATCACGGCGAATGTCGAGCGTCGCTCGGTCTCCGTAGAGCGCCGATAAACGCGATTGTAAATTGTCCAGCCCGTGTCCGGCGCGAATCGCGTCGGCCATGAAGCCTGGCCCGTCATCGCTGACCGACAGCTTCACGGATCGCTCGTCGGATTCGGCCTCGACGCGGATTTCCGCGCCCGCGCGTTTGGTCGAGACGGCGTATTTGACGCTGTTTTCCACCAGCGTTTGCAGGCAGAACGGCGGAACTTCGGTCATCAACAAGCTGTCGGGAATTTCTATTTTGAATCGCAGCCGGCCGCCGAAACGCGCCCGCTCAATTTTCAGATAATCTCTCACGATCTTCACTTCGTCGGCCAGCGGCAGGGTGTTGCGTTCGCTCGAATCGAGCGAGAAGCGCAGCAGCGCCGACAATCGCTCGACCATCAGTTCGGCTTGTTCCGGGTCTTCGCGGATCAGCGCTGAGATCGAATTGAGAGTGTTGAAGAGCAGGTGAGGGCGCAAACGCGATTCGAGTGATGACAGTTGCGCGGCCAGCGCCAGCTTGCGCGCGCGTTCTTCTTCAAGTTTCCGCGCGCTCAATTGTGATTGCGAGGCTTCCAGCTCCGATTTCAGCCGTTCATAAAAAAAGCTGCTGAGGCCGAAGATCAGCCCGATCAGCATCGCCATCTTCATGCTTCCGCTGGCTACAGCCGGGAATTCTTCAGGCGGGTAAAAGCCGAGAACGACCACCAGCAGCGAGGCGATAACACAACCCAGCGCGGAGGCGGCGGAGATCAACAACGACAACAGCAGCAGGCCGGGCAGGGAACGTTTCGACGGAAGGCGCGGGACGCCAAGGCTGATCGCGACGGCGATCAGCATGCCGATGCAATTCGAGAAAATGAAGATCACACAGACGCTGAGCAGGAATGATCGCCACGTGAATTGCCCGTCAAACCAGAATCGCAGCGCCAGAACGGCCGCCGTCGCCGCAACGTTGATCGGCAGCGCTTCCAGAAAAAGACCAATCACCCACTTGATCGCCGCAAGCAGGTGATTGATCGTTCGGTTTTGGTTGAGACGCGGTTCAGTCCGCGTAGAAGTTTCCATGAAATCCCAATGGAAAATGCTGTCCTGTCCAGACGCGCGCTTCGACCTCCATCGTGCCCGCGTCGCGGATTTCGAGGAAGCTTTCATCGCGCTCGCCGTCATAGCCTTGCGCCAGCAACCAGCCGCGATCTTCGCTGTTCTGGCCCGGATGCGGCGCGAAGACCGGCTCGCCGTAAGTCCGCGCTTTGCCGATCTGCGCGCGCTGCGATTTGCCCTGACGCAGATCGTGTTTCACCAGCGTGTCGGTTCCCGCAGCGCCTTTGCCCCAGCCGACGGTGTAAAGATAACGCGCGTCAGCGCCGATGCGTCGCTCGTCAAAGCGCGGAAACTCGACTTCGGATTCAAGCTCCGTGCGGTTGACCACGCTGCCAGAAGCCGGATCAATCGCCAGTCGCGTCAGGTGATTCGGCGAAGCCTGCGCCGGTTGATCGGCTCCCCACGAAGCGACCGATTTCATCACGGAATCGTCGGGGCTGAGAATTGAATCAATGACCAGCTTGCCGTTCTGCTCGAATGCGTTGCCGTTGTGAAAGACCATACCGGCGGGTTGTTCGACGGTGATTGGCTTGCCTGATCCATCTTTGCGAACGATCAACAATCTGGTCGGCATTTTGTCGGAATACTTGATCAGATCGAACGGAGCGGCGCGTTCGCCGCGCATCATCCGCGCGAAATCGAAATAGACCGGCGGAATCACGAAGATCAGATGCTCACGCGCGAGCAGCATATCGTGAATCATAAAGTAATTCCGCTGCGGCAGCGTGTATAGCTTTTTCAATTTGCCGTCGCGTTCCATGCGAAAGATGTTCAGCGCCAGGCTCATCCCCCGTTGCACGCCGTAAGCGTAACCTTCGCCCGTTTGCGGATCGAATTTCGGATGCGCGGTGAAGGGCACGTCTTTCGGCAACGTCCCGTAAAAATCCCATTCGCCCTGATAGCCCAGCGTCTTCGCGTCAATCGCCGTCGGATGCCCGCCTTCAGACAAACCCAGAAAGCGCCCGTCCCAGCGAATGATATTCACGCTCGGCTGATTCTTGCCCCCGTGTTTCGGCTTGTATCCTTCGGGCGGCGGCGGGGCGAGCGTGCCCGCCTCGGTGTAAAGCATGCGCTTGAGGCTCAATTCCTCCAACCGCTGCGGCGTGTCCAGGAATCTTGCGGTCAGCGAGACGCGGCCTTCGCGGAACGTGTAACGCGAGAGGAACGCGTCGCCATCGAAGAGATGACGCAGCTTGACGCCGAAGATTTCCTTCTGACCCGGCGCGGTGCGAATCAGCGCGCCGTTGAGCGCCTTCGGCATTTTGCCCTCGATCTTCTTCAATTCCCACGAGCCTTCAGCGCCAGCCGTGCGATTGGCCAGATAAGCCAGATTGCGTTTGCTTTCGGCCAGCGCGCGGATGATGGTTTGCGTTTCGACCAGACCGAACGCGCCGGCCAGACCGAGCGCCTGAGCAAACTGCCGCCGCGTCAGACCGAGCGATGATGAATTGTGATCGCTGTTCATCGTGATCTTCCTCCTTGTTGTTTTGATAATATCCCTTCCTTTTCCCGACGCGGAAATCATAGCGAACAACCAATCGTAATCGCTCCGGGTTTTTGACCGAAGGCCAAATTTTCTGATGGAAGGCTGCAAAATCGCGATGAAGGGCATCCGGCGATCTTATCCGCATTCGGAGATTTGTCTCCAATTCGCTACAAGCGTTGCTGCTGCGGTTTTGGGATTGGCTTATCCCAAAAATGAACACATTGCCTTTTGATTTTTCATCTGACTGATCCGGTCAACCACCGGCAATCAAAGCATTAGCCAGTGTTTTGGCCAGGTATTAACCGCGCTGGCGGTGTGGCACGGGAGTTGGTTCTGCTGATTTGGATATACATCTTTTCGTCGGGATGACAACCAATCTGACTAATGAGAGGTGTAGAAATGGGCGGATCGTGGTCGTTGATGAGAATATGGCTCGTATTTACCGGCCCAACGCCGACCCTGTCGGCAAGCGGTTGAAATTCGGCGGAGCCGATAACAACAACCCCTGGATGACGGTCGTCGGCGTGGTGGGCAATGTCAAGCAGTACGCGCTGGATGCGGATTCCCGCGTCGCGCTCTACCTGCCGCATCTGCAAAGAGTCGTCGGCTCGTTGTCCATCGCGGCGCGCACGACCAACGACCCTGTCAGCGTGGCAGCCGCCATCACGCGGGAAGCGCGGACGCTGGATCCGAACATTGCGCTTTACGACGTAAAGACGATGGAACAGTGGCTCTCGGAATCGCTGGCGCGGCGTCGCTTCGCGATGTTGATGCTCGGCCTGTTTGCCCTGGTGGCGATGTTGCTGGCCGGCGTGGGCATTTACGGCGTGATGTCTTACACGGTGGCGCAGCGCACGCGCGAGATCGGCATCCGCGTCGCGCTGGGCGCGCAAACGCGCGACGTGCTCCGGCTGATCGTGCGGCAGGGAATGTCGCTTGCGGGAATCGGCGTCGGCCTCGGGCTGGTGGCCGCGATTGCGGCGACGCGCCTGATGGTGAGTTTGCTATTCGGCGTGCGGGCGACTGATCCGATCACGTTCGCGGCCATCGCCCTGCTGCTGGCCGGCGTGACGCTGCTGGCCTGCTGGATACCGGCGCGGCGCGCGACGAAGGTTGATCCGATGGTGGCGTTGCGGTGCGAATAACGGGTCAATCGCTTCTGTCTTGATGTGCTTGTGATTGTTGCAGCCCTGGCAAGACTAAATCGGAACAGCAAAGATTGGCACAACCCACCGCAGAGTGCGCAGAGGTACGCAGGGGAAAGACCTGTCTGGATCGTTCTCTGCGTTCCTCTGCGACCCCCTGCGGTTGGTCTCTCTGTACCAATGTTGCATGGTCTGATTTAGGCATAAGACTGCAGAATGATAAGCCAGACTTCGCGGTCTTGGCTGACCGCTCGGAGGAAATATGCAAACCCTGTGGCAAGACCTGCGCTACGGCGCGCGAATGTTGATCAAACAACCCGGCTTCACGTTGATCGCCGTCGTCACGCTCAGCCTGGGCATCGGCGCGAACACGGCAATCTTCTCGCTGTTGGATCAGGTGATGCTGCGGCGGCTGCCGGTCGAAAAGCCCGATGAGCTGGTCGTGTTGCGGTCGCCGGGGCCGATACGCGGGCACGGCTCTACGGACAGCGACATCGCCACATCTTTCTCATATCCGATGTACAAAAATTTGCGCGAGAAGAACGCGGCCTTCGCCGGATTGCTGGCGCGATACGCGATTCCGCTCAGCGTCAGCTTCAGCGGACAGACCGAACGCGCCGACGGAGAACTGGTCTCCGGCAATTATTTCGAGACGCTCGGAGTGAGACCGGTGATTGGCCGCGTCTTCAGCCTTGAAGACGACAGGACGCCGGGAGCGCATCCGGTGGCCGTGCTCAGCTTCGGTTACTGGGCGCGGCGTTTCGCGCAGAATCCGTCCGTGCTCAATCAAACGCTGCTGATCAACGGACATCAATTAACAGTCGTCGGCGTCGCTCGCGCCGGATTCAACGGCGTGCAAGTGGGACAGGCGCCCGATGTCTTCATCCCGCTGATGATGAAAGAGCAGATGACGCCGAATTGGAAGGGGCTGGAGAATTGGAATGATTACTGGCTGGCCTTGATCGGCAGACTCAAGCCCGGCTTCACGCGCGAACAGGCCGAAGCCGCTGTGCTGCCGACTTATCAGGCGTTGCTGGCGGAGCAGTTGACGACGGTTCGCAACCCGGCTCAGGAATGGCGCGACCGGTTTCTGGCGAAGCGAATTCAACTGCTTCCGGGCGCGCAGGGGCGGCAGGTGATTCAGCGGGACATCGGAACGCCGATGTGGGCGCTCTTCGGAATGGTTTTGCTGGTGCTGTTGATCGCCTGCACGAACGTGGCCAATCTGCTGCTGGTGCGCGGTCTGGGCCGTCAGCGCGAGATAGCGATCCGGCTGGCGCTCGGCGCAAGCCGCTGGCGGTTGATGCGGCAACTGCTGGTCGAAAGTTTGCTGCTCGCGTTTCTGGGCGGCGCGCTCGGATTGCTGGCGGCGTCCTGGGTCAGCGAGGCGCTGATTCGCGCGATGAATACCGGGACAGGCGCGAGCGGGCTTTCCTCAGGGCTTGATTTCCGCGTCCTCGGCTTCGGCTTCGCGCTGTCAATCGCGACGGGCGTTGTCTGCGGTTTGTTGCCCGCGCGGCGCGTGACTCGTGGCGACACGACATCGGCGCTCAAGGATCAATCCGCCGCGACTTCCGCGAGCCTGGCGCAGACGCGTTTGCGCAAGGCGCTGGTCGTGGCGCAGGTGGCGTTGACGATGCTGCTGCTGGTCGGAGCCGGATTGATGACGCGCACGCTGTGGAATCTGCGTCACGTTGATCTGGGAGTGAAGACCGACCGCATGATCACCTTCTCGCTCGCGCCGGAACTGAACGGTTACAAGCCGGAGCAGACCGTCGCGTTTTGCGATCAGTTGCGCGAATCGGTGGAGGCGCTGCCCGGCGTGCGAGCGGTCGCTGTCGCCACGGTTCCCATTCTCACCAACAACGACGAGGGCAGCAACATCACTCCCGAAGGCGCGGCGCAAATTCCAAACGCCGATTTCCAGGTGCTCAAGAACTGGATCGGCCCCGGATCGTTCGCGGCGCTGGGCGTTCCGCTGATGGCGGGCAGAGAATTCACCCGCTCCGACGTGACTACGAGTCAGAAGGTGGCGATCATCAACGAAACCGCAGCGCGGCAGTTTTTCCCGAACCGCAGCGCGGTCGGCGCGCGATTCGCTTTCGGCGCCGGCGACGTGAAGTTGGACATTGAGATTGTCGGCGTAGTGAAAGACAGCAAGCATTCGACCGTCCGCGAACAAACGCGCCCGTTCGTCTACCTCCCCTACACGCAGGATAAGAA
>JAJVID010000203.1:11082-17156 GCA_022072205.1 Acidobacteriota bacterium
ACCTCCCATCACCAAGGAGAAAATATGCGGACACTCTGGCAAGACCTGCGCTTCGGCGCGCGGATGTTGATCAGGAAGCCCGGCTTCACGCTGGTCGCCGTGATCACACTGGCTTTGGGCATTGGCGCGAACACGGCGATTTTCACGGTCGTCAACGCTGTGCTGCTGCGGCCTCTGGCTTATCAGGAGCCGGAGCGACTGGTTTCGTTTCGATCTAACGAATCTGTGTTGGACCTGGCGGACATCAAGGCGTGGAACCAATCGTTCGCTGAGATCGGCGGCAACGTTGAACAGCCGCTCGATTACACCGGCGGCGGCGAGCCTGCTCAATGGCGCGCCGGGCTGGTGACCGGAGGCTTTTTCCGAATGCTCGGCGCTCCACCGCTCGTGGGACGAGTGATCACCGAAGAGGACGACAAGCGGGGCGGGCCGTTCGTGGCCGTGCTCAGCTACGGTTTATGGCAACGGCAATTCGGCGGCGACCCCGGCATTATCGGCAAGACCGTCACGCTGAGCGGAAACAACTACAGCGTGATCGGCGTGATGCCCGCCAGTTTCAAAACGCCGCGCCGCGAAACCGATGTGTGGGCGCCGGTGCAGGTCGTCAGCCCGCTGGCCGCCGTTTATCGAGGCGTGCATTTCCTGCAAACTTACGCCCGGTTGAAACCCGGCGTGACCATCGCGCAGGCGCAAAGCGAGATGAGCGCGATTGATAAACGTCTGGCCGAAGCTTTCCCGGCGGAGAACAAACGGCGTCAGACGACTCTGATCCCGCTGCGCGAACGCATCGTCGGACAGATCAGACCGGCGTTGTTAGTTCTCTTCGGCGCGGTCGGATTGGTGTTGCTGATCGCCTGCGCCAACTTCGCCAACCTGCTGCTGGCGCGCGCGGCGGCGCGAGAGCAGGAACTGGTCGTGCGCGTGGCGTTGGGCGCGGGCCGTTGGCGGTTGGCGCGGCAGTTGTTGACCGAAAGCGTTTTGATTGCGGCGTTGGGCGGCGCTGTCAGCGTGGCGTTCGCCATCTGGGGAGTTGATTTGCTGGTCGCGTTGAAGCCTGAAAACCTGCCGCTGCTGGAGACGATCAGAGTTGATGGCCGCGTGCTGCTCTTCACTCTCGGCGTTTCTGTGTTGACCGGCGTCGTCTTTGGCCTGGCGCCGGTCTGGCAGGCGGCGCGCGTCAACGTCAACGACGCGTTGAAAGAAGGCGGGCGCGGTTCGGCGGGCGCGGCCAGACACCGGCTGCGCAGCGCGCTGGTCGTCGGCGAGATTGCGCTGGCGCTGTTGCTGCTCACCGGGGCGGGGCTGTTGATCAAAAGCTTCTGGCAATTGCGCAACGTCAAACCCGGCTTCAACCCCGACAATCTTTTGACGATGCGCATCGAGTTGCCCGAAACGCGCTACCGCGAAATCCCGGCGCAGACGCAATATCGCCGCGCGTTGCTGGGTGAAGTCAATTCGCTGCCGGGCGCGCAGGCCGCGCTGGTCAGCGAACTGCCGATGAGCGGCGACTGGCTGACGCACGATTTCACGGTCGAAGGGCAGCAGTTATCGCCCGGCGAAGAGCCTGAGGTGCAAACGCGCAGCGTCGAGGGTGATTACTTCCGCGTCATGCAAATCCCGCTCGTGGCTGGCCGTGATTTCACGCCGCTGGACAACGAAAACGCGCCGCTGGTCGGCATCATCAATCAGGCGCTTGCGCATCGTTTCTTTGAGGGACAGAACCCGATTGGCAAACGCGTGCGTTGGGCGCGCGACGAACAGATTAACTGGATCACGATCATCGGCGTCGCGGGCGACGTCAAACATTTCGGATTGGACAGCGCTGAAGAGCCGGCGCTTTACACGCCCTACCCGCAATCGGGCCGCCCGTGGAAGCGTTGGATGAGTCTGGCCGTTCGCAGTCAGGGCGACGCGGCGGCGATCACGCAGGAGGTCAAGAGCCGCGTCTGGAAAATTGACGCGCGGATTCCTTTGACCAAAACGCTGACGATGGCCGAAGTGATGAGCGCATCGGTCGAGGCGCGGCGATTCAACATGCTATTGCTGGGTATCTTCGCGGCGGTGGCTATGCTACTGGCCGCTGTAGGAATTTACGGCGTGATGGCTTACGCCGTCACGCAGCGCACGCATGAAATCGGCGTCCGCATCGCGCTGGGCGCGAAGCCGCGCGACGTGATCGGAATGGTGGTGGGCCGGGGAATGCGGCTGACCTTGATCGGCGCGGCGGCGGGATTGGCGTTGTCATTTGCGCTGACCCGGTTGATGTCCACGCTGCTTTTCGGAGTCGGCGCGACCGATCCGCTGACCTTCGCGCTCGTGTCGTTGCTGCTTGCGGGCGTGGCGATGCTGGCGTGTTACATTCCGGCGCGGCGGGCGGCGAAAGTAGATCCGATTGTCGCTCTTCGCTACGAATAATTTTCCTGGGGCGCACACGGCCCGTGTGCGCCCCAGGATTTTGTGGGCTGTGCGCTTTTGGGATTAATTCTTCCCGCAATCGAACGCTCTCCGCTTCCCATCTCCCCTTCATTCACTTAAACTCCACGCCTTCAGCCTTTTGTCTTTGGGCTAAGCGGGCACGACATTTGATAAGACAAAGCGGCAGGCATCAACTTTCACCAGGAGTCTTAGCAATGATCAGAATGGAAAGCATCGAGAAGTTTTATCCGCAGGGGATTCAGAAATATTACGTGCTGCGCCGCGTCTCGCTCGAAATCAAGGAGGGCGAGTTCGTTTCGATTATGGGGCCGTCGGGCGCCGGCAAATCAACGCTGCTGCATATCATGGGCATGCACGATTCCGGCTGGAGCGGCGAGTTCTATTTCATGGATCATCCGATTCACAAATTGAACGCGAAGCAGCGCGCCGAAGTCCGCAACAAAAACATCGGCTTCGTTTTTCAGAGCTACCATTTGCTGGATCATCTGACGGTTTACGAGAATCTTGAAATCCCGCTCTCGTACCGCGACATCAAGAAGTCCGAACGCGAAGCCATCGTCGGCGACGTGCTGGACAAGTTTCAAATCGTCGGCAAAAAGGATTTGTATCCGAACCAGCTTTCAGGCGGGCAGCAGCAACTTGTAGGCGTCGCGCGCGCCGTGATCGCCAACCCGAAAGTGATCCTGGCCGACGAACCGACCGGCAACCTGCATTCATCGCAGGGCAAGGAGATCATGGAGTTGTTCAAACGTTTGAATAACGAAGGGACGACGATTGTGCAGGTGACGCATTCGGAACAGAACGCGACATATAGCAACCGCGTTATCAATCTGGCTGATGGATGGTTGGTCAAAGAGTGAATAGCGCGCGGCGCTCTACCGTCAATACGTCACTTACGGCTGCGGACTTCCTGTTTCAAGTCCTCGAAGCGAGCGTTTAGATTTTTTTCCGCCATCTCAAGGCGCTTTTCCAGATCAATTATTTTCTGGTCGGTTATGCCGAGGCGCGCGTCGAGCTGGCGGTTCAACGCGCTGGTTTGATAATTCAAAGCGCCGATAACCACACCGGCCATCGTGATGGTGAAGATCACAAATTGCCAGATGGTTTGCCGAGTGGTATCTGAAGACGTTCGATTCAATTGTTGAATCTCGCCTTCGGCTTTCGACAAACGATCACGCAGTTCGACAACCTGTTGCTGCAAATCACGAAATTCGGGGCTGATGATTTGCATTGATTCCGCCTCCTTGCCGGGGATTGTCGCTCTCAAGAACGTCCCGAATTTTAGCATCAATTGATGTAACAAGCTTGTATGAATTCAACTCGCTCATCGAACCCTAAAGTTTTAATCGCCGACGATCAGCAGGACGTGATCGAAGCCCTGCGCCTGTTGCTCAAAAGCGAAGGCTTCCAGATAGACACGGCCACCTCGCCCGAACAAATCATGTCGGCCATCGAATCGCGCGATTTCGACGTCGCGCTGATTGACTTGAATTACACGCGCGACACCACTTCGGGCCAGGAAGGACTCGATCTGCTGACGCGCATAAGCGCGATTGATTCGACGCTTCCGGTTGTCGTGATGACCGCCTGGGGCAGCGTTGACGTGGCCGTCGAAGCGATGCGGCGAGGCGCGCGCGATTTCGTCCAGAAGCCGTGGGAGAACGAGCGGCTGCTTTCGATCCTCTGGACGCAGGCCGAATTGAGCAAGGCGCTGCGCAAGGGGCAACGCCTGGAAGCCGAAAACCAGTTGCTGCGGAATCAGGGCGTGGCGAACCTGATCGCGGAGGCGCCCGCGATGCAGCCCGTGCTGCAAATGATCACGCGCGTCGGCCCGTCCGACGCCAACGTTTTGATCACCGGCGAAAACGGGACGGGCAAAGGCGTCATCGCGCAGGCTCTCTATTCGATCTCGCATCGCTCGAATCGCCCTCTGGTCACGGTCAACGTCGGCGGATTGCCCGAAGGCGTTTTTGAAAGCGAACTGTTCGGCCACATCAAAGGCGCGTTCACCGACGCCAAGACCGACCGCGTGGGCCGCTTCGAGATGGCCGACGAAGGCACGCTCTTTCTTGACGAGATAGCCAACATCTCTCTGCCGCAGCAGGCCAAACTCCTGCGCGTGCTTGAAACCGGCGAGTTCGAGCGCGTCGGATCGTCCAAGACACGCAAAGTCAGCGTGCGGATCATCTCGGCCACCAACGCCGATTTGTTCGCCGAAGTCGCCGCCGGACGCTTTCGTCAGGATTTGCTCTTCCGGTTGAACACCGTGGAGGTTCGATTGCCCGCGTTGCGCGACCGCAGGGAAGACATCCCGTTGCTCGCGGCCCATTTTCTGAAGCAACACTCCGAGCGTTACCGCAAACTGGTCACGACGTTTGACGGCGCGGCGATGCAGGTTCTGGCCGATCATCCCTGGCCCGGCAACGTACGCGAACTCGATCACGCCATTGAACGCGCGGTGCTGATGGCGCAGGGCACAATCGTCAAATCCAGCGACCTGGGCCTCTATCAATCTTCGGAAAGTTCGGCGCGGCTCGAAGACATGAACCTCGAAGAAGTCGAATGCTATCTGATCAAAAAGACGCTGGCCCGCTTCGACGGCAACGTCAGCAAAGCCGCCGAAGCGCTGGGGCTGAGCCGCAGCGCGCTTTACCGCCGATTGGAAAAATTCGGACTCTGACGATTGCGGATTGCGGATTGCGGATTGCGGATTTGAAATCTGGCGTCCGCGTTCTATAAAAAGCTCGCGACAAAATTTGGATATGCCTGTTTCCGCCAATCCACAATCCGACAGTGACGGGATTGCGATAGTTACTGCGCCTGCTGACAATCCGCAATCCGCAATCCGCAATCCGCAATCAGAAGATTCGCAATCCGCGATCCGCAATCCGCAATCCGCACATTTCAGCATTCTGCAATACGCCCAGCCCGAAGAGCAGAAAGTCGCGGTCAAACCGCTGCCGCGCGCCTTTCAGCCTCAACCGCTCAATTTCGATCAAAGGATTTTGCTGCTTACGGTTCTCGCCGGATTGCCCGGCGCGCTGGTAGCGTTGATCCTGCTATGGCGAGGCAATTTTGATACGAAGACACAATGGACGCTGACGGTCTTCATCGTCGGCTTCTGGCTTGGTTGCGCTTTCGCCGTGCGCGAACGCGTGATAACGCCGCTGCAAACGTTGTCGAACCTGCTGGCCGCATTGCGCGAAGGCGATTATTCGATTCGCGGGCGCGCCACGAAAAAAGACGATCCGCTGGGCGATGTCGTGCGCGAGGTCAACGCCTTAGGCTCGACCTTGCGCGCGCAGCGACTGGGCGCGATGGAAGCCGCCGCGCTGGCCCGCACGGTGATGTCGGAAATCGAAGTCGCCGTCTTCGCGTTCGACAGCGAACAGAAACTGCGTCTGGTCAATCGCGCAGGCGAACGATTGCTGGACCGTCCCGCCGAACAACTGCTCGGCCGCACCGCCGAGGAACTGCGCCTGTCCGACTGTCTGGAAGGCGAATCCGCGCGAACGTTGCAGCGGACGTTTCCCGGCTCTTTCGCGCAAGGCCCCGGAAGATGGGGAATGCGCCGCAGCGTGTTCCGCCAGGACGGCAAGCCGCATCATCTGGTAGTCATCGCCGACTTGAGCCGCGCG